>HF989700.1:34902-79529 GCA_000431315.1 Brachyspira sp. CAG:484
ACTTTGAGTAATTTGGACAGTCTTGGAAATGTTTATCCGAAAGGATATTATATTTCTTCTTTCAAATCATACAACAGAAAAGGAATGCTTGTTAAATCCATAGAAAGAAATGTTACAGGCACTGCTAACTCTGAAACTGTTATTAAAAAAGCCAGAACTGATGTGAATGGTAATATTACAGGTTATGATACTTCCAGCATAGTAAGAAATAATAACACAATAACCAAAACCGGATTAAATAAATAAAATTTCAGCCCGAATTGAATTTCGGGCTGTTGTTTTATAAAAATATTTTTTATGTTACGATTGTTCTATGGAAAATAATGTTAAAGATATTCTGCAGCCGAAGCAGAATGAAGGAAAAAAGATTAAAGTCGGCATAATTGGTCTTGGTACTGTTGGTTCCGGAGTTTTTAAAACTCTCCGCTATTTTAAAAATATTGAGGTGGCCGGAATTGCTGTAAAAAATATTAATAAGCCAAGAAATATTGAAGGGCTGGATGTATCAATAATTACGGATGATCCGTATAAAATTGTTAACAATCCTGAAATTGATATTGTTGCAGAATTAATAGGGGGAGTAAATCCTGCTTTTGATCTTATTAAAACTGCAATCAAAAACGGCAAACATATTGTTACGGCAAACAAGGAACTCCTTGCAAAGCATGGCGAGGAATTGTTTAATTTTGCAGAAGAGCACAATAAAGTTGTACTTTATGAAGCTGCAATTGCCGGCGGTATTCCAATTATAATGCCAATTAAAACTATTCTGGCAGGAAATAATATTACAAAAATCGAAGCAATTCTGAATGGCACCACAAACTATATTCTTACCAAAATGGATGTTCAGGGTGCCTCTTATGAGAATGTTTTGAAAGAAGCTCAGGAGCTTGGTTACGCAGAAACTGACCCTACAGGCGATGTTGAAGGCTTTGATGCTGCTTACAAAATTACAACTCTGGCAACAATTGCTTTTAAAAAGAGAATTAAACTCGAAAATGTTTACCGCGAAGGTATTACAAAAATTCGCGCTCAGGATATGGAAGCTGCAAATGATTTAGGTTATAAGATTAAACTCATTGCATCTGCACATATTGATAAAGAAGGCAGGGCTGATGTAAGAGTTCATCCTATGTTAGTATCAAAATCTTCCACATTGGCTCACATTGACTATGTGACAAATGCTGTATCCCTCAGCGGTCATCCTATAGGTGATATTACACTTTCAGGTCCGGGGGCAGGGGAATTTCCTACAGCCAGCTCTGTTGTGGGTGATATTCTTGCAATTTCTGCTGAACTCGGAAAGACAGATTATCTTCTGCCTATGATGAGATGTCAGCATAATTCTGATGCAAAACCAATTGATATTTCAGATACTGATAATAAATATTATCTTTCTATCAATGCAAAGAACAATAAAGGCGTTATCGGCAAGATAGGTAAAATTTGTGCTGATAATAATATAAGTCTTGCAAGCATTGTTCAAAGAGGGGTTTCAGAGGACAATACTGCTGACATTACGGTTATAACCGAACTTTGCAGGGAAAAAGATATGCAGAATACGGTTCGGGCATTTGAAAATGATGAATATATAAATAAAGTAAACAGTTTAATAAGAGTACAAATATAATTTAAATAAGAAAGGCGGCTGCAGCCGTAAACCAGGTGATAAATATGTACTATCAAGGATTGATTAATACTTTTAGAGAGTTCTTGCCGGTTTCCGACAAAACTCCGGTTGTAACATTGAATGAAGGTAATACTCCTTTAATTAAAGCTGATAATTTGGCTAAAAAAATAGGGGTTGATGCTGAAATTTATCTAAAATTTGAAGGTTGTAACCCGACCGGAAGCTTTAAAGACCGCGGTATGACAATGGCGGTTTCCAAAGCAAAAGAAGCTGGTTCAGGTGCGATTATTTGTGCATCGACCGGAAATACTTCAGCCTCTGCCGCAGCATACGGTGCAAAGGCTGGCATGAGAACTTTTGTGCTTATCCCTGACGGGTATATTGCGCTTGGTAAACTCTCTCAGGCAATGATGTATGGTGCTGAAATTATTGCAATTCAGGGAAACTTTGATGAAGCTCTTGAACTGGTTAGAAAAATTGCTGATGAATACCCTGTCACACTTGTTAACTCTGTTAACCCGTACAGAATAGAAGGGCAAAAAACAGGTGCATTTGAAATTTGTAATGCACTTGGAACAGCTCCGGATTATCATTTTATTCCTGTAGGAAATGCCGGTAATATAACAGCATACTGGAAAGGTTATAAGGAGTTCCATAAACTTGGAAGAATTGTGGCTCTTCCTAAGATGATGGGCTTTGAGGCTGAAGGTTCTGCTGCAATCGTACGCGGTGAGAGAATTCTTAAGCCGGAAACTCTTGCTACTGCTATTCGTATTGGTAACCCTGCAAGCTGGAAACAGGCAGAAGCTGCCAGAGATGAAAGTAATGGAATGATTAATTCTGTAACCGATGATGAAATAGTTAAGGCATATAAACTTATTGCTTCCTGCGAAGGTGTTCTGGCTGAGCCTGCAAGCGCAGCTTCTGTTGCCGGTTTGATTAAGGTTAAAGACCAGATTAAAGAAGGGTCAAAAATAGTTTGTATTCTTACAGGAAACGGTCTTAAAGATCCGGATAATGCTATAAAATACTCAAATGCAGACGTTAAAAAGACTTCAACGGATGTAACAGAGATTTTGAAAGCTATGAATATATAATATATAATTAATAAATTAATAAAAAAAGCCTGATTATAAAATCAGGCTTTTTGTTAGTCCGCAAAAATTCAGCGATAAGGATCGTGAGTGGAATTTAAGAGTAGCGTATTAGACAGTGAAACTGCGTACGGCACGCGTAGGCGGGGCGTAAGCAGCGGAGGGCTGCTTTTGATTACCAAGGGTAATCATCTTTGATTTCCCAGTTATCCATCATGATTAGAGCTGTACACCATACACCGGTTTTAGTTTTATTACAGGCTCTAAAGTTATCTCCGGTAATAATATCTCTGTCATATGTTTTACCGATTGTTACCCCCTCGGAATTTCCAATTCCGTAAGGTGCAACTTTAAATTTATCCTGAATTGTGAAGACAAAGTAGTCTTTCCCTGTGGTATTAGGATTTTTATACCCGTTTAAGTCAACAACAAATGATTTGTAATTACCTCCTAAATATTCAGAAAATCCGATAATGCTACCATCTGCAAGTCTGACATAATGTGAAACAGAGCTTGTACACCAGGTTTCAGAGCATGTTGTTCCGTTTAGGTTTTTAAGTGTAACTTGTGATTTGTATTGTCCATAAGTTAGTTCGCTGGTCTTTTTTAGATATTTTTTCATATACTTATCATAAAAATCCTTTGCTCCCAGATTGTAATCCCAATATTTTACATCTCCGTTGTCCAGTTCAGATAATGCTACTGCCTGTGACATTTCTGTATAAACTTTTTTTAGCTGGACGGCAGTTTGTTTTTTTTGATATTTTCCGATTAATGTTGGCATTGTCATTGCTGCAACTATACCGATAATTCCAAGTGTGATGAGAACTTCTGCCAGTGTAAATCCTTTTTGCCGTATATTAAACATAAATTTTTCCTCCTTTTAAAATGTCAGTGGTACTGATTTTTTATAATGTCAGTATAGCTGATAATATAAAAATGGACAAGGACTTTTTACAAAAATTTGCAAAAAACTTAAAATTTATAAGAAAAAGTAAAAAGATTAAACAGGATGACTTTCTTGCAGTAAGCGGGATTTCCCGCTCTACCATAGCTATGGTAGAAACTGCACGAACAGATATAACGCTTTCAAAATTAAAAATTATAGCCGACGTTCTTGGTGTTGAACCCAAAGAGTTGTTGGATTTTGATAAACTACAGGACTAATTACAAACTTTTAATTTATGATATAATTCTGGTATGAAAAAACTTTTATTAACAGGTTTGGTTGGCTTATTACTGGCGGTTCCGGCATTTGCGAGTGAAATGACCGAGGACTATCTGGATATTGCTAAGAATTACGCTGTAATGGGTGATTATTCCGGTGCAATTACATATGTTGATAAGGCTCTTGCCCTGGAACCTGATAATAAAAGTTTTCGTGATATAAGAAGTATGCTCATAAGGCTTCTGAATGTTAACCGCAAGTCTTATATTACAAGCACTAACCCTAAACTTAATGCAGTAATCGAAGCAAGAAAAAAGGGTGACAGACAGGGTATGCTTGATGCCTTAAATCTTGCTGCTGCCGGCGGTAATTTTTGGGTATATACATTTTTAGGCGACTATTACAGAGAGAACAGGCTGTTTGATCAGGCTGTAGATGCTTACTCAAGAGCTTTTGAGGCACAGCCCGGATTTACCAGGGCGCTGCTTTCCATCGCTCAATGCTATCTGGAAGCCGGAAATTATGATGCAGTTATTCCGCCTATCACCAGATTTTTATACTATAATCAGCAGGAAGATTTCGGATATTTTATAAGAGCAAAAGCATATATGGGCATGTCGCAATACAATGATGCAGAAACTGAAATTAATACTGCAATTGCTCTTAATGATGATATTGAATATGAATATGTACATGGAATTATTCTTTATAATAAAGGTAACTACGCCAAGGCAAAAACGCTCCTTGAAGGCTTAACCGAAGATATACAAACCTCAGATATTTATAAATATATCGGGCTCTGCTATTACGGATTGAAGGATTACAACAACGCTCTTATTAATCTTGATAAAGCACTCATCCTCTCTGATGATGATAAATTTTTACTTTTAAAGTATAATGAAGTTAAATCTGCCATGAACGGTCCAAAAGCAGAGCAGTCAGAATTGAAAGAATAGTATGGCAAGAAAAAAATACAGGAAAAAAGAATCATTTTTAACCAGATTAATGAACGCTGTAATTACTCTGGCACTTTCGGGCGTAATGATTTACGGTTTACAGTGTTACAGTGCTTCCAGCTTGAAATTTGTACAGGTTAGCGATGTTCATTTTTTACAAGCCGGTTCCAACACAACTTTTAAAATGACTGCGGAATCTCCTAAACTTCTTGATGATGCAGTGCAGCAGATTAATGAAACCCCTAACGTTAACTTTGTTATGTTTACAGGAGATTTAATTGATAAGCCGTTTGAAAAAGAACTTAATGCTGTTCTTCCGCATATAGAAAAACTAAATGCACCCTGGTATTTTGCTTTTGGTAACCATGACAGGTGCGTAGGCGGGTTTTTAACCAAGGAGTTGTATCTTGATATTCTCGGATCGCATAATGAAAATATGCAGGGCAAAGACCGTTATTATTCATTTGTTCCAAGAAAAGGATATAAAGTTATAGTACTGGATACAATTATCAGCGAAAGGCTTACATCTCAAGGGTATGTAGGAAAAGAACAGCTTGCCTGGTTAGACGAAGAGCTAAGTGATGCTAAAAATGATACAGTTCTAATTTTTATGCATGTACCAATAATAGAACCTTTTCCGAGTGAAAGCCACAGGCTTCAAAATGCCGGTGAAGTTCAGGCTGTGATTGAAAAATATAAAAATCCTATAGCTGTTTTTTCCGGTCATTATCATGCTGCAAAAATTTTCCAAAAAGGAAATGTGCTGTATGTTGATTCTCCTGCTCTGGTTTCATATCCAAATGCCTTTAGGATAGTGACCGTTACAAATACACGCAAAAAGGTTATCTTTGACATCCAGATGAAAGAAACGCGTGAAACAAGTGTGCAAAAAATGGCTAAACTGCTTGTGTTTGCATCTAATTTATATGCAGGCGAAAGCAAAGACCAAAGTGCAGTTTACGAAATAAAAAAATAACAGAGGTTTAAAAAATGAGCGAGTTCAAAGTAAAATTCAGAGGCGTCCGGGGAAGTTACCCTATTGCTAAAAAAGAATATCTTAAATACGGCGGAAATACTTCCTGTGTAGAGGTAAATGCAGGCGGACATTTAATTGTTCTTGATGCAGGAACCGGTTTAATTGATGTGGGAAATGAACTTTTAGAAAAGTATATTGCTTCCGGAACCGAAACAAGCAACCGAACTCCGATTAAGGCGGTAGTATTGCTTTCACATATTCATCATGATCATATACAGGGATTTACATTTTTCAGACCTCTTCACATTCCGTCAACAACAATAAATGTTTACGGAAATGTAAACTATAATGAATCACTTTCTGATGAACTTGCTGAACTTTTATTTGGAAAATCTTTCCCGCTTGATCTGGGTGATATTGCCGGAAACCTTAATATTAAGGATATTGCGGAAACAGATGCCATTATACTTCGTCATGGAGAACCTCCTATAATAAAACGGGTTGAACGTCCGGAAGATTTAGATGCCGGAGAAGATGATGTTGTTATAACCTGTTACCGTTCTTATGCCCACCCTCAGGAAGGTGTAATAATCTATAAAATTTCCTACAAAGGTAAAACTCTGGTTTATGCTACAGATAAAGAAAGCTACCTTGGAGGGGATAAAAAGCTTGCTAACTTTGCCAGAGGCTGCAATCTTTTAATTCACGATGCCCAGTATACAACAGAAGACTATATGAACTCTTTTGTACCTAAACAAGGTTACGGTCATTCAACATTTGATATGGCAATAGAATGCCAGAACCAGGTCAATGCTGAAAAATTAGTATTCTTCCATTTTGATCCTGGTTATGATGATGAAAAACTTGATAGTATCAGCGAGCATTATAAAGGTCTTGGAGGCAAGGCCCAACTCGCTTATGAAGGTTTGGAAATTAATTTGTTGTAAAATCTTGACTTTAAAAGGTTTTATCCTTAATTAATCTGCGGGTAATATGTTATGAAAAAATTAGCGCTTATATCACTCTTATTTTGTGCAGTATTGTTTTCCGGATACAGAAAGCCTGATTTTTATACCATAGATTCTGAAAAGAATGCGTATTACCATAACAATCTTGGTTTAAATTATCTGAAAGACCACTGGTATTATCCTGCAATTCAGGAGTTTAAGATTGCAATAAGCTTAAGTCCTAACAGACAGTCCTCAGCTGTTTATTATAATAATCTTGGTGAATGCTATATGAAAATGGGTTATCCTGACATGGCGCAGGATTGTTTTGAACGTGCGCTAAAACAGTTTAGTTTAAACTTCCGTTATTATGAAAACCTGGCAGATTGTTATGTAGAATTGGGGCTTGTGAACACAAAAATTAAGCAGACTTACGAAAATGATAATCCGCTAAATCTTATTATGCGCGGACTGCTTTATCAGCGTCAGGGCAAGCTGCGTGATGCAATTACTACCCTTGATGAATTTGCAGTTAAAGAGCCGGACTTGATTATTACCCCTGCTGTAAAAGGTTATATAAAGCAGCTTGTAAGCCAATTATACTAACTGTGTATCTGGAATGAACACTTTGAACAATGAGCCCTTGGGTGCAGGATAAGATTATCCTCTAAATCATACATCTTAGCAATTCTTGTTACCAGAGGAGCTCCGCATTGCGGACATTTTAAGCCGCCCGCACCATTTAAAATCAATTCCTTAAGGCTTTCTATTATTTCCTGTGAAACAAGGTTGTTCGTGAAGTCTTTTTCTAATCTTTTTATCTCTTCAGGGTTGCACCTTAAGCCTTTTGCAAGATTTTGCCTTACCGTTACTGCCAGAAACAGCTCTTTTCCGGCTTCAATTTCTTCAATGACAGTAATAGGAAGATTGCATTTTTCAGCCAGACCTTTCGGTGAAAGACCAAGATAATCTCTTCTTTTTTGTACAAATTGTGCTAATGTTTTCATATTTTTATTATATCACAACAAAAAAGCCCCTCATTTTCTGAAGAGCTTTTTTATTTTTTATTGTATTTATATGGAGGTTAATCTTCGTAATCTTCTGTTTTACTAGGTGCGTCTGTTGATTTAACGCTAAGTGAAGAGTATCTGTATTTACTTCCGTATGGATTGCTGAGGATAATTGATGAAGGCATATCTCCAGGCAGAAATTCTCCTCTGTCCTCAAGAGAATTATCGTCTTTAAGTGTGTAGCGTTTTACATCATTAGTTCTAATGTCATAGATATAGTATTCTACAGGTTTCCACTGGTCATCTCTGCCGTCAGCAGGTTTTCCTTCAATTCTCGGTTTTTCAAATGTAAGAGCAAGACTTCTGTCATTCACTTTAGAGAATTTAAGTCTATAGTATTCTTCATTTTTTCCGAGTACAACACCGCCGGCATCTTCATCAAATGGTGTTTTGGTTATATTATATGTCATTACATTGATAGGAGAATCTTTACCGGAGAATACGGATTTATTAAATGAACCATCTTTTTCATCGGTCCAGGCCATTTTTACAGGAATTTTTCCGTTTCCAGGGTTGATATTTAATACCTGGTAGAATTTTTTAATGATAGGTGCAACAGGTGAATCATATTCAGGTTTCATCCAGATTGTGTCGTGTTTTGTAATAATCTGGTTGATAGTATCATGAACAATTGAATCCCTGTATATTATACTATCTTTTCCTGGTATATAAACAGGAACTTCTATGGTATCATGTTGTATCTGATAAACTGTATCAGGATCCTGAATAATCGGAATATATTTTTCAACAGTATCAACCGGAACTTTAATTGTGAAATCGTGTTCAACATCTAATTTGTCACAACTTCCCATTCCGCCCAAAAGCATTGATGCTGCAAGTGCTCCTGTAGTTAAAGTACCTGCTTTACGAAGGGTTTTGTCGCCATTATGATCTTTTTTACCTTCAAATTGAATGTTAGGGGTAGTCATATTATTGTTTTGGTTTTGACGGTTTGCCAAATTCCTTGCCGGCATATAACTGCTATTTATAGAGTTTATTCGCATAGTGTCCTCCGATTAGTACTTTCCTGGTTAGATAAAAAAAGAACATGTTTTTTCTTGCTATTGAAAGCAGTATAAAAACATATTCTTTTACAATTCTTAATAAGAAACTTATTCTGCTAATTTTTCTCTTACTTTTGTTTCAATTTCACTTAATAAATCAGGATTTTCAGTTAAGAAATCTCTGGCTTTATCTCTGCCTTGACCGAGTTTTTCTTCATTATAGCTGAACCATGAACCCGCTTTCTTAACGATGTCTAAATTAACAGCTACGTCAAGAATATTACCGACTTTGCAAATACCTTTACCAAAGATAATATCAAATTCGGCAGTTCTGAAAGGCGGAGCCACTTTATTTTTCAGAACTCTTACTCTGACGTGGTTTCCAATGTCTTCACCATCACCCTTTACACCATCGGTACGTTTAATTTCTAAACGTACTGAAGCATAATATTTCAATGCGTTACCGCCTGTAGTTGTTTCAGGGTTACCATACATAACACCTATTTTCATACGTAACTGGTTAATGAAAATAACTGTTGTATTAGTTTTTCCGATAACGCCTGTAAGTTTTCTTAAAGCTTTACTCATCAATCTTGCCTGAAGTCCCATTTGCTGGTCTTCCATAGAACCTTCGATTTCGGCTTTAGGAACAAGTGCTGCAACAGAGTCAACAACAACAACATCAACAGCACCTGAGCGTACTAACTCTTCTGTAATATCAAGAGCTTGTTCTCCAGTGTCCGGTTGTGAAATCAAAAGGTCATCAACTTTAACGCCGAGATTTCTTGCGTATTCCGGATCAAGAGCGTGTTCTGCATCAACGAATGCAGCAATTCCGCCTCTTTTTTGGCATTCGGCAACAATATGCTGAGCAAGAGTTGTTTTACCTGAACTTTCAGGACCATAGATTTCGATAATACGACCGCGCGGAACTCCGCCGATACCAAGGGCTACGTCAAGAGCAAGCGCTCCTGTAGGAATAGCTTCCACATTAACAGAAACCTTATCCCCGAGTTTCATAATTGAGCCTTTACCAAAATCTTTTTCAATTTTTTCTATAGCAAGTTTGAGCGCCTTACTTCTTTCATCAGCGCTTGATGTTATTTCAGTTTCTTTTTCTTTAACCGCCATTATATCAATTCCTTATTTTTTATGTCTTGCTCATGCGTATTTAACGGCAATCGCGGGTTTGCTTGTCTTTTAACAGCCCGTTCACACACTATTCCCAAACATGACGTTCTTTTTTCTTATATAAGCCAAGTCCGATATGTTTATAGCTGTTGAGGTCGTTTTTGAGCTGGTAAACTTCTTTGTTCAAATCAACAATTTTTTGTCTGAGAGTTTCATTATCAGTTTTGCATCTGATCAATTCAACAACAACTTCATCCATTCCTTCAAGTTTTTCATCGATAACTTTTGCGATTTTATCGCTTAACGTATTTTCCATTTGCTGTAATGAAGCGAGAATGCTTCTCATAGCAGAAGGCTGTTTTTGTACCTGCGTAACCATAGGATTAGTAACACTCCTCTTCTGGGCTTGTACTCTTCTAAGATTTTTTACTTCATCATAAGAAAAGTAAGTTTGACCTTTGCTATTTTTTCTCGGCAAAATTGAAGCACGTTTACAAAGTTCAACGATTTCTTTGTTATCAGTGTTCAATATAGCTCTGACTTCTTGCGGAGATAAAGTCTTTTCTTTTAAAGCTTCTTTCAACATAATTTTACAGTTCCCTCAAAACTTCCCATTAATATTTTATTTTAGTCGGGATAAAAAGACAAATTATTTACAAATGTTGTAACACTACTTAATAAAATATTTGTGATAGAATTCAATTAATAAAGCAGCCGGATAATCGCGCATGAAAATGTGAGGAAAGTCCGTGCATCCAAGGACAGGCCGCCGGAGAAACTCCGGGCAGCGTGAGCTGGCGGATAGGACCACAGAAAAAATACTGCTAACGGCTTTTATAAAGTACGAGCGATGGTGCAACGGTGAGGTAAGAGCATCACCGGCGGTATTGAGAAATACCGGCCAGGCAACCCCCGGCAGGATGCAAGATTGAATTGAAGGTTTAAAGGCTGTCCGCCTACTTCTAAAAAATCGCTTGAGATTGGGAGTAATCCTGATACCAGACAGATGATTATCTAAAACAGAACACGGCTTACGGGCTGCTTTATTTTTATAGTGTACGAGAAATTTCCGCGATAAGGAACGATACAAAGCGAAACAACGAGGAACGAGTTGATTGAGCTTGTATGTGCCGGCGTAGCCGGTAGCTGAGCGGAAATTTTGAGTAGCGTTTGAAAAGCGGATTGCGAGCAAAGGGCGAACAGGCTTGCGTAAGTGCAAGACTGTGCAGACCCGCAAAACGCGAGCAACCAAGCAGGTGAGCCTTGCATGGCGGCGTTGGGCCGGCGGAGTAGGCGACACTAGATTATAGAAAGACTAGCCGCATGGCTAGTCTTTTTTGGATAAATAAAGTATAAAAAATGTTATAATATTCCTTTGGGGAATGGAAAAGGGAATAAGTTTAGAAAAACTGGTAACAGCTTATCTGGATTGCCGCAGAAGAAAGCGGAATACGGAAACCGCTCTTGAGTTTGAATTTGCACTGGAAGAAAATCTGGTGAAACTTTATGATGATTTAATCAGCGGTAATTATGAAATCAGTGAGAGTATATGTTTTATAGTTTTGTATCCGAAACCGCGTGAGGTTTGGGCTGCTTGTTTCAGGGACAGGGTTGTCCATCATCTTATTTATAATGAAATAAGTAAAAGATTTTATAACAGATTTATTAAAGATACATATAGCTGTATTCCGGAGAGAGGAACAACAAATGCTGTTAAAACTTTAAAAAGATATGTGAGAGCTGTTACGAATGATTATACTGAAACTGCATATTATCTCAAAGCCGATTTGAAGAATTTTTTTGTAAGCATAGATAAAAATATTCTTTATGCAGAAATAAAGAAGCTGGTTCCTGAAGATTGGTTGTTAAAGCTTATAAAACAGGTAATATTTCACGACTGCAAGACAAAAGTTGAAATAAAATCATCAAAATGGAAATTTGATCTTTTGCCAACATATAAGAGCCTGTGGTATACACCTGATGAAAAAGGGCTGCCAATAGGTAATCTAACAAGCCAGTTTTTCAGTAATGTTTATTTGAATGTGCTGGATCAGTATGTTAAACATCATTGGAAATGCAAATATTATTGCAGGTATGTGGATGATTTTATAATTTTGGATAAAGATCCGCAAAAGCTTAATGAGATTCATAAAGACCTGACACGTTTTTTAAAAGAGCGTCTTGCTCTGGATTTGCACCAGAACAAAAAATCCGTAAATAAAATTGAGCGAGGAATAGATTTTGTAGGATTTGTTGCAAAGCCATACAGGACAATTCTGCGCCAAAAAACTTTGAAGAGAATATTCAAGATGATAAGAGAACAGAAAAAGAATCCGTTATGGTATACTCCTGAAGAGCTGCAAAAGTTTGCAGCATCAATAAACAGCTACCTTGGAATTCTCAGGAATACAAACGGG
Organism: Brachyspira sp. CAG:484; assembly: GCA_000431315.1. Classification (GTDB taxonomy): domain Bacteria; phylum Cyanobacteriota; class Vampirovibrionia; order Gastranaerophilales; family Gastranaerophilaceae; genus Scatousia. The sequence continues at coordinate 47,296 of HF989700.1, forward strand.
TACAGGTTAAGGCAGATTATTTGTCTGCAATGTATAAATTTATTCATTTCCTGTGATGAAAAGTTTACAAAATTAAAAATTAATGTGAAATGAGGATTGAAAAATGAAAAAGTAAGTTTATAATAAAAAATGAAGTTAAGTATAGTATGTATAAATGAAAGGATGTAGACGTATGCAAAAACCACTAATAGTAAGGATTTCGGGGGGGGGGGGCATCTAATTTAAGCTGTGGTGCCAGAATTAGGTCTGGTGGAACTTTCCTCCGCAAAAATTTCCTTGAAAAGAAAGGCTTTACTTTAGCTGAGGTATTAATAGCTTTAGGCATCATAGGCGTAGTGTCCGCCCTAACGCTTCCAACGTTAAACGCAGCAATAAGTAAAAAGGTACGCGCAGAACAGATACGAACAGTGAAGTATAAGTTTACGAAAGCGACGGAGAAGATGGCAGCACAGGGTCTTATAGGACCATACGACAGTACAGCATCATTTGTAGCAGAACTTCAAAAGCATTTAAAGATAGCGAAAGTATGTACCTCTTCGAATCTTCGGGACTGCTGGCCATATGACACAGTAACACTTTTAGACGGAAAAGAGTGGGAAATATCTAAAACGCAAACAGGAAAACATTTAAAAATGCAGAACAGCGACACAGCAGACTATAGCAGCCCTAATGTAGGTATAATAACCGGCGACGGAACTCCGATGATACTATCTTATAATACAAAATGCGAAGCCCTGGACCCTGTAAAAAGCTATACGTGGAGTACAGAGGATAACAAACCGGTATCCAATGCGACAGCAAGCTGTGTAGCGGCAGTATTTGAAATAAACGGAAGTAAAAAACCAAACAAACAGAATGATGACGTAGCGTTGTTTAATGCGAATGGTTTGGGGAGCAGCTGTGCAATAGAAATAGATGGTAAATGTTTTGGCTCTGTATTCTCACCAACGCCGTTAACATATGACGAATGTATGGCACAAAAAGGCGAATTGGGAATAGAAAACTGTTACCTTAACTATGATTATTGGGCGGGCGCAGTAAAACAGTGCGACGTAGTAAATAACATGCCAACTATGTCTGACCTCGGGAAGCTTGCAAGTGCAATATACAAAGGCAACCCGAGTGTAGGGGCAAAACAGGATGTGGAGAACCTGACTTACATAGCGGGCACAGCAACCTCTTTAGGCCTTCCAGAACCCTACTTCCACTTGTGGTCTGGTGAGGAGAACAATAGCGACGACGCATACTACCGGGGCTTCTACTCCCCGAACACGTACTGGGGCTACGGCGACCGCCACAACAGTGCCATTCAGGCGGTGTGTTTGGTTGACTAATTCAACTGTTCAACTATGAGGAAGCCGGAAAATACTTTTCTGGCTGGTTAAATATGTAACAAAAAGGCGGAATTGTTTCCGCCTTTTTTAGTGTATTTTGTAAAATCCGTTTCCACCCAGAACTTTGTCTTTCAGCTTTTTCATTCCTTTGCCGTAGAAGTATTTCAACTGTTCCGGGAACTGCTCTTCTATATCTATCAAATACATGTCATGAACTATAAATTCTTTTATCAAAAATACAATATCTTCATTCTTTGTCCAGATGATATGACTGTTATCGCCTTTGTTTGTCTGAGTTTTCCCAAAAATTCCCTCGGTATTGTCTGCTGCAAGAAAGATCATTTTCCCGCCCAATGAATACTCAATCTCACGCCCGCCCGCATGACAGAATACTGTTCCAAAGTTACAACTGAAATTGTCATAGCCCACAATCTTTATATCAAGACCCCGGTTATAGGCGTCAAATAAGTAGTTCTCAAAGTATTTGAAATCCTGTGACCACACTTCTATAAAAATTTCTTTTGATGCACTTTTTATTATTTCTATAATTTTTGAGTGTATTGCATTTGTTCCGCTTACGGTTAATATAGGTTCCGTATAATCGTCTTTTACATTTGGCAGCTTCTTTTCCAGGAAGTCAAGTGTGGATGTAATTTTTCTTTTATATCTTTTTGTTAATTCTTTCGGTTTTATAGGCGAATATGTTACCGGCTTGGTGTTTGAACCTGTAACAATGTTTGCAAGTTCAAGAGCTTTTAATGTATCATAAGCTCTCGATTGCGGAATATTTGCAAGTTTGCTAACTTCATAACCGGTTGCAGGATATTTTTTTAGAAGCGCAAGGTATACTTTAGCTTCATATCCGTTAAGACCTATTTCTTTGAGGCTTTCAATAATTTCATCCATAGTTTGATTTTAGCAGATTTTCAACCCCTGTGCAATAAAAAAGGCTAACTTTTTAGTTAACCTTTTTATTTATTCTTTTTCATTTTGTTTATCATTTTATGCCAAAAACAATTTTTAGCATGCTGTTCCTGTTTGTATTCCGGCTGAAGTATTTTTTCTCCGAACGGACGTAAATCTGATGGTTTTCTGCCCTTTTCCTGAATTTTGCGATATTTTTTCAGGTCATCTTTTTTCAGCTTTCTTATCATACTGTATTTTGTGCGTTGATCATGTGTCAGAATTTTATAAAGTTCTTTATCATATTTTTCTGAAATTGTTTGTATATTTTTTCGTGCACAGTTTAAGGCTTTTTCCTGCTGTCTGATTGTTTTTTTGCTTGCACATCTTTTTTTCAAATCTTTTAGTTTTTTGTCTTCAATACATAATTTTTCAAGTGCCGGCTCAAGTTCTGCATAACGCTTTTTCTCTATTTCGTTTTTGCACTTTACCTGTTCCTGTGTAAGGTTTAGTGCATTATACAGAATTTCTCTTTGTTTTTTTATTCTTATAAGAAGCTGGTAAGAATAGTTATAATTCTGTGTTGTGCCTACTTCGTATTGTCTGGTATCGCTTCCGTTGCAGCCTTCAGGGTATTCTGCAAATGCGGTCTGCGAAGTTAATATTGCGCACAACCCCAATAATATTAAACTTCTTTTCATAAACTCTCCTTATAAAAATAAAATTCCGGTTGGTTTCGTGAACCTATTGTTACATAAATGTGTTGTAAATGCAACATACATCTGTTTTCATGTTACATTTGAGTTATGGAGAATATGAGTTTAAAGAATTATGCCTACATCGGAGATGCTGTTTGGGAGCTGTTTATACGTGAAAGAACGATAAAGCTTACAGATAATGCTAAGCAGCTTCATAAGCTGACAACTGATAAAGTAAAGGCATCTTATCAGGCTGAGCTATTGCATTTTTTAGAATCTGAACTTACAGAAGAGGAGCAGGAAATTGCCCGCCGCGGCAGAAATTTGTCTATTCCTGTTGCCCGGCGCCAAAATCAGTGCGAATACAGGCAGGCTACAGCCTTTGAAACTCTCATCGGCTGGTGGCATATTCATAACAGCAGTCGTTTATCGGCTGTTTTAGAACTTATTGACAAGCATTTAGTCTTTTAGTTTTTCTTCTACGACTTCTCTGTTTTCATTGTTTACACTGACCAGATTTTTGTCTTTGTCAAATTCCAAAGTTAATCTGCCGTATTCAGGATGATTTTCTTCGTTATATCTTCTTATATAAGAGCCGTCTGATGAGTAATCAATGCTTTTTGACTCTTTGTTCGCATCGTCTTGTGAGAATTTTATTACGCCTTCCAATTTTTTGTCAGAATTATAATATGTTGTCTGGTAAGGTTTTCCGTCTTTAAATTCTCTGATATGGCATCCATCTGTTTCGTCAAAATATACACTTTTTGTCTGCTGGTCTTTGTTAAATTCATTTATTTCCCGAATATTTTTACCATCAAGACTCATAATATATGTAGTTTTGTTATCTCCGTTTTTAACGGTAATTGATTCAATAGAATTATCAGAGCGCAGTTTCTTTTCCCCGTCAAGTGATGCTGCATCAGGGATTTCTACAAGTTCTGCCGGTTTTACATCAATGTTATCAGGAGTAATTCCATAAATATTTTTTATTGGCTTATAGTTATAATTAAGGATTTTTTTTACTTTCCCATTTTCATAGTCGATGGACTTAAGCATGTTAAAGTTTCTATCATATAAATCTACATATTGAATTTCATTTTTGTCATTTAGATAGTAGTTTTCCATGATACCTGTTTTTTTATCTGTAATCTTAACCCATTTAATTTTTCCGTTGTCTTCAAAGCCATTTTCTATAATTTTATCTTTTTCATCATCAAACATCTTTGTATAGGATAAAACACCTTCATTGAATGTAGTTTCTTTTGCAAGTTTATTCGTTCCCGGCATAAACTCTTGTGTAACGGCGCTTGTAAATTTGTTGAATTTATACCCGAAAAAGTCTTTGCGTACCGGCATTCCTGTTGTATTATCGCGTTCAACAACAGAGGTTATATTTTTGTTTTCAGTATCAATATTATATTCTTTTGTTGTTTTTTCTCCTTTAACTACAATAGCTTCAAGTTTGCCTTCACTATTTAGAATTTTTTCTCCAGATAGGGTTTCAACAGCATTTTCTTCTAAAGTAAGCGGGTTTGGAATATCGGTTAAAATTAAATTATCTATACTTTCAAGAGGTTTAAAAGCAGTATTATCATTTTTAACAATCGGCTTGTTATAATTAGCCATTGCTTCACTGCCGCTGAGATTGACCTGTGATGCCTCTTGTTTATTTAAATTTTCTTTAAATTTCTCTAAAAGATTTGTATTTCCCTGAAATCTTACCTGTCTGGCACTATTAAAATTAATTTTGTTAATCATAAAAACTCCTTATTTTTATAATAACATAAAACCAGAACAAGAAAAAAATTGCTATAAAAAATAAAAAAGGTCTTTACAAAAAAAAATCAGCATGTAGAATAAATATTGTGACAAATAAATAAACGAACTCGTGGGGGTTTAGCTCAGCTGGTAGAGCACCTGCTTTGCACGCAGGGGGTCAGGAGTTCGAATCTCCTAACCTCCACCATTTCATACAAATAGAACTATTAGAAACAGAGCCTTTAGGGCTCTTTTTTAGTATTTCAAGACATTCATTTTTCTGTGCTTTTGTAGTTGCAATGAATTTGTCAAATCCATATTCAGCAATCCCTTGTTTTGTAAACCTAATCAGTTTTTCATGAGTTGCAAACGGTTCTGCAAAAGTTCATGTTTTGAGCTTAATAGTTTTCGATAATCCCTAAACAATTCAAGCATTTGTCCGATTTGCCTTTTGTCAAAATAGACCTTGTTCACAGCTAATCGAGATTGCTTGCGTTCGTGCATAACCTGCTTTGCACGATAAACACAAAGTTTTTTGTTCTCACTCAAAGCACGCAAGAGTAAAGCACAAAAATAATAGCGTTTAAAGCCAGAAAAGGCAATTATTTCACAAATGTTAGACGGAATTTTGCGACCGTTGCGGTCTGTTTCTTTAAAGAAAGAAGAAGTAAGTTTTTGTTGTAAGGTGTCTGGAGTACCTTTTTCAAAACATTCTTTCAGTAGCCTTTTATAGCTCATAATGCCAGAAGCTGTCATAGATAAAGGTTCATAAAATAAACCTCTGCGGATGTCTGGAAAGTGGTACATAAAAATTCTCCTCTATTTGTATTTAAACAAATAAAAAGGAGAGTTTAAAATTATGATTCTTCAATATTAGAATTTCTGTTTCTTATTGTCTCTTTTGTTCCGTCATCCTCATTCATTTGAGGCATACTATTTTGAGCATGACGAGGAATTATAGGTGAATAATCACGAAAATAACGTTCACTAAATTCTCTTACTTCTCGTTCTGAATTTTGTCGTTTTTTATAATCATCTGACATTTTAAATTATACTCCCTATACATGTTAATACTAACGAAATTACTGACATAATAACACAAATAATATAGATATTAAAAGCCTGTGGAAAATTTCTTTTGTTTTCTTCTAAGTTATGATAATTAATCCGCACTGTTTTGTATAAACAAAAAACCATTTTGTTATAATAAACTTTTTCATCAGAGTTTTCTTGGATTGCAGAAACTGTTTTTAAAGGAAAATCAACTTGCAAAGTTAAAAAAGTTTTAAATGATTGTCCTTCGCAAATCATAATAAGTAGATACAATAATAATCCGAAAGTTATAATAGCTAATAAAATACCAGTACCATTTAATATATTTATAGATTTAAGATATTCATTTTCAAAAAGGAAAGTAGCTATTGTAATTAAAAACCCTAACAAGACAGTGACAAGAGTGCTAAGGTTTGATAATTTAGCGTTAAAACTATCAAACTCACTATTGAAAAAACCATAATATTGCAGATAAGTTTGATATAGCTCTTTTAAAAGTTCGACATTATCTATTTTAAGAATAATATTCTCTTTATCCTTTTCAATACATTCTTTTAAGTATTCAATCGTAATATCAGCCATGCTTCACCTATAATCAACGTGTATATTATACCATATTACATAGTAAACAGTCAATTATAGACACCTTTCTATATAATGCAGTTTTTGCCTACAGGAGTTCAGGTAAATTTCTTTTTGTGTGTGGATAATTACCCTGTATTTAGTCTAATTTTCTTTTAAAAGTCCAGCCAGCGAGTGATAGTGTGGCTGCTGCTATTATTATTAAAGGTATCAGGTTTAGTAATACATCTTCAAATCCCATTCCTTTTAGAAAAATACCGCGTGTCAGAACCATAAAAAATCGTATCGGGTTAATACACGTAAGGTATTGAAGGAAAACCGGCATGTCCTCTATCGGTGATATAAATCCTGATAATAAGATTGCCGGCATTTGGAATGTAATTACCCCTAATATAGCTTGCTGCTGTGTTTTACATATTGATGAGATACAAAGACCTACGCCAACTATTGATAAAAGTGATATTAGTATGGAAATCAAAAATACTATTACAGAACCCGCAAACGGAACTTTAAAACAGGTTATTACGATAACTGTCATTAAAGCTGTTAACCCCATTGCTATTATTAGTGGAGGAATTGTTTTTCCTAACAAAATTTCAAATGATGACAGCGGGCTTACTATGAGTTGGTCAAATGTACCAAGCTCCCTTTCTCTTGCAATAGATAGAGCTGTTAACAAGATAGTTATTACCAGTGCTAGCATTGATATTAAAACCGTTAAAAGATACCAACGGTATTCAAGGTTCGGGTTATACCAGTTTCTTATAACTGGTGTTATGACAGCGCCTTTATTATGATTTACTTCAAGATTGTAGCTGTTGATTATCTGTGATGCGTAGCCTCCTGCTATTGATGCCGAATTTGTCTGTCGTCCATCTGTTATAATCAATACACTCACAGGTCTTTTGGCTTTGATATTTGTTGAAAAATTGTTATTGATGTATATTCCTATTTGAACTTTCTGTGTATCAAGTTTTTCTTTCAGTTCAGCTTCGTCCTGCGCATAATAAAATTTTCTGAAACGGGGAGAATTTTCAAATCGTGAAAGAAGTTCTCTTGATTCAACTGAATTATCTCGATCAATTACTGCAACGTCAATATTTTTCACTTCCATAGTAATCGCATTTGCAAAAACCAGGAGCTGCAGGAGAGGAAGCGCAATAATAATGCCGCGGCTTTTAGGATCTTTCCATATAGTTATGAACTCTTTTTTTATAAGCGCAAAAACCCTTCTAAAAAAATCTCTAATCATTTTGGCAGCCTCATATCAGTTTTCTTGTATACTATTGCAAAAAGCAGTAAGCCAAGTATTGTAAGAAAAAGTGAATTTATAATAACAATTTCCCACACTGTTCCTGCCATAAATTCACTTTCTATAAAAGTTATATAGTATCTTGGCGGAAGGATTCTTGTCAGTTGCTGGAAAAATACAGGCATTGAATTTATAGGAAACATAAGACCGGATAAGAGCATCGCCGGTAGAAATCCAAGACCGAGCGAGATCTGGCTTGCGAGGAACTGATTTTTGCAAATTGTTGAAATTAAAAGTCCTATACCCAGTGATGTAAATAAGAATAAGGAGCTTACTGCAAAAAGTACAAGGTAGCTTCCCCTAAACGGTATATGAAAAACTCCTACACACATAAATACACTGAATGCCATAGAGCTTATACCAAGTATAAAATATGGAATGTATTTTCCTAAAACTATATCAATTTTTTTTACTCTTGTACTTAAAAGGGCTTCCATAGTTCCTCGCTCCCATTCTCTTGCAATGACAAGCGCAGTCAGCAGAATACCGATTAGTGTCATTGTTATGGCAATTGAGCCAGGGAGGATAAAATAGTGACTGTTTAAATCCTGATTGTACCATGTTCTTATTTCCGGCGTAATCAGTTGTTTTGCTGCAAGATACCTGAATTTGCCTGTCATAAGCCACTGATTTAAAATTTGCATAGAATAATTTTGTACGTAATTTGCCGTATTAACTTCAGTTCCGTCAGTGACAATAAGAACTTCTGCATTCTCATTACGCGAAAGTTTTGTAGAAAAATCATTTGGAATTATGACAGCTCCTTTTAGCCTTGAACGGACAATAGCTTCTGTGAGTTCATTTTCATTATCATAAACTGATGAATTTATGTATTTGCTGTGCCCGAATGATTTTACGAGAGTTGCTATTTCCGGATTGGCATCATCATTTTTGATTCCGATTTTAACTTTTACGGTATCCATATTTATGCCATACATATAGATTAAAATTGAAATCAAAGGCAGAATAAATGCTATGATTATACTGCTTGGATCTCTGAGGATTTGTAATGTTTCTTTTTTTATTAAGGCTGCTAAAATTTTCATCTTTTTTCAGACTCCTTAATAATTGTTATAAATGTATCTTCCATATTGTCGGAATGAGCCTGATTTTTAAGTTCCTGAGGTGTTCCGACTGCAATGGTTTCTCCCTTATAAAAAAGGCTTATTCTGTCACAGTATTCTGCTTCATCCATAAAGTGTGTTGTAACAAGGATTGTAACTCCTTTTTTTGCAAGAGATGTTATGTGATTCCAAAAATCTTTGCGGGTTACAACATCAACTCCTGAAGTTGGTTCATCAAGAAACAAAATCGGAGGGTTGTGGATTAGAGCACAAGCCATGGATAATCTCTGTTTAAAACCAAGCGGCAAATCTTCTGACTTTTGATTTTCAATATCTGAAAAACCAAAAACTTTAATAATATCTTCAATACGCTGTTTTCTTTCTGATAATTTTAAGCCGTATACCGCAGCAAAAAATTCCAGATTTTGCCGGACTGTAAGGCTGCCGTAAAGTGAAAATTTTTGTGCCATGTAGCCCAGATTTGCGCGGGCTTTCTCTGGATTTTGGCGAATGTCGATACCCATAAGCCGGGCTGTTCCGTTTGTAGGTTTTGCAAGTCCGCACATCATTTTGAATGAGGTAGATTTTCCTGCTCCGTTAGGACCTAACAGACCAAAGATTTCTCCTTTGCGGATACAGAAGGAATTGTTTTTTACTGCATAAAAATTACCGTATTTTTTTTCAAGATTATCAGCTTCAACTGTATATTCTATATTAGTTTCATGAGGAGTATAATTTTCTGCAATCATTGACTTTTCTTTTTTGTACCCGCCCATCAAATCAATAACTTTTTCTTCGAACTCCTGTGATGTTGCTGCTAAATTATGCGGTTTACCGTTGTAAATTACGCGTCCTTTGTCAAGAACGACTGCTGTATCAAAGCTGTGAGCTTCATCCAGATAAGCAGTTGACCATAGTACAGTTGTTTCCGGTGTAATGAATTCTCTTACCATCTTCATTAAATCTCTTCTGGAAATTGGATCAACACCTACAGAAGGCTCATCCAGTACCAGAAAATCAGGTGAACCTAATAGAGTACAGGCAAGTCCGAGTTTCTGCTTCATCCCTCCTGAGAGTGCACCTGCCAGCCTGTCCTGAAAAGGTTTTAGGCTTGTAAATTCAAGCAGTTTTTCAAAATCATGCGGAACTTCTTTTAAATCCGCATACAGCCTGAGGTTTTCGATAACTGTTAAATCTTCATAAAGACCAAACTTTTGCGGCATATAGCCTGTTTTGGGATTGAGTAAAGCTTTCTGGGTTGAAGGGTTAAGCCCGAGAGTTGAAATTTCGCCTTTGTCCGGCAGCAGCAGCCCTGTGACAAGTCTTATCAATGTTGTTTTTCCCGCTCCGTCTGCTCCGATAAGCCCTGTTATTTTGCCTTTCTCAATGCCCAGAGAAAGATTGTCAATTGCAGTTGTTGAGCCGAAAGTTTTTATTAAATTTTTAATTTCTACTGTGTTCATCAGAATTGTCATCTGCTCCGGTTAGATTAATTTTTATTGTAGTAGGCATGCCTTGACGTAAATATTCATCTATATCGTCAACATAAACTCTTATTCTGTAAACGAGGCTTGTTCTTAAATCTGTTGATTGAACAGTTTTGGGCGTAAATTCTGCTACCGGAGAAATATAGCCGATATAACCCTGATATTCCCGCTGTTTGCCGGTTGCCGGATTGATACTGTCAGTTAATACGCGTGCCTTCTGCCCGTATTTTACATTCCCTAAGTCCGCTTCGTTTATATATGCTCTAATCCAGACAGGTTTTGTTTTGGAAATGGTATATACTGTTTGTCCTTTAACAACTGTTGCTCCCGGCTCCTGAACACGTACGGTAACAGTTCCTTCTTCGGGTGCATAAATTTTTGTATAATCAAGTTGATTTTGACTAAAAGTTTTTTGTGCCAGAGCAGCTTCATAATCCCCCTTTGCCTTATCTTTGTTATTTAATAGTGTTTCGCAGTCCTGCGGTGATACTATGTTATCTGCACACAATGGAAGCTGGCGTTCATATTTTGATGCTGCATCATTACTAAGAGCAAGAGTTTTACTCACTTCGGCCGCAGCTTTCTGAAGATTTGAACGGTAATCTTTATCATCCAGTACTGCAATCAGTTCACCTTTTTTAACGCTGTCACCTTCTTCTTTCAGCATTTTCAATATCTGCCCGCCAACCTGAAAACTCATATCAACCTGACGGATTTCAATATTCCCGTAAAGTGTAAGTTCATTCGGATTTTTTTTACTGCGTGTTAAAAAGCAGGTACTAGCTGCAATTATTACAATAAGCAGTATAATTACCGCTGATTTTTTCTTCATAATTTACCTCCGACAGCTTTATATAGAGTAAAATAGTTTATCAATCTCTGATTTTTTGCCTGAACTGCATCGCTTTGTACCTGCAAAAATTCTGATAAATCCAGCAGATATTCAGGGTAAGAAATTACTCCGCGGTTAAATTTCTTTTGCGAATCAGTTAAATTGTTGTGTTCATAATTTATTTTTTTAAGTGTGCTATTTTCTATTGCTGTGTCATGTTTTATAAGGCATAGTGAGGTATTAACTTCTTTCACAGCCTCTAAATCTGTTTGTTTATAATCTTCAAAAAGTTCTTCATACTTTGCCTTTTTCATTCTCAAGTTAGCGACTTTTTTACCGCCTGCAAAAATATCCTGTGTTGCACCTGCAAGGATTGCGGCAAGTGAGGATTCCCACGAGAAAAATCTGCCCGGAGCTATTGTATTAAACAGCCAGATACCTGTAATATTGAATGTCGGTAAAAATTCTTTTCGTGCAACACGTATATCTATTTTTGCTCTCTCAAGTTTTGTTTCTGCCGCCATAACATCTGGTCTTGCAAAGATTACATCAGAAAGTACTTCTTCAGGGATTTTACCGGAATATTCAAAATTTGTGATACTGCCTCGTTTTAAATCTTTTGCACTTTCGGCTGACATTCCGGTCAGTACTTCAAGCTGCATTAACAGAATTTCCTGTTCTTTTTCAAGGTTTTCCAGACGGCTTCGTGCATCTTCAAGCTTCTTTGCTGTGTTATTTAACTGCGTTGAATTAATCACTCCATGTGCATACTTTTTATTGTCAGCGGCAAGAAGTTTTGTGTAAATCCCTACGTTTTCTTTCTGAATTTTTATAAGTTCATCGTACTCCATAATATTTACATAAACGCTTGCAACATCACTCAGAAGTGAAAGGTAAACTGCTTTTTCTTCATACTTGCTTGCTTCATATGCCTTTTTGGCGCTTCTTGTTCTGTCGCGGTTCTTAAGTAAAATATCTGCTTCGTAGTTCGCCATAAAAGGAAGTACAAAGGCATTTTCTTTAAGTTGAAAATTGTCAAGACGGGGAACTTTTATTCCGAGATAATTTGCACTTACGCTGAAGGATGGCAGTTCATTACCAAATGAATATTTTGCCTGCTGTCTATATTGTTCAACGACATGTCCGGCTTTTTTCAAATCGTGATTGTTTGTTAATGCCTGTTCTATGTAATAATTTAGATAGGGGTCATTAAATCTGTTGAAGAAATCTGTATTCAAATCTTTTTTGCAAACACTGCCAAACGCAGCTTGTGTAATAAGCAGCATTGACAAAATGAGTATACTTTTTTTAATCAATTTTGACCTCCTTCAAAATTGCATTAACATAAAATTTAACATTATTTTTTACAATGCTAATATCTTCCTGAGTAAATTCATCCTGTCCGAGAGGTCTTAAGGATAAAACCGGCAGTATTCTGGGTGAATTAATCTGGGCAAGGATAAATAATGTTTTATATATTATTTCCTTATCATTTTCTTTTTTATTTAAGATGCAGGCAAGCAGTTTTCTTAAGTAGCTTACGGCAGGAGGAATAATTGCCTTAAAATCAGATGCTTGCTGTTCTTTAATCAAAAATATTAATAAGTCATTTGTGATATTTGCATAGAAGAAATCTATAAATTTATCCAGCATTAGCATTAACAGGTCAACTTGTTCGTTTCTGCTAAGAGCCTCCGGCTCTTTGCTAAAGTCCATGAATGTTTCTGCATATCTGGTGTGCATTGAAACAAGTTCTTCTACAATTGCGTTGTATAATTCCTGCTTTCCTCCCCAATAATATGAAATCATGCAGATATTTACATTTGCCTTTTTACATATTTCTCTTATGCTTACAGCACTGTATCCCTTTTGACCAAAAAGTTTTGTTGCAGTTGCCAATATTCTTTCTTTTGAATTTTCTTGTTCTATCTTTTTCATTTGTTATATTATAAAACAAACGTTTGATTATGTCAACAACAGAAATATTTTATATATGCAGTTTAATGTAAACTAGAACAGAGGTTATTTTTTATAGTTTACAATTAGTATTATATATATCCAGTCAGCAGGCGGGGAATATTTAAATTTAGTTTTCTACTTTGAAAGAGTAAATTATTTCGCGGTTGTAAGTTTCACCTTTTTTCAAAACCGGCTTTTCGTCAAATGTATTTATAGCGTTTGGGTAAAATTGAGGTTCTACGCAGAAAGATGAGTGTTTTTCGTAGCGTTTACCATCTTTGCCCGCAGGCTGAGAAGATTTTCCAAGGTTGTTTGCTGTATAAAACTGAAAGCCCGGAAGATTTGTTGAAACTTCCATTTTTATACCTGTTTTTTCAGACTTTATTTCTGCTGCTTTAATCATTTTTTTACCGTCATAACCATCCAGGCAGTAGTTCTGGTCATAGCCGGAAGGGTTCATTTCCGATAATTTTTTATATTCCCTGAAATCAAACCGGGTGTTTTCAACGGGTGCAATTTCTCCTGTAGGTATCGCAATATCATTGACTACTGTGTATTTTGTGGAGTTGGGAAGCTTCACAAGATGATTTTTGACAGAACCTTCCTGAGTATTTTCAGCTCCATCAAGGTTAAAATATGAATGGTTTGTAAGATTTAGGATTGTGTCGTTGTCTGTTTCTGCCTGATAAATTATATGAAGCTGGTTATCGTTATCAAATTTGTATGTTACGGATGCTTTTACCTCAGCAGGATAGCCGCCTTCCATGTCTTTTTTGGTGTAGTTAAATTTAACCCCGTCTTTTAAGACTTCCGCTTTCCAGTTTTTGGTGTCAAAACCGTCTGACCCGCCATGAGAATGTGTTTTGCCGTTATCTTTGTTGCATTCAAGTTTGTATTCTATTCCGTTAAGTTTAAATGTTCCATTATCAATTTTATTTGCGCAAGGTCCGATTGTTCCGCCGGCATGACCTATCGGTGCTTCTTCGTAAGGGGTTACTGAGGTGTAGCCCTGTGTTACATCTGTTATTTTCCCGTTTTTATCAGGAACTCTTATTGATATAATTCCAGCTCCGAAACTCGAAAGGTCTACGCTTGCCCCGTTTTTATTTGTTATGGTATAAAGTATCGCGTTTTCGCCTGTTTTTTTTATTTTGCCGAAAGATTTTTTTTCGATTTTTATGCCGTCGTATGCTTTATCGATATTTTGCGTTGATATTTGAACTTGTTTTTCAAAAGTATCTTTTGCAGGCTGAGAGGTTATTATCGGTCTGTTTATGAGTTTAGGCTGAATTATTTTGTCAGGATTATTAATCCAGAAGCCTGCATGAAAATCTATCGGCATAAAATTCTCCTTTGGAAAAATTATATCATATCATTTTTAAGTTTACTCAAGATAAATTTTTGCCTTAATTTTTTAAAATAAACTTAACTGGCTGGAATTTTCTTTTTCCAGGCGTTCTCTTTCAAATTTTGAATATGCAAGCAGATCGCTTTCAATTTTTGCAAGAAACGGAGATATTTCTAGATTTTTGGAAACGCCGAACACCTGCCTTTTTATTGCGCGTGAAAGGAAAAGCCGTTGTTTTGCCCTTGTCATTCCAACATAAAGAAGTCTGCGTTCCTCTTCTATAGCTTCGGGTGTTTCTGCCCTGTAGAGAGGTATTATTCCCTGTTCCAGACCTGCTACAAATACACAATTAAATTCCAAACCTTTGGAGGCATGAAGTGTCATTAGTGAAATTCTGTCTGCGCGTTCATCTAATGTATCGCATTCTTTTACCAGAGAAACTTCATGGATAAAATCTTTCCTGTTTTCGATATTCTGTGCGAGTTCTTTCAGGTATTTATATATATAATCTTCAATCTCGTCTTTGTAGTCTTTTTCAGCTTTTTCCAGCTGGGTTAAGACGGGTTCGTCATCTGTAAGACTTTTTAACAGGTTTAATACCGGTTTTCGGTCGCATAAGAGATCGTCTGAAAGTTTTACAAAAGGCATACCTGATCTTTTAAGCGCCTCAAGCAGCGGCTTTAGCTGTGATGATGTGCGGTAGAGGATTGCAAAATCTGAAAAAGAATAATCTGTTTTCTCTCCGCTTGTCCGGTCGCTGTCAATTGAAAAAAAGCTGTGACCGCCGATTAAATTTTCAATTGTGCTTACTATAAATTCCGCTTCAGCTTTATCAGTAGGTGCTGTGTGAATCGTTATTTTTTCATGCGGTCTGTCATATTTTGACACAATATTATAAGTTTCAATCATTTGATTTGACGCATTAACAATGCTTTCAGTTGAACGGTAGTTATTTTTAAGATTAATAATCTCAACGTCCGGGTAGTCTTGTTGGAAATTATTGAAGAATTTGGAACTGCCGCCTCTAAAGCCGTAGATTGCCTGGTTCGGGTCGCCGATTGCGCAGATATTCCCGTTATCCGGTGAAAGATGCTTTATCAGTTTATACTGGTTTTCGTCAATATCCTGATATTCATCGACTGAAAGGTATTTAAACCGTTCCCGATATGTTTGTGCAATTTCAGGGTAATCCTCAAAAAGTTTTACGGTAAGGGTAATCAAATCATCAAACACAAGCATATCTTTTGTTATTTCTTCTTCTTTATAAAGAGTTTTTTCCTGCTCGCTGATTACTTTAAAGTCTTCACTTAGACCGGCTTTTTCATAGTTTTCCTTCAATATAGAAAGACAGAGTGAGTGGAATGTATGGATATTTATGTATTCAGCATTATCAGGAAGCAGTTTGTGAAGTCTTTCTCGCATTTCGCCTGCTGCACGACGGGTGAATGTTATTGCAAGAAATTTTTCTGCAGGCACTCCGGTTTCTTTTATTAAATATGCAATACGTCTGGTTAAGACGGTGGTTTTTCCTGAACCTGGTCCTGCTATAATTAGAAGCCTGTTATGTGTATTTTCTACTGCGGCTTTCTGAAATTTATCAAGATCTGATTTTTTTTGAGGTTCATCTTTGTTTGCCTCAACCGCAGGCTGGTTTTCAGTTTTCGGGGCGGTAAAATATGCTTCCGGAAGTTTTTCTGCTGCTGGCTTTGGCAGACTTTTTGGAATATCTATATCAAGCTTAAGATTTATAAAATTTTTTTTTACGAGTTCACTGTCTTCAAAAAGTCTTATAACCCCGTATTCTCCATCATAACCGGCATGTTTTATAACTTTTCCGGCTCGCAGTCTTGAGATACCTTCGCCGAGAAGCGGTGAGTCTTTTGAAATATCTTCAACCGGCACTTCTCTTAGAATAGAAAATTCAGAGCCGTATTTACGGATTAGTCTTTCATACTCATTTGTGACTGATTTACTTGCCGGACCTACCTGCATTATTTCTGAAATTATTTCAGGAAGAGGCACAAGGCTGAAAACTTTACCTGCTGTATCAGGTTTATAGGTGTTATTGAAATTTCTGTCGGCAAGTTCGCAAACTCTGTTTAAAACACCTATTGTCATAGGTTTCCCGCAGACAGGGCAGATGCCGTTGAGTTTTTTTGTTTCCTCAGGGCTAAGGCAGACATTACATTTTCTATGTCCGTCTTCGTGGTATTTACCCTCTTCAGGGAAAAATTCGACTGTTCCGACATAACCGTTACCGGTCTTTAATGCGTTCATAATACTGTAGTAATCCGGTGATGTATCAAATACGGTAGCTTCTCTTGCCAGTTTTGACGGTGAATGGGCATCTGAATTAGATACAAGTCTGAATTTGTCAAGTTTAGAAACACGCCAGTTCATCTCAGGATCTGAGGAAAGCCCTGTTTCAACCGCAAATATATGGTCTGATAAATCTCCGTAACACTCTTCTATTGAATCAAAGCCGGATTTTGAACCTAGTACGGAAAACCATGGGGTCCAGATGTGAGCGGGAATAATATAGGAACCTTCACCCGCTTCCAGTGTCGTTTCCAGTAGATCTCTGGAATCAAGCCCCAGGATAGGACGCCCGTCGGAATTTATATTACCTATTGCACCGAGTTTATCGCGGAAGTTGCCTGCTGCTTTCATATCTGGAACAAAGACCACATGGTGAACTTTTCTTGTTTTATCACCTTTCTTGTATATTGTCGATATTTCTACAGATAAAAGAAACCTTACAGGTGCAGAGGTTTTAAAAATTTGTTTTTCTATCTCGGGTTTAAGCCTGAATGCTCCGTTTCCGTCTTCAACAAGCTTTTCTTTAATCTCATTAAACCATGCAGGATGTGTGAAATCTCCTGTAGAAATTACGCCAAGCCCTTTTTTCTGAGCCCATATAGCGAGCTGCTCAAGGTTACAGTCTTTGCTTGTAGCGCGTGAATATTTTGAATGTATGTGTAAGTCAGCATAGAAAAACATTTTATTTCCCCCGATAAATTTTTCTTTATTATACCTTAAAATTTAAACTTTGTCGAAAAATTTAGCCGGGAGCGTACAGGCGCTGTATTATCTGAATAAATCTGTCCGGCGCCTATGTCAAAGTTCATTCTGTCGTCTTTGAATGGTTTTATACTGAATATGAGTTCGTTTTTTCTGTTTTTATCAAGAAAGCTGGTTGAATATATATTTTGTAATGTCAGGTGGCTGTTCAATTTATATTCAGGTGTGAATGAAAAAACTCCGTTCATAGGTTTGTTTAATGAAGTGAAACCTTTATTTTTATATGATGTATCAAATGAAAATTTATTTTTCTGATATTTTGTAAATAATGTACCTGATTGCGAGTATTTATCAGGAGAAAATGAGTAGTCTGATTTTGTGCCGATTGTAAAATTCCCGAATTTTTTTTCACTGGAAAATGAAGTTGAATGTGAAGCATAAGGGTTGTTATTCATTTTTGAATAAATGTTCTGCGGAGTTATTTGTTTATCCAGATATATTTCTTCTTCTGCAAAAACAGCCGGACACAGGATTAATAAAAATAACAAAACCAGTTTCTTCATACGATTATTATAAAAATAACCTTTAAAGATGTCAAAAATAACCTTAATGTTTTTCTATATAATTTTTAAGTACAACAGCATGATTAATTTCAGGATCTTTTGCACCATAGAGTAATGTTACATTTTTATGTTTTAGAAACTCTTTAACCTGCTTTATATCATCAGTTTTGCTTTTAAGTTCATCTTTGTATTTTTCGGAAAATTCTTTAAACTTTTCCGGCTTGTGTCCGAACCATTCTCTCAATTCAGTGCTCGGGGCAATATCTTTGAGCCAGTAATCAAGGTGTGCTTCATCTTTTGAAATCCCTCTAGGCCACAGCCGGTCTACCAGTACCCTTGTTCCGTCTGAAGATGCCGGTGCTTCATAAATTCTTTTGATTTGTAATTTGTTCATATTATTTCCTTATAAACTTAATCTAAGACCAAGCTGCAATGCAACACCATTTCTGCCGCCATTTCTTATCATTGTTTCAAAAAATCCTGTAACCCTGTCACCCCATCTTTTTTGAACACCTATACCATATTGGACGTAAGGTTTTACAGAAAGGTTAGGAAGGTAAACATCATCTGCCTGAAATTTAGCATGGTCTATTACATTCCATATCATTGATACGCTTATGTAAGGCTGTAAATAGTTTTTAAAATTACCGATAAATTTTATCTGCGGTTCAATATGGATTGCATGAAGCGGATCTGAATTCATATGAAGATTGGAGGCGGTTGTGTAATTAAAAGTATTTACGAATGTGTAAGACATTAACAGGCTAGGCTGGATAATCAGCTTTCTCTCAAGCGTTTCAAAGTTGTATCCTGTTTTCTCTGCAATACCGGTGTTCAGCATTGTAAAATCATCTCTGCCGGAATTAGTGGATGCTTCTGCAACATTTGCTCCAACGTTTGCTGTCCAGGCGGAAAAGAAATTTCCTTTATAAAAGACTGCATCTGCACCTATTAAGCCGCCGTTATTGTAAATGCTGTTACCTTCAAAAGCCTGGTGCGAGCCATTATAAGAAGCATAGGCTCCGTACAGGGTATACCAGCCTTTGCTTAATTTTGTAAGACCGCTTTCAACACCAAATAAACTTCCGTAACTTACGTTTGACACATCCGGTCCGCGTTTTAACGGAACTTTTTCAAATGTTGTGTAAGGTTTGAACCAGAACCCTTTTCTTTCCTCAGGCATTGTAAATGGTGAGAATGCAAACTGCCTTCCTGCTGTTGCTGTCCGGTTTTCAAGAATATAGCCCTTTCTGGCATCCGGCGGTGCTATCATTACCATATCAAGATTTGAAAAAAACATTTTTGTAAGTTTCTATTTGGGTTAAGTATCCTGCAAGCTGTGCTGCAACTGCCGGAGCCAATACTGCTGAGTTAAAACTGCCGCGGGAAAATTCAAAATTCCCGTCTGATGCGTCGTATCTTGAATTATAATCATATATAGGAGTATGAATCGTTGTCGGAGTATAACTTACATAATCCTTTAAAACAGAATCTGCAAAAGGTATAGAAATATAATCTCCTTTAGGTGTTCCTTCAATTGCAAGATTTTTTACAAACATATTTCCGCTGCCGTTTATTGAGGCTGCATTAATTCTGTCCATTGTATTGTTGTTAAAATTTACATCAGCATAAATATTTGAGGTGCCGGAGAGATTTAAATTCCCAAAATTAATATTGTTTATTTCCTTGTTTTGCATGTTAAAATTTACATTGTTATTTAGGGTTGTATTTTGTGCTTTGAAATAACTGCTGTTTGCAAGAAGATTAACAGTACCTTCGTTGAAATTAAAATCTCCGCTGAATTCTTCGTTGTTACCTCCAAGATTCAATGTACCGCTTCCGTTTTTGTTGAGTTTGCCCTTACCGCTTATTCCGCTGAGAATATTTGTTGTGCCTTCACCGTTAAATTCTACCGTACCTGTTTCAGTATTGTGTATATCGTTGGTATCTCCTGTACGGTCATAATTGCCTTTCATTGTTGTATTTTCAACTATCAAAGTTCCTTTGTTAAAGATTCCTCCACCTTCTCCGTATTGAGCATTTGTTGATACTGTGTTGTTTTCAATAAGTGAATTTTTAATTGTAGCTGTTCCGCCACTTTCGTTGTATAAGGCACCTCCATCGCCATAGAAAGCAGTTTCAATATGGTTGTTGCTCATTACAGTGTTGTTTATTGTAAGATTTCCGTTATTATAGACAGCACCGCCTACTCCTATAGAACCCTCTTTTCCTATACAGTAGTTGTTTGTTAGTTTACTATCATTTATTGTCATAGTTCCTACATTATACAGAGCTCCTCCATATATGTAGGTATTTTTTTCACCTTCTGCGTAGTTATTTTCAAAGTTTGTGTTGTTAATTGTAATAATTCCGTTGTTGTATAATGCACCTCCAAGCGGGATAACACTTCCTTCTACATGGTTGTTGCGAAAGATAGAATTATCTATCGTCATCATTGCATTCTCTCCAGGTTGATAACCGTTTGCCACAGCACCGCCATAAGAGGAAGCTCCGTTTGTATAATTGCTTTCAAACAATGCCCTGTTTATATTAATTGTTCCGCCATTGAGATTGTAAACCGCACCTGCAACACCAAAATTAACCCTATCGGTATCTACAAAGTTTCCGATAAAGGCTGATTCTTCAATATTAGTAACGCCGCCGCTATTAAAGATTGCTCCTGCAAATTTTGAACCCTGATAAGTTTGCCCCTGGCAGTTTCGTATCCCTACCTGATGAAAATTGCTGTCCTGATTTAGTACAAAACCGCCAAACTGGTCATCACCGTTAATATAGTAATTATGACCTTCAAAGTTTATGTCAAGGTTGATAAAATGGTTACCTATAGTTGAGTTTGATTCCAAATCATCTGTAAACTCAATAGTATCACCACTTCTCGGTGTAGATGTGATTAATTCATCAAATGTTCCCACCTGAATATCATTTGCATTGCCCGGTAATGTTACAAATGACAAACATAAAATGAGTATCAGTTTTTTATAACTTTGCATAAGATTATATTATTTTTTATAATCTTATGCTTCCATTAATCTGCTGTATATTATTTTTTAGTTAAGTGAATTAAGCACATCATCTACATGCCCTTTTACTTTTACCTTGCGCCATTCTTTGGCGATAGAGCCTTTTTCATCAAGGATGAAAGTTGAACGGATTATGCCCATATATTTTCTGCCGTACATAGATTTTTCACCCCAGGCTCCGAAAGCTTCCGAGAGTTTATGTTCAGGGTCTGATATAAGAATAAAGTTTAACCCTTGTTTTTCCTGAAAGCCTTTATGGCTCTTTATGCTGTCAGGACTTACTCCGATTACTTTTGCATGCGGTGTAAGTCTGTTCATATTATCTCTAAAGTCGCATGCTTCCTGTGTGCAGCCTGAGGTATTATCTTTCGGATAAAAGTAAAGTATAACTTTTTCTCCTGCAAAATCTGCAAGGGTGTATTCTTGCTCATTACCATCCTTGTCAATTCCTGATAGTTTTAAGTTTAAATAATCCATATATCTCTCCTTTATTTTCTGTATTGAGTACATAATAATATTCAAGTAAAATTTTTACAAGGAGAAATTTTAAAATGTCAGAAAAGAATTTGTTAATTGATAAAGAAAAATGTATTCATTGCGGTTTATGTATAGAAGATTGTATTGCAGGCGCTCTTGAGTTTGGGGATGATAATGTTCCGAAATTTGCGCAGGGAGGAGAAGACAGATGTATAAAGTGTCAGCACTGTCTTGCAATCTGCCCTATGGGTGCGGTTTCTATATTGAACAAAGATCCTGAAAATTCCGACAAAATCAGTGAGCATAATCCGGATGAAATTTTAAATCTTATAAAGTCCAGAAGAAGTATTCGCCGCTATAAACCCGAAAATCTTCCGCCGGAAACTCTGGACAAATTAAAAAATATGCTTAACTGGGTACCTACCGGCTGTAATTTTCATAAAATGCACTTTGCATTTGTGGAAGATGCCGGTGTTATGGATAAAATAAGAAAACATGTTAATGAAAAGCTTGTAAAAATTTTGACAACGACACCTGTAGATAAACTTGCAGGAAAGTTTTCGCGCTACAAGGACGCGCTTGTTAACGGTGAGGATGTAATTTTCAGAGGTGCACCTAATATGGTTGTTGTTTCTACCCCGCTTAACGCGCCTTGTGTGAATGTCGATCCCGTTATTGCACTTAGTTATTTTGAGATTTATGCGCAGAGCTTAGGCGTTGGAACATGCTGGTGCGGGTTTGCACAGGTGTGCATGCAGCTTTTTCCGGAATTGGCAGAGCAAATGAGAGTTCCTGACGGTTACAAAGTATCTTATGTAATGCTTTTTGGTCCTTCTGATGTAAAATATTCCAGAACGACACAGCCTGAAAGCTTTGAATTTACTACGGTGGACAGGTTTGACCCTAAGAAAGTCTGCTTGTTTGATAAAATTAAAAGATATTTTTGGAATTCAGTACGTTAAGGTCAAGCGGTACTGGTACAAGGTATTTGTAAAAATCATATTCCGGGAAGTATTCAGGCAGTGCTTCCCAGTATCTTAGAATACTTATGCCATTGTTTTCTAGTTTTGCGGCAAAGGTTTCATCATATGTTAAATATGGATAAACAAACGGAACGTCTTCTTTTGCAAGCTTTATATCAAGTTTATTTGTGCTGTGAAGCGCTGTGTGCAGTTGCTTAAATATTTCCAGCCGTCTTTGCTTTTCCTGTTCTTTGTCAATTTCTTCAAATAATTGTTCACTGCATCGGGATATAAGTTTTACAGGTTCATGTTCAAGACGCAGCTCGTTTTTACAAAACTCTTTGAATGTTTTATCCCGGCATGTTGCATAATAGTATTCATCCTGAGGGAAGTTTTCACTTGAAAGCTGTGAGATGTAAAGAAAAGCTCCGTCTTTAACATTGAAAAATTTTCTCAGCGAATTAAATGAGGCAAGTCCGCAATCCGGCATGAAATAGTTGTGTGCATTATCTACTATTAAATTTTTATACAGGCGCATTAATTTATGTACGTTCTTTGAACTGATACCGAAATAGTTTGGATAAAGTATATAGTCATTTTCTGCAAACTCTCTTGCCGGCAAAAAGTTGTTGTCTATGTGATAAAACTTTATGGCGCAGTTTTCTTTTCTTGCTGCCTGCCAGACTGCCGGACAGATGTAGTAAGGCATATGGATTTCTTTTATCCCGAAACACCTGATAATATATCTAAGGCAGTTCCTTGCCAGATTTAATTTTATAAGGTTTCTGTGTTCCATGATTTTATTTTACACTCAAATAGTTCATGATAACATTGAAATCAGGGAGATATTTTATGAAAGAAGTAATTCAATACCATACACAAGGTACATGCTGCAAAGTAATGCAGATTGTAATAGAAGATAATAAGATTTGTGAAGTACAATTTTTGGGAGGATGTCCCGGAAACCTGCTTGGAATTGCAAATTTAGTAAAAAATATGGAAATTGACCATATAATAGAACGCTTTCAGGGTATCCAATGCGGCGATAAGCCGACCAGCTGCCCGGACCAGCTGGCTAAATGCCTTATTGAATATAAATCCCGAAAAGCTTTGGTACAAAAGGGTTTGTAGGTATATTAAGAATTGTTAAAAACGGCTATTGACAAGTTTTAATTTAGTGGTTAAATGAGTTAGTACTAATTATTAAATGTATTGTTTACACTTTTTAAAATATATGTTTATTTTGGGAAGTGTAGGTGATGGAAATGATTAATATAGAAAATAATAACTCTCGTATAATATACCATGACTTGTATTCAGGGATTGGAAAAAGACGAAACGATAATATAGAAAACTTTACGGCTAGAATGCCTAGAGTTAATTACCAAAAATTATACAGCAGCATAGAAAAACCTATTGCTAAAGAAACTGCAAACATATGGCATCAATATCCATTAAAAATGCTTGTTTATAGTAACGATGTCGGCGAATCTGTAAGACCTGTTATTGGTAATACATTAGCACGATTGTCCTGGATTCCGGCTATATCGTATACTTTGTTGGCTGTAAACAGCGGCAACAAAAGAAAAAATCTTGGAAAAGAACTGGCTTTTCAAGGAATTGCCAGCTTTTTAATGCCGTTTTTAATGTTAAAGTCAACAAGAGCACTTACTTCTAAGGCTATTGATAAGGTTCCGGCAGCATTTAAAAATTCTGTCAAATCTAAAATTGCACAGCTTCCTGGGGTTGATCATTTGATTGGTCGGTTCAAAAAGAATAATGCAAGCGGATATAAGAACGTTGCAATGTCAGCAGCAAGCATCGGGGCTCTTCTTGTTGGAGTAAAGCCTATTGATAATGCTGTTAGAAAGATGCTTGATAAGCATTTTGCCTAAATATATCGTTCAATATATTTATTAATATCAAACTTGGATTTTGCACCGTTGCATGTCATTCTGCGAATCTTGCCGGTAACCGGATAATCGGCAAAAGGTCTGTCATGCAAACCGCCGATTGACCATAATATGCCGGTATAGCCGTTGGAAGAAGGTGCATCAAAGGCATATTTGTCATTCAGATAAATTGCATATTCAAGCGCTTTTTGGGGAGATGGTGTCCATTCAAAGATTTTTTTTGCCCAGTACATGCGCATGTAACCATGAATTTTTCCTTCTGCTTTTAACTGGTTTTGCGAAGCGTTCCATAATTCATCGCAGGTTTCAGCTTCTTCTAATTCTTCAGCAGTGTAAATATGTGTCCTGATGTCTTTAGAGTGGGTTTTAAGTGTTTCTTTTGCCCAGTTTGGTATACAATCAAATGACTTAAAATTTTTGCAGTACAAGCAAAAGTTGTCAGACAGCGACTGTCTGATTACCAGTTCTTCAAAAAATACTTCTTTGTTGATGTCTGGTGCCGCAGATTTTAATACTTCCAGAAAAACTCTCTGTCCTGAGATAAATCCCCAGTTAAGATATTTTGACAGACCGGAAGTTACATCATGTACGGGATTGTTTTTAAATTCTGCATATTGCGGCAAATGTTCTTCTATAAAATTTTTCAAAGTTCTTTCAGCTTCATTTTCAAAATGGTTAAGCGGAGGATATTCTGTTATAAACTCTGCAATATTATTATAGATTTTTCGTCGTAAAGTTGCTGCATTATATTCCTGTTTATCAGAAATAAATCTTACAGGGCAAATATTATGATTGTCAATTTCTGTTATCTGAAATTTATTTTCAGGAAGCTTTATGTCCTCAAGAGGGTTAAAATCTTTGATTAAATGTCCTGTTTTTTCGTTGTTTAGAAACTCAAAAAGTTCATTTGATTTTGTTAAAATATGGTAATTTATGTTCAAATTTTCTACGGTCTTTTTTACAAATTCCATTTGGGTTTCAAAAAAAATTTGTTTTTGTTTTAATTCAAACTGCGGGGTGAAAAAAATAATTTCAAAATTTTTGTCTTTATTAAAACAGTAATTAAATGCAAAGTTATCTTCTGCCCTGAAAGCTCTTGTGATAAGATAGATTGTTTTACCGGAAGTTTTTTTAAGATGATTTGTATTATAGAGCCTTGCGGGATTAACGATATTTTCTTTTGCAATATTTCGGGGTAAGAATTTAAGAATTTTGTTCATGCAAATATTTTTTATGAATTGTGGTATAATTACAATATTAAAAAGAGGAGTTTAATATGGATAATATTATTTTTAAAAGACGTTCAATAAGAAGATTTGAAACCAGACCTGTAGAGCCTGAAAAAGTTGAGAGAATTTTAAAAGCCGGTATGCAGGCACCTTCTGCACATAATCTTCAGCCATGGGAGTTTCTTGTTATAACAGAGCAGGAAAAACGTGATGCTGTTTCAAAAATGAGCCCTTGGGCGGGTATGGTTGCTAAGGCTCCTGTAACTATTATTGTTATTGGTCATCAGGAAAACAAAGATATGGAGAAATATCTTCCTCAGGATTTGGGTGCCTGCACAGAGAACATTCTGCTTCAAATAGCAGCAGAAGAGCTTGGCGGATGCTGGATGGGATTTTATCCTGATGAGGACAGAGTAAACAGCGTGAGAAAATATTTCAATCTGCCTGAGGACAGAATTCCGTTTTCTGTTATAGCACTCGGATACAGCCCTGACGAAAATCGTTTTGTGGACAGAAGCGATATGTCCAGAGTACATTATAACAGGTGGTAGGAAGTTTTTTCTAAAAACGAATTTCCTCGTTTATTTCATCTTCTTTTTTCAGAGGTATACGCTGGAGTTTAGAGATAGGTGAAATATCCGGATCAGGATTGTTGTTTCTGTACTTAAACCATAAGTACATATCCAGAAGAAGAAATATTGTGTTCAAAATATATAGTATAAACACATAGTCCATACTGTAGAAAATTTTATGCAGAATTCCGCATACATATCCGAGTAAGATTAACAGTGAAAAGTAAATGCTTTTCCCATGAACACATTTTGCCTTATATGTTTTGTAAGCTGCAACAGGCCAGCTTATGCCGAAACATACCATCATTCCTGCTTCAAATATACTCATAAATAACTCCTTTACATTTTTTTATCTAAATGCTTGCTGCCGGGATTTTTCTTCTCAAAACCAAGCCCGCGCATAATAGGATGAAGTATCAGGTTGCTTATTTCCGATGCTATGAGAGCCAGCCCGATAACCGTCCCGGCAAGATAACTCAGCTCAACAGCCCCTTTAGCTTCTTTGTATTTGTTTGGATGTTCCAGGGTTAAGAGATTTTCCTTCAATGTTGTTTTTGCATCCGGCGTTTCTTTTAATGTTTCTGAAATTGTTTTCATAAGCTTATGTCCTGCTCTTTCCTTTTTAGGCATAGATGCTAGCTTGAGGTAATTCAGATATTCATCGGCATTTTTGAAGTCCGGAATGCACTTTTCTTTTTTTAGAATTTTTTGTGAAATTTTAAAACCGTATTTTTTGAATACAAGAGGAATCATTGTAAGATAAATACCAAGGCACAAAAGCTGATAAAGCCCTTCCTTAGTCGCTGCATACTTTCTTGTGTCTTTGTCTACGTTTGTGTCCATCATGATAAATGCAGGCCGTCCGGTTGCTTTAAAAACGGATTCTATAGTTACACAGGCTTTAGTATTCTGCGCGAGGTTTACAAATGACGGATTTGTAAGGATGTTTGCTACTTTATCTATCATATCAGCCTCCAATCCTCATTCCTGAATTTACAAAAATAGGACGTGTCAATGGAGTGTAGTTGTTTTTGTAAATCCTTTTTGTTCCGCCAAAGTTCGGCTGGATTTCGTCTTTAACAGGGTTGGGCTTGTTTTGTTTTGAACTGCCGGTAACAATATCCATCAGGGGTTTTGTAATTTTGTTGCATATAAAAGGTATTACAAATAATGCAGTCAGGCTTACTGTTATAAGCGAGAGGGTTTTTTTGACATCCTCTTCTTTCCCTGTAATTTTCGCTTTTTTGCAAAACGGTTTTACGAGTTTTTCTACACCCTTGTGCGTAACAATATAAGCTCCGAACGCTACTATACCTGTTAAGGCTTCTCTAAAGGCTGTGTACTGTCTTGATTTTTTCTCCTGCTTTTTGTCCATCATAGTAAATGTCGGACGCAGTATGCCTTTTGAAGCAGCAATTGTAAGCACGCCGTACAGGGCGTCATTATTTTCGCCAAGTTTGCTGCATAGATTTTTGTACATTCGGGTAAATTTTTGGTTCATCTTTTTTAATAAGTGTATTTGCTACATTTAATCTCCATTTTTATTATAAACCTGATTTATCAAATGTAAAATACGAATAATTTATAATTCTTATAAGTTTTATCTTATGATAATATTGTTTTTTAATAAGTTTTTTATATAATATTTATATGAACACAAATCAGTTAAAATATGTTGTAACTGTAGCTGATGAGATGAGTTTTTCCAGAGCCGCACAGAAGTTGTACATCTCCCAGCCGTCTTTGAGCCAGAGCATACAGCTTTTGGAGAAAGAGCTTGGGGTTTTGATATTTTCGCGTAAACCTTTAAAGCTTACATATGCCGGAGAAATTTTTATTGACTGGGCAAAGAAAGTTCTCTCATCCGGAACTCAGATAAAACAAAGAATAGCAGATGTTTCACAGCAGAAAGAAGTGAAGCTTGTTGTAGGAATGTCGCCTTACCGTTCTACATATATTCTTCCTCCTGTAATAATGAAGTTTAAGGAAGAATTTCCGAATTGCAAAATTGTTCTTGAAGAACATCCTTCCAATATATTACAGTCATTAATGGATGATGAAAAAATTGATTTGCTGATAGATATTCCAAACCCTGACACATATACGTATGCAAGTTTTCCGGTTGCAAAAGAAAAAATTCTTGCCGCTGTTCCCGCAGAATGGAATATTGAATTTGAACAGGGTGATGAATATCCGGTTATTTCTCTTTCTTCATTAAAAGACAAGCCTTTTATTCTCTTAACAAAAAGACAACAGATAGGGAAAATTGCCAGAAATCTCTGTATGCAGTGCGGTTTTGAGCCTCAAACAACTCTTGAATGCCATAATATTGAAACGGCTTTCGCTATGATAACGACAGGACTTGGTGCATCTTTTATTCCTGAACTTTTTGTAAAGCATTATATGAAAAGTAATGAAGTAAAATGTTTTATGATTAAGGATTACTTTCCGGAAAGAGAAATAGCAGTTGTTTACAGTAAAGAAAAATATCTTACTCTAGCTGCTTCAAGGTTTGTAGAGCTTCTGAAAGATTTTATTAAAAACAGCCGGCATATATAATGACAAATTTTTTTGTCAGCGTTATGATTGTTCAGTGAGGGAGAATGTTATGGAAAATCCGAATGAAATAAAAAAAGAGAATATAAATAAAATTAAAAATAAGATAGTTGTTCTTTCAGGTAAAGGCGGAGTCGGCAAAAGTACTGTTGCTGTAAATCTGGCGGCAGAACTTGCTAAAAAGGGTTATAAAGTAGGACTGCTTGACGTTGATGTTCATGGACCCAGCGTTCCGACATTACTTGGGCTTGAACTGGGGCAGCCGACATCTGATGGAAAATATATTTATCCGGTGAACTATAATGATAACTTAAAAGTTATTTCAGTAGGATTTATGATTGAAGATCTTAATGCTCCTATTATCTGGCGCGGTGCAATGAAAGTTAACTTTATAAATCAAATGCTTTCTGATGTTATGTGGGGTGAAATTGATTATTTTATCGTTGATTGTCCGCCCGGAACAGGTGATGAACCTTTGTCTGTAATTCAGGCACTTGGTGAAGATGTAAAGGCTGTTGTTGTTACCACACCGCAAAAACTCGCTACTGTGGATGTGAGAAAGTCTATTAATTTCTGCAAAAAATTAAATCTTAAGATTCTCGGCGTGATTGAAAATATGAGCGGATTTGTTTGCCCGGATTGCGGCAAGACTGTAGAAATATTCAAGTCAGGCGGAGGCAGGCAGATGGCAGAGGAAATGAATGTAAAATATCTTGGCAAAATCCCGCTGGAAGTTTCTGTTGTGAATGCTGATGATAACGGAACTCCATTTGTAGAAGCTTTCCCTGCGTCTGAAACTGCAAAAGCAATGAGTAAAATTGTTGATGAAATATTATAATTTATTTATGTAATAAACAACATTATCAGCCCATTTATCACCGACAGACTTATCGCAGTATTTGCCTGAAAGTCCCAGCTCTTCTATTGTCTGAATATTATTCTTTGTGTGCTTCTGGATAATCTTTGCCATGGCTTCAATGCAGTCATCAACATTTTGAAATTTTAATGTGCCCTTTTTTCCTACAAGCCCTCCGATGTTGTTGCGTTTTCTTGCTGCATATGATGTTCCGCGTCCGGATTCCAGCATTGAAATTGCTACCAGAACACTAGGATTTACCCCATGCCGTTCTGCACTATTTATAAAGCTTTTTCCTTTGCCGAAAAGCGGGTTCTTCGTTTTGTCACCTTTTTTCTTCTCAAGAAGTTTTGATATTAAATAATCAAGTTCTTCAGGACTTCCGTCATATTTTGCCGTTAGACTTGGAGAGTTTCTGGTGAATTTATTTCGCGGTTTTATATTTGCGCTGCTGAAAGGTAAAGGTTCGGGCGACCCGTTTAGTTTATATCTTTTTAAGCCGTTTCCAAGTATTACTCCTGATTTATTTATCGAAGCAGAATTAATTCTTGCTGCAATCTCTGCAGTATGCGGGCTTTGGGTTAAAGCTTCTGCTACAATCATTACCCCTGGCAGGAGTTTTTTTAGCGCAATTTCTTTTGAAAAAGTAAGTTCCGATGCTAGTACTTTTACTGCACGCTGTGGAATTTTTCTGGCAATAATCATATTCCGTTTCATACGATACGGATTTGCATAATTGATTTTGGGTAAACGCATATATTTATAGTCCTTATATTTACATATACAATTTTGTATAAAGAAAAAATTTTTTCAAGTGCTTATAAAAATAAAATTGTACCATATACAACTATTGACAAAATTATACTCTTAGATTTATATTATTTATATGATAAAAATATTTGCTGTAAAATCATCAAATTCATCCTCCTCCTGCGGGCACCGAAAAGGGACTTGCATGAATTTTGGCGTATAAATTTTGATTTACAGCAGAATTTAAAAAAGATTTTTAAAGTCCCTTCGTTTTGGAGGGACTTTTTAGTGTGCAGATAATAATTTTAAGGAAAATAAATGAACTTAGCAGTTACAAATTACCATAGAGAACAACAAAAAAGAAAGTATACACCGGCATTTAAAGGTCCTCTGGACGGAGCTCTCACAGGTACGCTCAGACTTCTTGATACAAATGAAATGGCAAATGCTGTTTTGATAGATTTGGGGGCAATGGTAGCGCCAAGAACTTATATTGATACGAAAAAACGAAATAAAGATGCTGGTTTTGAAACTTTTTTCCGGGAAATCAGCGGTACATTTATTAATTGCCTTTCTGCCGGTCTGATTGCCGCCGGAATTTCTGCAGTAACAGCAAAGAGGCTTCAGCCTGAAGTTGCAATAAATCATAAAAGCTGGTTCAGTGATGATTCAATAAGTTTATTAAAAAAAGCCTGGGATAGCAGCGGAGGAAAAGTAGAAGATTATATTGCGCTTATTCTGGATAATATGTCTGCCAGAGATGGGAAAAAAGTTGTGGCATTTAAAGATATTGATTGGAAAAATGTTGAATGGGCAGATGAAAAAAGCTGGAAAAATTTCTGGTGGAATAATACTAATTATGCTAAAACAGCTGAAACATTGAAAAGCAGAGATGGAATTATAAAAACGTTTGCGGCAGTTATAAAAGATAAAAATCTTGATGCCGGTGATAAAAAATATATATTTAAAATTATGGAGGCAAGGATTACTAATGCCCTTGGCGCTAACAGGAGTGTTGATGTTAATATAGGCGGGAACAAATTGAACTCAGCTCTTTCCCATATTTTACGAGATACATATGATATGGGAAAAGATGTGTTCACAAATAAAAGTATTAATATTGATGCTGCAATTGCAAAAATTAAGCGGGTTAATAAAATCAAAATTTTCGGGGCGCTTTCTCTTGCTTCAATACTTGGGCTTACTAATCAATATATAAACAGGAAATTAACCGAAAAACGTACAGGTAAAAAAGGTTTTGTCGGCGATGTCGATTACCAGGAGCGTAAAAAGCCGATACAAAACCAGGATAAAAAAGGGCTTTTATTAAAAAAAATTCTCGCATCTGCCGGTATGGTAGCTATGACTATTGGTGTTATGAGGGTAAAAAGTCCTAAAGATTTCATCCGCAAGCTCCAGTTTACCGGACCTGTTTCAAGCGGAAACGCTATTAAGACTGTATACGCTTCAACAATTGTTGGAAGGTTTCTTGCTGCAGACAGCAATACAGAGCTGAGAGAATCCGTTACAAGGGATTACTTCGGATTTTTAAATTGGCTTGTCCTCGGCGGGTTTGCTGCTAAAGGTACAGCAAATCTTCTGGATAAAAAACAGGAAAATCTTTTTAATATTAATAAAGAAGGAAAAGGCATTAAGCACTGGCTAAACGATATTACCCTCAAAACTCATGCTGAAATTGCGGCAAAAGGGAAGGATTTTGCCAGAAAAAACATCTGGAAGCTTAACACTGCTCATATTGCAGGTTTGGCATATTCAGCACTTGCTCTGGGTGTGCTTCTGCCTGTTATTAATATTTATATGACAAACAAAAAAGCCAAAAACAAACCGCATTTAACAGCTTGATAAGGTATAGATAATTTGTTATAATAAAACAGGACACAACCCGGGTAAACGAAAATCCTAACAGGTAAAACAAATAAGAAAAAATATTTGTTTTCGAGGCG
>HF989701.1 GCA_000431315.1 Brachyspira sp. CAG:484
GCCGACGCAGATGCCGATGCCGACGCGGATGCTGACGCCGACGCCGATGCAGATGCCGACGCCGATGCTGATGCGGATGCCGATAGTGATGCAGATAGTGACGCAGATGCAGACGCCGATGCAGACGCTGATGCGGATTCTGATACCGATGCAGATGCCGATGCTGACGCCGATACTGATGCTGACTCAGATGATGATCCGGGATATGAAAAGAATGATGACTACAAAACTTATATTCAAAGAAAAGATGTTTCTGATAATATTCCTACAATCGATAAACGTCAATATATAAGATTTGATGTAAATCATACTAATAAACCGGTTGAATTAATCAGCAATGACGGCGGTAAAATCGAAGGTCTTGTTGATATATCAAGAGGCGGTATTGCAGTAAAACACAGTAAACAGTTAAAAGTCGGAGAAGTTATTCCTGTAGAGATTTCTTACGGAGATTTAGATATTGCGGCAGACGTAAAAATTATTTCTGCTACAGATACAAGAGCAGGTGCAGAGTTTGTTAACCTTGATGAAGCTACAGCAAACAAACTCCTTTATCTGAACCTCTTACTTGATGCTCCATCTGACTTAACACTAAATCAATAATTATAAAAGGCTGATTTTAAATAATCAGCCTTTTTTATATTTTTATAATATATTAAGCTCTGCGTCTTAAAAGTTTGTTACCTCTTTCCAGCATCGCAGTATTTACTGTATAATTAGGAATTGTATAGTTTTTACTTTGTGTTCTGCCTGCCTGCTGTGTACCCTGATTCATTTTTGCGCCGAGTGTTGAAAGACCTTTTCCAACTTTCATTGCATTATCATATGATGAAGTTTTTCCTTTTATAGGATTAGTCATGCCGCCTGTCGCTTTAGCCAATCTGTTTGACTTTTGTTGTGCGAGGCTTTGGTTATATGAACCGTTAATTGCTTTTTTAGTGCTTTTTTCAGTTATTTTTTTGCCTGATTGTGCAAGATTATTTAATCCGGCTTGTTTTGCGTTTGCAAATGTTGTCTGAACATTACCGAATGTACCCTGTGCTGTTCCGACTGCCTGACCAATAGTGTCTTTATTTTTTACCTGGTTTAATAATTCTTTGCCGTCAACCTGACCATTTTGCATTTGTCCTAAAAGTTCTTCTTTCATACCGGCTGCAGCTTGTTTCTTAGTCATACCGTCAAGAGCACCTTTTGCTTCTAAATCTTTCGCTGCCTGTTTAGCTGCGGTACCAGCTGCCAACTGGTCTTGAGCATTCTTAACCTGATCGTCTATACCCTTGAAGCTCTTATCCAATTCTTTTGTTCCTTTTGTTGCAGCTGCTGTAGACTGAATTGCACTACCAGCGCTTTGTAATGCTGCTGCAAAGTTTCCGTTTGCAACGTGGCAGGCTGTCTTAGTTATATTAGCTGCAGCTGAACCGTAGTTACCGACTAATTCTGTTACAGTACCGACTTTTTCTGTTACGCCGCCTGCTGAGATTAATGCTGCACCTGCAGCTGCAGTGAACGGGTTAGATGTCATTGCCTGACCGGCAATAATCATACCCTGTCCAACTTTCTGGGTAATTTGACCAACCTGTGAAACTGTCTGGCTTATATCATCAATTTTTTCTGCTACTTTTAATACTTTATCAGATGTCTTCTGATTAGCTTCAAGACCTTTCTGTTGTTTCAAATAGTATTTTGATTGAGATAAAGTTACTCTGTTCATTGTGGCAATACGTTTGCCTGTAGCTTCCTGAAGTTTTTGTATGTTAGCTCCGCTTGCAGTCATTGCATCAGATTTTTGACCGATTTTTTCAGAAAGCTCCTGAATCCTTTCAGCATTACCTCCGCCTGTTGAGGCTACTGAATTATTCTTTTTAACTCCGGGTTCACTTGCTTCGCCTGCAAGTTTGAGTGAAAATGCACTGTTCTCTCCAACTCCGGTGCTGTCTGCTGTCAGGGATTCAAGTTCAGATTGCATTGATGCAATTTCCATTTGTGCATCATTAATATTCTGTGTTTCTTTTAATATTTTAGCCTGATTTGATTGAACTTCTTTTGTTCCTTTTTGGATTTGTTTATTAAAAGACTTTTCAGATTTTTTCAAATCTTTGTTCAATTTTGTTGATTTTTTGGACAAGGTATTCATCTGCTGGGTATTTTTTTCGGTCTGGGCTTGTCCTTCCTTTACAGATTTCTGATCAGCCTTTGCATCATTTGCCATCTGTTTTCCTTCAGAAACACTGGCATGACCGCCTTCACTTCCTGGTGAGGCGGTTTTACTTGAAGAACTTTTGCTATCCACACTGCCCTTGCCGCTGGCAATGCTTTTCAAGTTATTCATTGAATTTTCATATTCTTGTTTCGCAACATCTGATTTCTTTTCTTCCAGCTTTTTCATTTTTATTCTTGCACGGGCTTTTTCAATAAAGTTCATGCTCTGCATGTCATTTTCAAGATCAGAAATTGCATTTCTTATATCTTTTGTTGTTTTTAACTTATCAATATCTTCGTAAGACTTTTGTGCGTCATTGAGCTTGTCTAAATTTGAAGAAGTTGTTGAGGCTTTTGTACTTGTAGAACTTGTTTTGTTTGAAGAGTTTGGAGCAGGAGCATTAAAAACAGAACCGTTCTTAGTCATATAAGCCGGTTTATTTGCTTCAGCAGTTTTCCCGCTCTTTTTTGCAAGGGCGAGTTTGACTAAATCAGCCTTATTCAGATTATTTACGTTGTTAACACTCAAAGTAAAGCTCTCCGAATTTTATACTCTCTAAATATATAAAGTTTCCCTAAAATGCCTGATTTCACCATGTTTGAAGTTTGTTACATTTGTTAATATTTACATTATTAGTTTTGGATTTGCTTAAAATTTTTATTTTTGATAAAATTTTTATGTGTTTTAGTCAGTTAATTTTAGAGGGAGATATAAACATGAAATTAATGGAAGGTAAAAAAGGGGTTATTTTTGGAGTATCAAATACTCATGGTATAGCCTACGCTATTGCAAAACAGCTTCATGAAGCTGGTGCAGATATTGCATTTACTTATGCAGGCGATGCAATGGAAAAACGCGTAAGACCTCTTGCAGAAGAAATGGGCGCAAAAATCATCATGAATTGTGATGTTACAAAAGAAGACGAGGTTGCTGCTGTATTCAAAGAATGTGAAAAAGTTTACGGCAAAATAGATTTTGTAGTTCATGCAGTAGCATTTGCTGCAAAAGAAGATTTGCAGGGCAGATTTATTGATACATCACGTGCCGGCTGGGACTTGGCAATGGGTGTAAGCGCTTACTCTTTAATTTCTCTTTGTAAACATGCAGAACCTATTATGAATGAAGGCGGATCAATTTTTGCTCTTACATACCTTGGTTCAGAGTACGTTGTTGCAAATTACAACATTATGGGTGTAGCTAAAGCAGCATTGGAATCATCTATGAGATATTTGGCAGCAGATCTTGGCAAGAAAGGTATCAGAGTTAACTGTATTTCTGCCGGTGCTGTTAAAACCCTTGCAGCTAAAGGTATTTCAGGCTTCGATAAAATGCTTAAAGCTGCTGTTGCAAAAGCACCTCTCGGAAGAAATGTTTCTTTGGAAGATGTTGGTAAAGCCGGCTTGTATTTGGCTTCTGACTTGTCAACAGGCACAACAGGTCAAATTTTGTATGTTGACTGTGGATGCCACGCTGTTTATGCTTCTCTTGAAGAAATGGAAATTATTGCAAATTCTATTCCAAAAGCATAAATGCAAAATTTATGAAAAACTAAAACAGAGCCATATACGGGCTCTGTTTTTTTTATTGTTCAGTCTGAGAGGAATATATGTTTAATATATTTCGTAATTTTCGTTTATTATAATACTTTTTATCCACGAAGGTATATGTTTTAGTTTTGGTATTAATTATAAATAGAGCAGGTTCTTCTTCTACATTGAATAATTTTGCAAAATCTTCATTCTCTTTATATCTGGTATTGAGAATACAAAAATTGTATTTGCCTTTAAATTCTTCATATACCATCTGACCTATTGGAGCCAGTCTTACAAGTGAAAAAAGATGGTTGGAATTAGCAAAAATAAGCAAAAATGGTAAATCTTGATTAAGTGCCTGCCAGTAAGGCATTCCAAGCTGGGATTTGTTCAGATAGGAATTGATTTCCTGCTGTGAAATATCTGCCGGAAGCCCTGATGGAATTTCGAATGCCTTCACTGTTTGCGACATAAATAGACATAGAATAATACTTAAAAAAATCTTTTTCATAACAATGTTATACTACAATAATCAGAAGTTTTTATAATTCAATCAGTGGAAATATGGGCTGGCGCGGAAGGTAAAATTTGCTAAATATCTCTTTTATAATTCGGCTTTTTGTGCTAAGGTTTTGATATACGGATAATAAAAGAGGGATTTATAATGACAGCAACTAAAATAGACGATTTACCTACAGTTTATGATGCAAAGGAAACCGAAGAAAGAATATATAAATTCTGGGAAGACGGTGAATTTTTTAAGGCTGATGCAAAAAGTAAAAAGCCGCCTTATTCTATCGTAATTCCGCCGCCTAACGTTACAGGCGTTCTTCATATGGGTCACGCGTTAGATGAAACTTTACAGGACATTCTTACCCGTTATCACAGAATGAGCGGCTATGAAACCCTGTGGCTTCCTGGTACAGACCACGCCGGTATTGCTACTCAAAATGTCGTTGAGAAAAAATTGCGTGAAAGAGGTCTTTCCCGTCACGATTTGGGCCGCGAGAAATTTCTGGATGAAACATGGCAGTGGGCAAATGACCATAAATCTGCAATCCTTGACCAGTGTAAACGTTTAGGTGCTTCTTTCGACCGTTCAAGAGAAAGATTTACTTTTGATAAAGGCTGTTCTGATGCAGTTAAAGAAGTATTTATTAAACTCTATGAGAAAGGGCTTATTTATAAAGGCAAATATATTGTAAACTGGTGCCCTCGCTGCCAGTCTGCAATTTCTGATGTTGAAACCGAATATGCAACTGAACAGGGGCATATGTGGGAAATTTCATATCCTCTTAAAGGCGAATCCGGGGCAATTATTGTTGCAACAACACGTCCTGAAACAATTTTCGGAGATGTTGCCATTGCTGTTCATCCGTCTGATCATAAATACTCTGAACTTATCGGCAAAACAGTTATAATCCCTCTTTCAGGCAGAGAAATCCCGATTATTGCTGATGAGTATGTTGACAAATCTTTTGGTACGGGTGCGGTTAAGATTACCCCTGCTCATGATCC
Source organism: Brachyspira sp. CAG:484 (assembly GCA_000431315.1). GTDB lineage: Bacteria > Cyanobacteriota > Vampirovibrionia > Gastranaerophilales > Gastranaerophilaceae > Scatousia. Next base: position 5,251 of record HF989701.1, read on the forward strand.
AAATGACTTTGAAGTTGGTAAGCGCCATGGCTTAAGCCCTGTGTGGGTTATAGACGAAGAAGGCAGGATGAAAGCCTGCGGAGCTGTTCCTCCGGAACTTCACGGGCTTGATAGATACGAAGCCAGAGAAAAAATTATTGGAATGCTTTCTTATAATAATTTTCTCCTCAGAACACGCGATCATGAACACAATGTTGGTAAATGCCAGCGCTGCGGAACAACAATAGAACCGCTTCTTTCAGAGCAATGGTTTGTAAAAATGGAACCTCTTGCAAAAGAAGCTATTGCAGCAGTAAAAGACGGAAGAATTAAGTTTGTTCCAGAACGTTGGGAAAAGAATTACCTCGGCTGGATGGAAAATATACGCGACTGGTGCATTTCCCGTCAATTATGGTGGGGTCACCAAATCCCTGCATATTACCATAACCAGACAGGCGAAATGGTTGTTGCAAAAGAAAATCCGGATCCTTCAATGTATACTCAGGACAGTGATGTTCTTGATACGTGGTTTTCATCAGGATTGTGGCCTTTCTCAACTATGGGCTGGCCGGATACTGAAAGCGAAGACTTTAAAAAGTTCTATCCGACATCAGTTCTTGTCACCGGATTTGATATTATATTCTTCTGGGTTGCCAGAATGATAACAATGGGGCTCGAATTTACAAAACAAGCACCTTTCCCTGTTGTATATATCCATGGGCTTATTAGAGATGAAAAAGGTCAGAAAATGTCTAAGTCAAAAGGCAACACAATTGACCCTGTTAAAATTATTGACAAATACGGCTCTGATGCCCTTCGTTTTACAATGACTTCTCTTTGTACATACGGTGGTCAGGATATTAAAATCAGTGATGAAAGATTTGAATACGGCAGAAATTTCGCTAATAAAATCTGGAATGCATCAAGATTTGTGCTGATGAACCTTGAGGGTGTTGACAATAAAGAAATTGATTTTGATAATCTTACTATTGCAGATAAATGGATTTTGGATAAGCTAAATTCTACTGCTAAGGAAATTAATGATAATATCAAAGATTACAGAATCGGCGAAACCGCCCATGTTTTGTATGATTTCTTCTGGAATTCTTACTGCGACTGGTATGTTGAAATCGCAAAAATTCAGTTACAAGATGCTGAACTGAAGGCTAATACCCAGCGTGTATTGAGATATGTTCTTGATATGTCATTAAGGATGCTTCATCCAATTATGCCTCATATTACAGAAAGCGTATGGCAATTAATTCCGCATGGTATTTCTGAATATGACGAGGGAACTCTTGCTAAGGCAATTATTGTTGCAAAATTCCCTGTATATGAAGAAAAGCTTGCATTTCCTAAAGAAGCTGAAGAAATGGAACTTGTATTTGAAACAATTAAATCTTTGCGTAATGTCCGCCAGAGCTTTAATATCTCAACTTCACTGAAAGTAGATATTGAGATTAGAGCAGATAAAGACGAAAAACCTGTATTTGAAGCAATTGAATCATATATCAAGCGCCTTGCAAAAGTAGAAAATATAACCTATGCAGATGTTAATGCTCCTGTTCCGCAAAAGACGGCAACTGCAGTTGTTTCTGCTTCAAAAATTGTTCTTAACCTTGAGAACCTGATAGATTTTAATGAAGAGATTAAACGCCAGCAGAAAAAGTTGGATAAGCTTACAGGTGAAAAGAGATCTCTCCAGGGCAGAATTGATAATCCGAAGTTTGTTGCAAATGCTCCGAAAGAACTTATTGAACAAACCAAGGAAAGAATTGCTGAAATTACAATTCAGGAAAATGCTATAACTGAATTAATAGCTTCATTAAAAGCATAAACCAAGTTAATATTTAGCCGGATGGGTATTTCTTCTGAAATGCCCGTTTTGTGCTGTAAAAATTGGTTAAAAAATGTTAAGGGAAGTTAAAAAACCTTTACATATTGACAATCGTCTGCTAAAATAGTAGCAACGTTAATAGATTATGTCTTAGACAATGGAGTAAAGATGACATCAAGTGAATTAGATTTTGAAGAATTGCTGAAGAAATATGATTACAATTTTCAAAAAGGCGATTTAGTAAAAGGTATCGTGTGCGGATACGATGGTCAAGGGGTTATGGTTGATATTGGTGCAAAAACTATTGCAGTAGTCCCAACCAGAGAAGCAGTTGACAAAGATGAAAAAGTTGAGGAAAAATTTGAAAAAGGCAAAGAATATGAATTTTTAATCATCAGAGAAGAAGATGAAGACGGAAAATTCCTTCTTTCACGTAAAAAAGTTGATTTTGCATATGCCTGGAAAGAGCTTGAAAAAGCAAAAGCTGCTGAAGAAACTATTCTTGGCACAATTGCCAGAATTGTTAAAGGCGGTATTTTAGTTGAAATTTCCGGTGTAAGAGGTTTTGTTCCTTCTTCACAGCTCCGTACCAAAGAAACTGATTTGGAAGTCGGCTCAAAAATTGAACTTAAAATTCTTACTCTTGACAGCCAGCAGAATAACTTTATTCTATCTAATAAAAAAGTATATGAAGATAGCGCTGTAGAAGCAAGAAAAAATGTATTCTCCCAGATTGAACCTGGACAGATTGTTAAAGGTGATGTTGTAAGAATTACCGATTTCGGTGCATTCATTGATTTGGGCGGCATTGACGGCTTGCTTCCTTTGTCCCAGTTGTCCTGGAGATGGATTGATCATCCAACTGATATTCTGAGTGTAGGTGACAAGATTGACGTAGAAGTAATTGCAGTTGATCATGAAAAACAAAGAGTATCATTGAGTTTGAAAAATCTTGAACCTGATCCATGGTTAGAAGCTGAAAAACAAATAAAAGAAGGCGATAAAGTTGAAGGTACTATAACAAGAATTAAGCATTTTGGCGCGTTTGTCGAAGTATTCCCTGGTGTAGAAGCATTGCTTCCTCACAACGAAGTTGTTGAGCTTCAAAACCAAAATGGCAATATTCTTCAGGTAGGTGATAAGGTTATGACTTATATCCTTAAGTTTAACCCTACAGATAAGCGTATTGCATTGACTGTTACAGAGCCTAAAGCTGAAAATCAGGCTGAATAATCCATAAAGAATATTAAAAAAAGAACTGCCTTTAATAAGGCGGTTCTTTTTTTATTCTGTTACAAAACTTATAAAAAACTCAAATGTAACAAAATGTAAAGTCAGATTTCAATGTGCCCGAAATTCAATTATACTCTGAGATATGATATGATATGATATGATGGGATGGGGTGAAGTGTAGTCAACAATTTCCGCTCCAATAACTTTACTCATTTATAAGAAAAAATAAATACGAGTGAAGTTAAAAATTTAAGGAGATTGAAATGACAGTTGACAAATCCCGCGGCATCACCGGTAGTGATGGTGTGCAAAATTCTAATGCTTCAAAAAATGTAAAACAGAAGCAGGAAACAAAACCAAGCGTTAATATTGATATGACAAATGGCGCTAAAAATGTTCCGCAAAACCCTTTGGATTTTATTGAACAGATTACAGGTAAAAAACCTTTTGAGGAGGGTTCTCCTGAACTGCTCCAGTTCCAGAAGATTAACGAAGAATTGAGTGCAAAATATGACAAAATGTCACCTGAAGAAAAAGCTCAGTTTGACAAAGAAGCTGAAACTGCACTTAAAAACCATTTGAATGAAATTACAAAAGATCCGACAGCTGTGGATAAATATCTTGAAGGATGGAAAAGAGATTTTAAAGATGTTGACGGTGTCGGCAGCGCAATAGGTGCTGTTGTAAAACGTACACGGGATGGCTTTAAATCTCTGGATACAGTTAACCCGTTGACTTATATAAAAGAGCCTATTAAACAAGTTGCGGAAAAAGTTGACGAATTAGTTAGTGATGGTGATCCTTCAACCATGACAGCAGGCGAAAAAATTTGGAACGCAGCTAAAGGCGCAGGTAATGTCGCTGACTATCTAACCTCTACAGAAGGTTTATGGGTTGCAGGTGCAACAGTTTTAACCGCAGGAACAGCAATGGACGCAGCTTTAACTGCAGCTCCGAAACTTGCCGCCGCAGCTCCTGCTGCTAATGCCGCTCTTGGTACAGCAGGTGTTGGTATTACCGGTAAAGGTGTTTATGATGTTGCAACTGCTGAAAATGAAGATGAGGCACAGAAAGGCGGTGCAGAAATTTTGACCGGCGGGCTTATGGCAGGTGGTGCGGTTGCATCAGCTAAAAGCTCATTATCAGCTGCCAGAAGTGCAGGTGTTGAGACCGCTGATCCAGCAAAATTATCTACAATGGGTGCTGTAAAAGAAAACTTTAGAGTTGCAGGAGAAGGCTTAAAAGTAGCTACTGGGCTGCAGGCTCCATCAATGTTTACAAAAATCCCTGCTTCAGCTATTCGTTTTGAAAGTAAACCTAACCAGGTAGAGGCATATCAGACTACAGGTAAACCTGACGGAATTGTTTTTGAAAAAGATGGTAAACTCTATGTTCCTAATAAATGGAATCCGGAAGCTCCTTATGAAGTGAAAGACGGATCTATAATTATGATTTATGATAAAGCTGGCGGTGACTTTGCTGTTTGCGATCCAAAAGTTTTCTCAAAAACCTATATAAATTCAAAAGGTAATTATAACGCAATGGATGGAATAAAACCCGGAGAAACAATATCAGCTACTAAAAAAGCTGTCGGCGGGTTTGAACTTTTACCGGAAGGTACTAAAGTTAAGACGCTTGAAGGCGAAGTCGTTGTAAAACACGGGCAAGCTGTTATGTATGACGTTGATGGAAATCCTTATGTAGGCGATATTGAAAAATCTCTATTAAAACGTAATGTTCCTGTTGGTGACGAAGCCGTAGAAGCTTTTGAAAAGCTCAAAACCGGTGCATTACAAACTCCGGCACCTCAAAATCTGGAACAGGCCCGGAATGCAGCTTTAGCCGAAATTCCTGATAAATTAAAGAATGAAGCTCTTGAACTGTTTAATAATAATGCCAGTATGAGGCGAGATGGAAAAGAAATTTATGTAAACTATAAGGGCAAGTATGATCATATGGATGACTATCTGTTCTTCGGAAATTCAAGCCGTATGAAGTTTGATATTCTGAGTCAGCATGGTATTGATATTAAGATTTCTGATATGGCTTATCAAGGTTCGCGTATACAAAGTGCCTGGTATGTCGAAAATGGACAAACTACTATGCTTCCAAAAGAAGAATTCAAAATTATGGAATTTGTTAATTCTAAATTAAAGGAATTAGCTCAATAATAAAATTTAAGGCGCGGTAAATCTACCGCGCCTTTTCATATAAAACAGCTGTTTTTTGTCAGCATGTAAAGTAATGTAAATATGAATTTAGGATAGGCTAAAATACACTTATACTCTGAAATAGGATAGAATAGGACGGGGTGGGTCGGTATGCAAAAAAAATTTTTCTTCATTTTATAATTATCATAACAGAAAATGGAGGTAATTTAATGGAACTTGAATGCAGAGTAGTAAAGCGTAATGGTGAAAGTTTTTTATATCGAAAATATAATGATACAGCTTATTTGAGCAAAGCTGCAAATCCTGGTATAATTTTACAGAAAAAACGATATGAATGCGGACTTATAGAGCGGGAAGATTTTGTTAATAACAGATTTTCATCAATCCCTTCTCATATGAGGAAGGATGCTGTTGATTTTACAATAAAAGACAATAATCTTTTAATTACAGGCAAACTTAAAAAAGGAAAAATGGCATCTCTTGGAGATTTTATTTTGCCGGAGAAAAACCAACTGACAGAATTGAATTTTGGACCTATGGCAAAACGTTTTATGAAAAAGACTATCAAATATATTCAAGATATGATCTAACTCTCTTTTTATAAAATAGAATAAATATATGAAATTTGTATATCATCCTCCGTTAAACGGAGGATTTTTATTGTAGGTACTGTATAAATTTTTTAATATTACCGTATAATTTATTATAGTTATGTTGACTTTTTTAAAAACATAATTATAAACAAAAGTGTAGTAGATAATTTCAGTTTAAACATGAAGGAGAGTGCCTTATGGGTATGGCAGCGTCACAGGCTAGATATTTAGGTTTAACCGCCAGAAAAACAAACGTTGAATATGAAGGACAACAGATTAACCAGGCTCGTACTGCACTGGCAAATCAGAGCGCAAATACTTTTAATGATTTGCTTGCATTAGAAGTTCCTACAGCTCCTAGTACTCAGGATTATACAACTATGAAATATACATATACAGATGGAACTTATGATGAAGAAATTTCAAGCATGTCAGAGCTTCATGATGATCCGGATGGTTATAATTATCTGGTTACACACTTCCATTTTGCGGATGTATTTACCGGAATTCAAAACAGACTTGCAAATCCTCAGGTTGTAGAAGGTGATGTTTCTACAAAAGGTACAACTTCAAGAGATGATATAGATTACCTTGAACAGCCTACTTATACTGTAAACGGGTTTGAAGCTACTACTTATGATCCTGCTAATGCCGCACAGAAAGATATTTTTGACAGATTATCAGCACAATATCCTGATATGAATGCTGATGATATGATGACATATACAGATGCTGACGGTACACTTCACTTTGTTTCCCGTACAGAACTTGGCGGAACCGGTGATATTAAGGATAGATATATTGATCCTTTGACTGACACTGAATCTGAACAAACAACAAGCAGAACTAATATTACTGCAACAGAGCCTATTAACAAGACATATACAGTTAATGGTCATCCTGTCACAGCATATGACCCGACAAATCTTGAACAGAAAAAGGTGTATGATAAATTAGCTTCAGATTACCCTTCAATTGGTAATGATGCGTCAGATTTGCGCTGCTACACAGATGATGATGGTAATTTACACTTTGTTTCACAGGCAGCTCTGGAAGGTACAGAGGATATTACAGACTACTATGTAGAAGCAGGGGTTCCGACTTATGTAGGCAACTGCGAGCTGAAAAAATATGACTCTACTGATCCTGATATGAAAGCAGCTTATGAACAAATTCTTAAAGATTGGCCGGATACAGATTTTGCTCTGGCAGATCCTGATGATATTTATGTCTGGGAATGGCAGGGTGAAACAAGGTTTGCCTGTGCAAAAGATTTAACAAGTTCTTCTATAAGCGGTCCTGATCAGTCACTTCCTACCGAAAATCAGGATAGGCTTACATATTATACAGCACAAAATGTCAAGACAAAAATCGAAGTTACTGAAAAAGCAATGATTGACCTTGATGAGAGCGGTCGCCCGCAGTCAATAAAATATCAGGATTCTTCAGTTGTTCATTATCTGAATACCGAAACAGAAACAGATGAGGCAGCTTATCAAGATGCAATGAACCAGTACAACTATGATATGCAGGTTTATGAAAAGGCTATTCAGGATATTAACGCTAAGACAGAAAAGATTCAGGAACAAGACCGTACACTTGAATTAAGATTACGTCAGCTGGATACAGAGCAGGAAGCTCTACAGACTGAAATGGAAGCGGTTAAGAAAGTTATTGATAAGAATATCGAATCTACATTCAAAACATTTGATTCATAGGTTTGAAAAAAGAGATTATAAGAGGTACAAATGGCTTATAAAAATGACAGTTACTTGGTAATAGCAAACAAATTTGGCTCCGCAAGCGGTGATGCAAAGGCAATGCTGTGGGAAACCTATGATAAACTTCGAGATCTTACAGTTTCCGGAAGCGGTACAGGTACAGGTTTTGAAATGACCGGAAGCTTCTTATACAGAATGGCAAGCCTGTTTGCTCCGTCATCTTTCGCAAATGTTTTTGGTTCGTCTGAAACAATGAACATTCCTGGTACTTCTTATTATTCCAACTTTACCGGAGCATCTTCTTACGGGATTAATTCTTTGTATAATTATTCAGGATTTCCAGGTGGAGCCGCTCCTGTTTCATGGGGGCTTGACGGTTATTCAACAGGCGGGGCAGCCGGTCTTACCGGATGGGGAACAGATACCGGTGTTGCTACAGGCTATGCGTCAAACCTTGGCGGGCTGGCTGATATTGCAAGCACTGCAGCTTACGGTGTAGGTGCTGCTAACGGATACGGCTGGCTAGGTAGAAACATTGTTCTGCCTGTTGCAAGTATGATTTCCGGATGGGGCGGGATTATGCAGGCTGCTGCGCCTTACCTTGGAGAATACGGACTTCCTGCTATTGTTATGGGTAACTTAATGCAAGGGACCACTTCTGCTGCATTGGCTGCTTACCAGAATGTAACAGGAAATATTACCGCAAATGCGGATACAATTCTTTCTAACAAGGTTAGAAATATTGAAACTGTGTGCAAAATGCTTGATACACAGGGTGATGTAGTTAAGAAAATGCTGAAAGAGTCTATTGACGGTGACAGCAAAGCTATTCAGAACTTGTAATATTATGAAAAATAAAATGAAAAAGAATGTGTTGCTGAATGTTTTAAATAAAATTGTAAAATTTTATTGCGGTTTAGGTTCTCATACCCTAAACCAATTAAAGTTTCAGCCGGATGTGCCGATAAATAGTGTGGAAGGCGAGCGAACTTCAATTTCCGAACACGTTGACAGTCAGGAATTAAACAGTTAATCACTTTAGATTAAGACATGTTAAAAAATGTAACTCAAAAAAGCAATATTTTTGAAGTAATTGTTTTTATATACATGTAGGTCTAAAGTGTAAGGAGAAAAATGCTTCGAGATACTTTAGAGATGAATATAAAAAGAATACTAGACTTCTTGATATATTCAAGGAATTTCCTCATCAGGAAAAACCCTTTAAAGGCAATGGCAAATTCATTTGTAGATGGTTTAAAAGAATTTCTGACAATGAAAAAGAAGTTAAAAATGGCTCAATACAGATTGAATTACCACCAGCATCAGTTCCAGAAAATGGAAAGGTTAATTGCAGAAAATAACCAACATAGCTTCTTAAAGGGGAATAACCTGAACGAAACCAGATAAAGGAAGTAGAATATGGGTGTCCTCACAGATACAATCAGAATGCAATATCTGAATAACGTCAAAATGGATTTGGAGTACAAAATCCAGCTTGTTACTCAGACAAGAATGGGTTTGACGCAAACCGGCAATGACTTAATGCAGATTGGCACCGATTATGATCCTGATTCGCCGATTGTAAAAACTTTACAGCAGCGCCAGGCTAAATTAAAACTTCTTGAACAAAAACTTGAACAGCAAATGATACAATATCAGACAAGACTTAAGATGGTAGAAACAGAACTTGCTTCTTGCCGTCAAAGACTTGATAAAAATATTCAGCAAGCATTTACTTATTAATAGTTTAAATAAGTCTAATTTAGTATATTGCTAATTTCTGAGTTATGATTTATAATAAAAAAAGGGACAGGCAATCCTTCAGGTATCTGTTTAGCTTTTCACGACCACGGTCCCGCTCTGCTCCCGCAATCGCCTCGAAAACA
>HF989702.1:0-4494 GCA_000431315.1 Brachyspira sp. CAG:484
TCCGTTCCCGCTATCGTTTCGAAAATATATATATTTTTTCCTTATTTTATTTATTTATTTTTCTTTGGCAGTGCTTGTTGCTTTTTTAAGTAAATATAAAACTTTTTGAGGCGATTGCGATGCCTGAGGCACGACACTATTACGGTAATGATGTGACTATATGTATCATGTGCGGAAGCGTGTTTGAGAAAACATATATAGCTTTTCTAACATGTTTTCATCTGTTTTTTAATTATAACATATTTTCTCTATAAAAAAAAGCCCCCGGTATTCGGAGGCTTTTTCTTGTTTAATAACAAAAATTATTTGTTTAATGCACCAGCAACTGCTACTGCAACAGCTACTGTCGCACCAACCATAGGGTTGTTACCCATACCGATAATACCCATCATTTCAACGTGGGCAGGAACTGATGATGAACCGGCAAACTGAGCATCACCATGCATTCTTCCCATAGTATCTGTCATACCATAAGAAGCAGGCCCTGCTGCTACGTTATCAGGGTGAAGAGTTCTTCCTGTACCACCGCCTGATGCTACTGAGAAGTATTTTCTATCGTTTTCAAAACACCATTTTTTGTAAGTACCTGCTACAGGGTGTTGGAAACGTGTCGGGTTAGTTGAGTTACCGGTAATTGAAACATCAACACCTTCATGAATCATAATTGCAACACCTTCTGATACATCATCTGCACCATAGCATTTAACTTTTGCTCTTTCTCCGTCAGAGAACGGAGTTTCTTTAACGATTTTCAAATCGCCGGTTTTGTAATCATATTTAGTTTCAACAGATGTAAAACCGTTAATTCTTGAAATGATGTAAGCAGCATCTTTACCAAGACCGTTTAAGATAACTCTTAAAGGTTCTTTTCTAACTTTATTAGCATTTCTTGCAATACCGATAGCACCTTCAGCTGCCGCAAATGATTCGTGACCAGCTAAGAAACAGAAACATTTTGTTTCTTCTCTCAAAAGCATAGCAGCAAGGTTACCATGACCTAAGCCTACTTTTCTTGTGTCACCAACAGAGCCAGGTACACAAAATGCCTGTAAGCCTTCGCCAATCAAGCTTGCAGCTTCTGCTGCGTCTTTAGCGCCTTTTTGAATTGCAATAGCTGCACCCAGTGTATAAGCCCAAACTGCATTTTCAAATGCAATCGGCTGAATACCTTTAACGATTTCATCAACGTTAACACCTTTAGAATCGCATAATGCTTTAGCGTCTTCCAAAGACTTAAAACCATACTCAGGCAATATTTTATTCAATTTAGCCTGACGTCTGTCTTGTCCTTCAAATTTAATAGCCATTTTTTATTCCTTTTATTTTATTTAAACTACTTTTTCTAATTTGTTTATCAAAAAAACTTTGAATATTTATACTTAATAATTATTCAACTCTAGGATCGATTTTCTTAACAGCTTCTGCAAATCTGCCGTAAGTACCGGTGAATTTTTCCAGAGCTTCTTTAGGATCCATGCCTTTTTTAACAGCTTCCATAAATTTGCCCAGATGAACGAATTTATATCCGATGATTTCGTTATTTTTGTCCAAGCCGAGTTCAAGAACGTAGCCTTCTGCAACTTCGAGGTATCTAGGACCTTTTTGTTTAGTTGAGAAGATAGTACCAACTTGAGAACGAAGACCTTTACCTAAATCTTCAAGACCTGCACCAACAGGAAGACCGCCTTCAGAGAATGCTGTTTGAGTTCTGCCGTAAACGATTTGGAGGAATAATTCTCTCATTGCAACGTTAATAGCATCACAAACGAGGTCTGTGTTAAGTGCTTCCAAAATAGTTTTGCCAGGAAGGATTTCAGCAGCCATAGCAGCTGAGTGAGTCATACCTGAACATCCTAATGTTTCAACAAGAGCTTCCTGAATAACACCGTCTTTAACGTTAAGTGTCAATTTGCAGGTACCTTGCTGAGGTGCGCAGCATCCGCATCCATGAGTTAAACCTGAAATGTCTTTAATTTCTTTACATTTTGTCCATTCGCCTTCTTGAGGGATAGGAGCAGGTTCACCTTTAACACCGCGTTTTACGCAGCACATTTCTTCTACTTCTTTAGTAATTTGTATACGATCCAACATTTTTCTATACTCCCTTCGGTTATATACAAGTAAATTTTACGTTGCTCAAAGGGCGATGTCAAGAAGATTAAAGGCATGTATTACGCAGATTTACGGGTTAAATTATAAACATTTTGCATAAATTCTGAGGTTCTGAAAGTAAGTGCCAGTTCGTTTAATTTTTTGTGTAAATCTTCTTTTGCTTTTGGGATAACATTTTCAAAAATATTCCGGATTTTATTCAGATTATCTCTTGCAAAGTTATATGTTTCATGTTCTTCTTCAAATAAATCATCAACTTTAAGCTTTTTGTGTCCGGCAAAGAAACCTTCCCCTAAATCAAAATTGAAATCATACTTTGTAACTTCGTTCTTTGCTGTATTAAACTCATCAAGACTTCCAAAATCCCGTCTTATTAAGCCGAAAGCATCATTAACATCCATCATATTACGGTTTTTAAACACTTGTTCTCTTGAGGTATCAACTTTAAATGACATTAAATCATTAATTATAGAAATTTTTTCTCTTGCAATTGCACCCTTATCATCCTGAGCTTTTGCTTGTTTAAGAAGTGATTTACGAAGTTTTCGCAATTCAACCCAGTCTTTGTCGCCCTGCAATTCTGCCAGTCTTTTTTTAACTGTTGAAGATGAATTATCACGTATTCTTTCGTATTTTTCTATACTGAAATCATCACCTGTTTTAAGAGCATCTTTAAAATCTTCAAGCTCTTTTGAAGAGTTAAAAGTCACACCCTTTCTTACCTTTAATTCTTCAGGCAGGCTTTCGTTAAATTCTGCAAGAACATTTTCTTTTAATTTATAGTACTCATTTCTCGCCTTTGTCTTCATCTGCATTAACGGAGAATCTGCAGAACCGCTTAATCCTTTACCGCCTCTTTTGCGTATATCATAAAGAATATATGAACCTGCACCTATTACAGCAAGGCAGCCAAGTGCAAGGACAAGTTTATCATTTTTACCGCCCTTTCCGGAACCTTTATTCTCAGCGCCTGTTTGTTCTGAAGGAAGCGGCTTAATTCGGTCTGCCGGATTTACAGTGACAGGCTGTCTATAGTTCTGTATTTGAAAATTTGTACTGCGGCTTCCCACAGTGTTTAGCAAAGTATTTGACATGATGCCTCTTTTTTTCTATAAAGCTATTAAAAAGTGTGAAAAAAATTTTTTGCGTATTATTTTATAGGAAAACTATTCAATACAAGAACCTGAATTTCTCCAGGCTCCAGCCTTACAGTCATCTTGCCTTTACTTGAAACAGGTGTACTAGTTGTCTTAATAACAATTACATCCTCATTTCCTTTAAATCCCGGAATACGCACAACAGCTTCACTGTCTGATGTAAAGTTCATATTTCCTATAACAATAAACGACTCTTTTGTATCACTGACCGCATATGCAAAGACTGACGGATTATTAGTTCTCAACTGAATAAAATGACCTTTCGCATTAAGCGTTGCAGCATATTTTTTAAACTGGTTCGCAAGTTTAAAGTCATCGCTGAGTTCCTTATCTTTACCGCCAGGTCGTCTTGAAAAGTTAAATATATCTATTTTTCCGCGGTGTGCAAAATAATAGTCATCATCTGTAAAGGTTTTAGGAGCTTTTTTATTAGCCCAGAAATAAATATAATTATCTCCTGTATCAAAACCGTCTACATAGTAAGCATTAAGCGGGAGTGTTGAATTAAGCCACATAATCATTTCGCTGTATTTTTTACCGTTAATTAAAACAGGGCTTAACTCATCGTGGGTTGTAAAGCTGCCTATAACGCTTTTAGGCTGACCGATTTTTTTAGAAAGCGAACGGTCAAGATTTACCTGATTAAATAAATCTTTAGAAGATTTCCAATCCTTCATATTAAAGTAGCTTCCGTAATATCCGTCAAAACCTGCCTGTAAAAGTTTGTCATAAGATGTAAAAACAGCATATTCAGAAACTGCATCTTTCCATGAATTGGATGATTCCGCAAGCCAGAGAAGCTGAGGGTCTTTTTTTCTGGAATAGTCTATTAATTCTTTCCAGAATTTTGCAGGTTTGCAATGGGCAACGTCAGCTCTGATACCGTCAACACCCAAATCCATCATATAATCAACAAATTCTTTATAAAGATTTAGTACATCTTTGTTAACCTGAGCTTCCGTACCGGCATTCAAAAGCCTTACATCTGTCCAGTCCGCAGGAATAACAGCCTGACCGGATTTGTCTTTTACAAAAAGTTCAGGTCTTTGCATAAATAAATCGTAAGACCCGCATGCCGGCACATCGACAATTACAGCGATACCTCTGTCGTGAGCTTCCTGAATAAATTTTCTTGCCTGTTCTTCAAGGGTTAACATTGTATTTTCACTTTTAAGCTGAGGGTTTAGAGAATTAAAACCTGATGCTGCATACAAAGAACCGGCTG
>HF989702.1:4544-9607 GCA_000431315.1 Brachyspira sp. CAG:484
TCCCTACAGGTGTAACCGGCAGAATATGGATTGCGTTAACCCCCTTTGCCTGGAGTTCATCAAGATTTGCAATTGCATTTAAGAAGTTCCCGCTCTCTTCGCCTTCATCAAAATCAATAATGCCGTTACCATTTGTGTCCTGCGCATTAAATGTTCTGATATTAATCTCATAAATAATTGCAGAATTGTTTAAAAACTTGCTGCGCAAATCATTAATATGAACAGGTGCTGAAAATGCGGCAGAAGAAAGACATACTGCAACAGACAAAGATATTATAAATTTTTTCATGTTATTCATTTTCCCTAATCCCCTATCACACATTATGCTAACAAATAAACCACTTTTTTGCAAATTATTAAAACTAAACAAGTTCTGCTGCACGATAAGAGCTTCTAACAAGAGGACCAATCTGGTAATGTTTAATACCGCATTTTTCTGCAAGCATTTCGATTTTCTTAAACTCTTCCGGTAAATAGTATTTCGCAGCAGGCATATGCTTCTTTGACGGCTGAATATATTGTCCGGCAGTCAAAATATCACATCCGGCAGTTTTTAAATCTTTAAAAGTATTTTCAAGCTGCACAAAATCTTCGCCTAAACCTACCATCAAACCGGACTTTGTAATAATTGAACTGTTGTCTTTGACATATTTCAAAACCCCAATAGAAACATCGTAATTTCCCTGCGGTCTTGCAGTTTTAAAAATCTCCCGCACAGTTTCAATATTGTGGTTAAAAACATCAGGATGCGCATCTATAATTATATCAAGCGCTTCCTTTGAACCTTTGAAGTCCGGAGTTAGAATTTCAATTTTCACATCGGGTGTAAGCTTTCTGATTTCATCTATACATTTTGCAAAATGTGATGCCCCGCCGTCCGGCAAATCATCCCGCGTGACAGATGTTATTACGGCATATTTCAAGTTCAAATCCTTAACAGCCTGGGCAATATGGTAAGGTTCATATTCATCAAGCGGTTTTGGACGTTCACATGCAATATTGCAATAGCGGCAGTTGCGTGTACATACGTTACCCATAATCAAAAATGTGGCTGTATTTTTTGTATAGCATTCATTCTTATTCGGGCATCGTGCATTCTCGCAAACAGTGTTAAGACATCTGTTCTTGAGTATTCTCCGGACTGTCTTTGTTGCATCTGTATCAATTATAGGACGTTTTAAATATTCAGGAAGCCTTTCTCTCATATTTTAATTATAATCCGCAAATTTAATTTAGTAAGCTCTAATCTTATTTTAGTAACATTTTTAAATAATAAAAACAAAAAGTTGCTTTTTGATTTCCTAATCATTTATAATGGATATAAAAAGGAGAATTTATATGAAAAAACTAGCAATTATTCTGGGCATACTTTTATTTGCGCCTTGCGTTTTTGCAATGGATGCACCTAATTATGATGTTGATTCAGTAACAAACACAAGCGATACATTATTTACTGAACAAACTTTTAATGAAAAGATTCAAACAACCACCACTGAAAAAGAAGGATTAAATATTAAGCCGAAACAGACAACTACATATGAAAGAAAAATAAATGCAGGTTCCCAAAAGTCCGGTGATACAAATTCTTATTGGAACCATGGCGGCGTAAAGTTTGGCACAGGCGGAGCATTCAATAACGGCTCATCTTTAAACCACTGGTAATTTTACAATTTAAATAAACTTTCAAATATCCCTTCCGAATAGGTAGGATGCGCAAAACATATCTCTTTCAGTCTGCTGACAGAGATATTGTTTTGTATAGCAATAAGAACCTGCTGTATCATTGCAGAAGCTTCTTTTGAAACAATATGCGCACCAACAATCCTGTCATACTGAGAAAGGATTTTTATAAATCCGTCGGTTGAATTATCACAATGTGACTTTCCGAGTGCAGAAATAAGCAACAGCGATTTTTGATAAGTTCCTTCCTCCAAATCCTGTTCACGCTTTCCAACCCATGCAATTTCCGGGCTGCCGTATACAACTGAAGGAACAAGAGTTTCTTCAAATGATATTCCATCAACATATGACACTGCCTGCTTTATAGCGAAATGCGCAAGCTGGACAGAACCGTACATATCACCTAGATACGCAACCCCCTCAAGCTTTTTACAACTATTAGGTACACGTCCGGCTGCAATCAAAACACATTCAGGCTCCAAAATTTCACCGGTTGTCAGATAAACCTTTTTGTCCTGAATTTTTTCAACACTTGTCGATTTATAAGCTTTTATTTTCTTTGTTTTAAAAATACGTTCAACACGCTTGGAAACTTCAATATCAGCTGCCGGCAGCAAATTCTCTGCCATTTCAACAATTGTGACCTGCACGCCGAATGCCGCAAAAATTCTCGCCCACTCAGTTCCGATTGCGCCAGAACCAACGATTACAATACTTTCAGGAAGGCGGTCGCGATTTAAAATATCATCAGAATTTAAGATAAATTCACCGTCAAACTCCATTCCTTTAAGACTTCGCGGAGAGGAGCCGCATGCTGCAATAATATTTTTGCACTTGAATATTTCACCATCAGCTTCAATTTCTGTAGATGAAATTAGACAAGCTTCTGCCTTAACAGAAGTCACACCGCTATTTTTCAAGGAAAGTTCCAGCGCTTTCCGCAACCTCTCTACTACCTTATTTTTATGCTCAATTACTGATTTGTAATCTACATAAAGAGATTCACAATTTATCCCGAGTTCCTGCGCGCATTTCATCTCTTCAAAGAGTTCTGCCGAATGGAGAATTGCTTTTGTAGGAATACACCCGCGGTTAAGACAAACCCCGCCTACACAATCTTTCTCAAACATGACAACCCGCAAGCCTTTTGCCGCAGCATGCAACGCAGCGGTATAACCTGCCGGTCCGCCTCCGATTATTCCAAGGTCAAAATTCTGAACCATATATTCTCCCGAAACTTATCTTGTGTAAACCCTCGGTAAACGGACTTTTAAACGGCAGCAAAGCTCATAATTGATTGTACCGAGAATCTCTGCCCATTCATCAATAGAAATATCATCACCGATTAATGTTATAATATCACCAATTTCAGCATCAACACCGGTTATATCAAACATCATCTGATCCATAGTGATATTTCCTACCTGAGGAACTTTCTTCCCGTTCAGTATGCCGTAAATTTTATTTGAAAGCCCTCTTGAAACACCGTCTGCATAGCCGATAGGTATAGTAGCTATTTTCCTGTCGCCTTTAGCTGTAAATGTATGCCCGTAGCTTACGCCCTCGCCGTCTTTTGCTGTGTGAATATTTACAATTCTGCCTTTTACAGACATTACAGGTCTTAAGTCCGGTCTAAAGCCTTTATTATCAGGCATATCTGTCCATAAACCATATAAAGCAATTCCAACTCTTCTCATATTGGATTTAGGAATTTCGTAACACATAGTTCCAACAGTATTTTGAATATGAAGCATCAAACCGGTTGTATCAATCTGAGATAATACGTAATTCCATTTATCAATCTGTATCTGGGTTTTCTCTCTGTTTTCAGCATTTGCAAAATGTGTGAATATACCCTGCAAATTCAAATAAGCGGCATTCTGCGCCTCCTTAATAAATTCAACGGCATCATCAACAGAAACACCTATCCTGTTCATACCGGTATCGAGTTTTATATGAACCTTAGGTTTCCTGCCTGTTCTTTCATAAGCCTGTTTGCAGGCTTTGAGATGCTCTTTTGAAAAAACAGCAATCGAAATATCAGCATTAACAGCACTTTCAACAGCCCATACAGGAACTGCTCCAAGAACAAGAATATCACAGGTAATTTTTGCATTTCGTAAGTCCACACCCTCATCAATTGACGCAACGCCTAACATGTCAAAGCCTGAAGCCAGAAGTGTGGGAGCAAGCATAACAGACCCGTGTCCGTAAGAATCGGCTTTAACAACCGCAAGAAGTTTTGTATCAGTCGGAACATGTTTTCGAATTTCAGCGGCGTTGTGCGCAAGATTTCCTACATTTATTTCCACCCAGGAATCCCTGTGAATATTAACATTAGTTTGTCTTATATTTTTCATAGCGTAACTATTATATAACAGAAAAACAAAATAAAAAAGGCGGCATTGTTTCCGCCTTTTTGTTACATATTTAACCAGCCGGAAAAGTATTTTCCGGCTTCCTCATAGTTGAACAGTTGAATTAGTCAGTCAAACACACCGCCTGATAGTCACTGTTAAAGCGGCGGCCGTGGGTGCCGAGGGAGTAGACCGTGCGCGTGGAGTCGAAGTAACGCCAGTTTGCGTCGGTGCTACTGCTCTCCGAACCAGACCACAAGGTGAAGCTTGGTTCCGGAAGACCTAGAGAGGTGGCTGTGCCCGCTACGTAAGTCAGCTTGTCCACATCCTGTTTTGCTCCTACACTCGGATTGCCTTTGTATATTGCACTTGCTATCTTTGCTAAGTCATTAAGTGTCGGCATGTTTTTTACTCCGCCACATTGTTGCACTGCACCTGCCCAATAATCCCTATCAATTTGGCAGTGTTTTATTCCCAATTCATCTTTTTGCGCTTCACACTCTGCTCTTGTTAACGGCGTTGGACTAAATGCAGAGCCAAAGCATTTGCCTCCGTCAAGTTCTACGGCACAACTGCTCCCCAAACCATTCGCATTAAACAACGCCACATCCTCATTCTGTTTGTTTGGTTTCTTACTTCCGTTTATTTCAAATACTGCTGCAATACAGCTTGTTGAAGCGTTTGTTACCGGCTTATTATCCTCTGTTGACCACGTTAATGATTTTACGGTAGCATCTAGAGGCTCACATTTTTTATTATATGATAATATCATTGGTGTTCCGTCGCCGGTTATTATACCTACATTAGGGCTGCTATAGTCTGCATTGGATACCGGTTTGTTATCCTCCGTTGACCACGTATAGCTTTTTACAGGGTCCAGGGCTTCGCATTTTGTGTTATAAGATAGTATCATAGGGGTGCCATCACCTGTTATTATACCTACATTCGGAGAACTATAGTCTGCTGTATCACTGTCTTCCATTTTCAAGTGTTTTCCTGTTTGGGTTTTAGATATTTCCCACTCTT
>HF989703.1 GCA_000431315.1 Brachyspira sp. CAG:484
CCTTAGGTATAATAGGTGTTGTGGCTGCTATGACGCTGCCGTCTTTGACTACAAAGATTCAGGATAGAGAACTTGTTACAAGAGCCAAAAAAACAGTATCAAATATTCAAAATGCAGCACTCCTTGCTCAAAAGGACCTTGGTGTTATTGGAGATAATACTGTACTATTTGATACAACAAAATCTTCTATTGAAGTTGCGCAGAACTTTGTCAAATATTTTAACGGTGCTAAGCTCTGTACAAGTAAAACACAGAAAGGCTGTGAAAAATATTATTATCAATTAAAATACGCTATGCCATATACTGATGGCAACGGAACTAATGCAGGTGTTAATATTAATGCTCCTAAAATAATTCTCAGCGATGGTGCTATTCTTCAAATTATACAGAAGACTTCGTGTGATTTTTATGAAGATAGTTATGAAAAGGAGCCCAATGGTGATTATAAGCTTGACGAAGACGGAAATAAAATTCCAGTGGTGTTACACAGGCAATACTGTGCTGTAATAAGGCTTGATACTAACGGGCTCAAAAATCCAAACCAGTTTGGTGCTGATGCCTATGGTTTATACGTAAAACCTGATGCAATAGTGCCGGAAACCTGGAATGCTATTGGTCAGGAAAGTTTGAAAAGTATTTTAACCGGCAGCGGTAAGCTTACTTATAAAAATTATTCTGTGGGTCAAAAATATGATTTTTAATTAATCAGGTTTAACGAAGTATTCTTTTGTGAAAGTGATTTTAGTTTTTCTAATCTTGCTTTCACAAAAGGTGCCTGATGGGAGTTTGGTTTTTTTATCAGAAATTTTCTGTAATATCTCTGAGCATCAACCCTTCTGCCTAGTTTGTCAAAACAAGTTGCTATCCCAAGGTATGCACGATAATAATCCGGATTTAGTTTTATTACCTGATTTAAAAGAAGTGAAGCTTCTTTATAATTATCAAGTTTCATTAGTAATGTTGATTTATGCTCATATGCTTTAATAAATTTTGGTGAATTCTCAATTAATTTTTGATAAATCATTAGCGCCATATCATACTCTTCGCATAGTTCATGCGAAATTCCAAGCTGTAAAATAGCATCGGGATTTTCAGGGTTTATTTGTATAGCCTGAACAAAGTTTTTTATAGCTCCGCAGGGTATTCCTTCCAAAAGATGGCATACTCCAAGTTCATAGTATGCTTCATAAAAGTCCGGTTCAATTTCGGTTGCTTTTTCAAGATACTTTATAGCTTGAGGATATTTTTCAAGATGTTTGTAGCAAATACCAAGACCAAGGTAGGAGTTAGCATTGCTTCTGTCAATTAAAATAGCATTTAAATAATGGGAAATAGCTTCTTTGTGAAGATTTTCCAGACGAAGTTTATCTGCTTTTTTGCACAGCGAATTAAAAGTTCTTTTGCTGCTTTTTTGTGATGATTTCAGACTCAATGCTACCTCTTTCTTATCAATATTAATGATACTTTTTTTTTCTGTACGGTAGAACAATCCAAGGATTTATTACAATATCAATCGTTGGATTTATTATTTTTCTTGTGCTATAACTTTAATATGAGATGGCTTTTAATCTTAGTAATGATATTTTGCGGAACGGCTGTTCTTGCAGATAACGGGGAGGTAGCTTTAGAGGGAGTTAAGCCTGAGAAATTGGAGCTTCCTAAATCAGATGTCAAGCTGAAAAGTTCTCTGGTGCTTTCTGATGAACAGGTTATGCAGGAACTTGTAAATTTACAGAAAGAAAAAGATTTACAGGATATTGAAAATCTGTGGAAAGGTACTATTGAAAATAATCAGGTTATTGAATTTACGCTGAAAAAGCTTGCAACTCCGGAAAGCCAGAGAAGAATTCACGCATCATTGATGTCAAAAACTCTTTCTGCTCTTGTTGCCGGCGCGTCTTTTGCCCCTTCTCTGATGGGAGCTGATTATATGGCACAAACCTCTGCATTTGCGGCAGGAAGGCTTGCGCAGAATTTGATTAACAAAAAAAATATGCCGTCAGAAATCCCGCTTACTGATACAGAGCTTATTGAACTTGCCGGCTTGATAGAAAATCTTCAGGACAAGATTATTAATGCTTATTATAACTACAAGGCAGCATTGAGCCAGCTCAAAGAAACCCGTTCAAAGCTTCTATTGTATAACAAAAACTATTCTAACGCCCTAAACAATGATGATTTGCTGGAAATAACGATTTCATCGTCATTATATGACAATATGGCAATGGAAGAATTTTATTATCTCCAGAATGCAAAAAAATATCACCTTGAGCTTCAGCGTCTTGCAGGTAAAAAAGCTGTTGATAACCTGAACCTTTACCAGTTTAACTATAATACAACTCTATTAAAGGGTAAGGAGCAGTCAAAATGATGAAAAGATTGTTTATTGTGTCTTTAATATTAATGCTTAACGCCCCTGCCTTTGCAGAAGTAAAGCTGGAAGAGCTTGAGGAATTGAATATTCGTCCTCCGGCATACCGCGTTGGGTTGACTGATGAACCTGAAAAAAAATACGTTGAAGTCAAAGCAAAATCCCAGGTTGAACAAACTAAAGCCAAAGTTGACGAAGAGCAGATTGATACAGGTGAGATGACTTATGCGGACTTGAGTATAAAGAAAATGTCCAAAGAGATTTCACAGGAACTGGAGCTTGAAAACGATGACATGATGGGGGATTTAACGCTTTTATGGCAGGGGGCTGCTTCCAAAAGCGATACAATAAGTTTTGCATTGTATAAACTTTCCAATCCTGAAGAGGACAAGCCAAATGATAAGTCTGTAAAGAAAGTCCTGCTAAACATCGCCAGCATGTCCACTCTTGTGGGCGCCGGCACAGGCAATCCTATGATAGCAATGGGCTCAATGCTTGGTAGTAATATCTTTGGTATTATGTCGCAGGATACAAAAGCGCTTAATTACAAATATACAAGAGTTACGGATTCTGATATGATTATACTTATCCGTAAAATTGAAGACTTGCAGCAAAAGACAGTAAACCTTTATTATGACTATATGACTGCCAAACAGATGCTTGAGCTGTATACAAAAGTTGTTGAACAGCGCAAAAGGAATTATGATGCAGCACAGGATTTGTCAAGGGAAATTATACTTATAACAGATGCCTATTACAGGACTGCTATGGATGACCAGATAAAAGCCCGTTCAAATTTCTATGCAAAACGTGCTGCTCTTGAGCAGTTTGTTGGGAATGATGTATTTTCACAGTTTGAAAAAAGTCTTGCCGAAAGAGATAAAAAGAAGAACGAATGATGATGAAGTTTATACCTTACGAGGTTAAGACAGGTGCTGAAAATATGCAGACAGATAGTGATCTGCTTGATTTTGCTGTACAAAATAAACTTGATTATCCAATATTCAGGCTCTATGGCTGGCACCCTGCCTGCATTTCCCTCGGGAGAAACCAGCAGGATGCTTTTATAGATAAAAAGTTTCTAAAAGATACCGGCATTGATTTGGTCAAAAGGCTTACAGGCGGGCGCGCTCTGCTGCATGACAATGAAATTACATACAGTTATATTTGTCCCGTATCCTGCTTAAAACATGGCGAAAATGTCAGGCAATCTTATGTTGAAATTTCACAGATTTTGATAGATGGATTTGCCAAACTCGGTATAGAGCTTGACTTTGGAGCTTCAAAACCTGTGAATACAAAATTTGATTATTGTATGCTGATTTCAACCGGTGCAGATTTATGCTATAAAGGTAAAAAACTTATCGGTTCTGCGCAATGCAGGAAAGAAGGCTATATTCTCCAGCATGGTTCAATCCTGTATGATTATGATGCAGCCTTATTGGAAAAAATTTTTAATGAGCCGGTAAGCACAGATACAATAACCTCAGTAAAAGAAATTAATCCTGATATATTAAAAAATGATGTAATAGAAGTCTTTTCAAATATTACAAATTGTTAACAAAATGCATGAAATCATGCAATTTCAGTGTAAAAATTTTCTTTATATAGATACGGGGAATAAAAACACTAGGAGTCAGGAAAAAATGATTGGCAGTTTTATACCATACTATATGATGAATAATCAGGTATTGCCTTGGTCAGCAGCCCTGGGTAATATGAATGATTTCACATATTTTAACGCTCCAAACACCTGGCTTCAAATGCAGATGTTTAACCCGTTTATGACAATGCCTTCAATGGGTGATGGCATGTTAATGCAGAATGCTTATATGCAGGGCTTCCAGCTTGCAGAAAAAATTAATTTTAATTCAAATGTTTCACAGACAATGCAGGAAATTTCAAGATTTAAACAGGAACTGACAACTATTCTTGCCCAGAAAGATCTTCCTGCTGATAAAAAACAAAAACTTGAAGAAATTAAAGAGCTTCTTGAAGAAACAGAAAAGAAAATGAAAGATTTTGCAAGCAGAGCAAATGCCCAGGATATGAATACATCAAAAGAACAGCTTGCAGAAATAAAAGAAGAGCTTAAATCTTTAAAACAGGCTGCAACTCTTGCGGTTAAACCTGAGGAAGCCGCTCAGGATGCTGAAACCGAAAATGAAAATACCCAGCCGTCTGAAAATAATGAAAGCTCTAATACGCAGCAAACAACACCAAATAATAATTCTAATCCTGCTCAGCACAGTAATTCAACAACAAATAACCAGACAAATCCTTCTGAAAATACACAACCGGCAGAAGAAGGTCCAACAGAAGCTGAACAACAGGCTTATAAAAAAGCTTTAGAAATCTGCAAGGATATATATGTTGCCATAGACGGTCCTGGTACTGATTGTGAAAAACTTGATACTGCTATAATGTCAATAAATAAAGATAATGTAATCTTTGTTATGGATAAATGGCTCCTTGATTACCAGCAGAAAACAGGTGATGATTCTTTGATGGAAACTATTTATGATGACATATTCAGCGGAGATGATAGAAAGAAATATACAGAACATATTCTAAATGCCTTAAAAGAAAAAGCTGATGAATTAGGTATTGATATTTCACCGGAACAGGCTGTAGTAGAAAGTCAGCTCAGCCGCTGGTGGAGAAATGATGGTGCTATCTATAATGCAATGATGGATATACACGCAAAATTAACTAATATTCCTCTGGTTGATGAAGCAGGGGAAGAAGCAGCATAGGTCAAGGCTGGAGAAAAATTTTAATATGGTAATTATGGTATTTAAAGAATTAAATATATTTTTTAGTGATTCCTCATTTGTGAAAGGTGAAATGTGAAGGAGAGCATGTAGGTTAGTGTAATAAAAGCCCCCGTTTCTATACAGGGGCTTTATTTATTAATATTTACTTCCGTGAATTTTTGTATATAATGAATGTATATGAAGAGATTTTCAATTGGCATAGATTTAGGCGGAACAAAAATTCTTCTGGCTCTTGTTAATAAAGAAACAGGTGAAGTCGTTTCTTCTGTAAAGAAGAAAACAAAAAAAGAAAAAGGTCCTGAAAAAATCATAAAAAAAATGATTGAAGGTATATCTGAACTCATTGAAGAGAGCAATGTTGGTATAGAAGAGATAAGCTCTATAGGAATAGGTGCTGCAGGACAAATAGATAGAAAAAATGGAATAATTATCGGTGCGCCTAACCTTGATTGTTATGATTTGAATATTAAACAACATATTGAGAGTGAGTTTGCTCTGCCGGTTTTTGTCGGTAATGATGTTGAGATTGCTACAATCGGCGAGATGAAATTTGGTGCTGCAAAAGACTGCGATGATTTTGTCTGTATTTTTGTAGGTACCGGCGTGGGCTCTGCTATTGTGAAAGACGGCAGGATAATCCGCGGTGCTACCGGAACTGCCGGAGAGATTGGACATGTTATTGTTGATCTGAATGGCAGACCTTGTGCATGCGGTGCGCATGGATGTCTGGAAGCTTATGCTTCACGTTCGGCTATAGAAAAAAGGATTGAAGGTGCTCTGAAAAAAGGGCGTCATTCGGTAATTTTGGATTACCTTGAGAGCGGAAAGGCAATCACTTCAAGTATGATTCAAAAATCAATTGAGCGGGATGACGAGCTTGTCATTCAATGTGTTACAGAAGCCTCTGAGTATTTGTCCGGAGGGATTGCAAGTATAATTAATTTTATTAATCCAAAACTTGTTGTTCTTGGGGGCGGACTTATTGAGGCTGTTGATTATTTCTACCAGAAAACAATCAAAAAGGCGCGTGCAAAATCTCTGCCTGTGCCGGCGACAAAAATAGAGTTTAAAAAAGCTGCTCTGGGGGATTACTCAGGTGTTATCGGTGCAGCTTTTCTTGAAGAAAACGGAGTTCGTTAATTGTGAGTCAGGAAAATAAAGGGAAAAAACTTCTTATAGTACGTTTATCCTCTCTCGGGGATTGTGTATTTAACATACCTATGGCAAATCTTTTTAAGAAAAACGGCTATCGTGTAGACTGGATTGTTTCAGAAAAAGGGTATGATATTATTAAAGACAATCCTTGTGTTGATAAGGTTTACCTCGCACCTGTCGGCAGATGGAAAAAGCGCGGGCTCGTTTCTTTTAGAAGCTTTTTTGAGTATCTTAAGATTTTGCATGAAATTAGAAAAGAAAAATATGACATTGCCATTGATACGCAGGGAATGCTTAAAACAATGTATTGGATGCGTTTTTGCGGTGCGAAAAGAAGAATTGTGCCAATTGATGTAAGAGAACATGCAACGCTTGGCGGAAATGAAATTATTCCCGCAATACATCATGGTATAGAGCGGCACTCGGTAATAAATTATATGGATTTTACAAAATACCTTGGTATTGATTCTGAAGAGATTAAATTTACTCTGCCGCCTGCAACTGAGGAAATTAAGGCAAAGATTGACGATTTGTTAAAACCTCTTGATAAATCCAAGCCAATGGTTGTTATTGCTCCTGCTACTACAAGATTTTTAAAACACTGGAGCCCTGATAACTGGAAGGAAGTTGTAGAAAATATAAAAGATAAATGCTCACTGGTTTTTACAGGAACTGAAAAAGATAAAGAGCTTCTGGCATATATAGGTTCTGATTGCGGCTTAAACCTTTCAGGAAAAACCAACCTTAAAGAACTACAGGAGCTTTTAACAAGAGCTTCACTTGTAATGGCGCCTGATTCAGGAACAGCTCACCTTGCATGGGCTTCAAACAATCCTGCTGTAATATCTATATTTACCTGTACACCGCCAACCCTTTTCGGCTGTTTTGGCAATCCGGACAAGTATTTTGCAGTTAATGCTAAACTTGACTGCCAGCCTTGTTTCTTGTTTGATTGTCCAAAAGAAGGCGATGCAAAAAATCTCTGTACACGCCGCCCAACCGCTCAGGAAATAATAAATATTGTAAACAAAGTACTGCAAAATACCAAAAATGTTGTATAATGGATATGTCATCGTTTACAATGCAGGTGGGTAATGAATTTTTTCGATAAACTCAAAGATTTACGAAGCAAAATTTCAGAAGTCGAAAATAATATCTACGCCGGTAAGCAGGATTACCTTGAAATTTACGAGCGTAACCTCCAGCTTGAAAAAGAAATTGCTGAAAGAACCCGCGATTTAAATGTTGCTAATAAGCGTATGCTTACATTGCAGCATATTTTGGATATGATGAGCTCTTCCAAACCTCTTAATAGTGTGCTTGAAAGTATTGTAAACAGTATTAAGGGCGAACTCGGATACCTGCATAGTACAATTATAAGAAAAGAATGTGATGAAAACGGCGATTATATTAGTGTTATTGCAGAAGCCAAAGATGAAGCCATTGACAGGGTTAATGAAATTATAAAAATCCCGATGCAGGCAAGAAGACTGGTTTATGACCCTGAAAGTATATATGCAGAAGCACTTAATGAAAAAAAGATAATTCAGACAAAAGACTTGAGAAAAGCTCTATACGGAATTATTCCTGATATGGAAGACGAAATGAAAGAAAAGGTCCTCCGCGGAATGACCAGCAAGTCTTTGAATATAATTCCTTTATTCTCACGTGGAAAGCCTTTTGGCTGGTTCTGTGTATTTTCATCCAGAGAAGACCTTGCCGGTGTTGAAATGGATTTTCTCTCAATGTTTGCCCAGCAAATAGAAATTGCTATAACTATTGCAGATTTGTTTGAGGAGGTTAAACAGCAGGCAGTAACAGACGGACTTACCGGGCTTTATAACAGAAGATATTTTGAGGAATATCTTGCAAAAGAAGTTACACGTTCACGCAGAAGCGGACAGCCTTTCAGTATAATCGGAATTGATTTGGATTTCCTTAAACAGATTAATGACAAATACGGGCATATATTCGGTGATGTTGCAATAAAATCTGTGGCGGAAGTTTTGAAATCAAATGCAAGAGCAATTGATACTGCTGCACGAATGGGCGGTGAAGAGTTTAACGTTGTCCTGCCCGGAGTATCTTCTGACGGTGCTATGATAGCCGCAGAACGTATAAGAAAAGCTATTGAGGATATGGAACTTGAAACAATAGGACATATAACAGCAAGTATTGGCGTAGCATCGTTTCTTGAGCACTCAGATAATATTGAGGAAGTCCTTGAGCTTACTGACCAGGCTATGTATATGTCTAAGAGAAACGGCAGAAACAGGGTTACGCTTGCAAAACCGGTAAATGAAACATCCTGGCAGGAAATTGCAGTCAATACATTTACTGATATTCTGTCCAAACATAATATGCCGATTCCTCAAGACCTTGCTGATGAACTGTGTGAAAAATTAAAAACAAACAGTTCGCAAAAAGAAATTCTCTATTCTGTAGCGGATATTTTGACATTAACATATAATCCTCTGCATTCCCAGGGGGTTGTAAAATCGAAGCTTTTGACTGCGGTATCGCTTGCAAAAAGATTTGACCTGTCAAAAGATGAGATTGATAAGTTAAAGATTGCTGTTCTTTTGTATGACATAGGCAATGTTATGCTTCCGCGCGAAATTCTTCAGAAGGCAACACCGCTTACAGATGATGAAATTGAAAAAATTAAAGCTCATCCAATTATTGCAGCAAAAGAAATTTTAAGTCCTATTTCATATATTCAGGATATTATACCTATTATTGAACACCACCATGAAAACTGGGACGGAACCGGCTATCCGGGTAAAATCGCACGTGATGAAATTCCTGTTACCTCACAAATCATATTAATTGTAGATGCTTACTATGCACTAACGGAGCAGCGTGCATACAGAAGCAAACTCAGTCCGCGTGAAGCGCTTGAGGAAATCAAAAAGGATGCTGGTAAAAAATGGAATGACAATCTTGTGAGGGAATTTATTACGCTGATTGAACATGATATAGACTAGCATCCGGCATTGTAAAGTGCAGAGTTGAAAAATGAAAGAGAAAGAATTTATAAATATAATTAAAAATACCCTTAACTCAGAACTTATAGGCGATGATTGTGCTTATCTAAAAGATTTGGGCATTGTAGTTACGCAGGATAGTCTGGTGGAGGATGTTCATTTTTCGAGGAAATTTTCATCTCCATACCAGCTTGGATATAAGTCTGCTATGGTGAATATAAGCGATGTCTGCGCAAGCGGTGCAAAACCTCTTTATCTGACCGTTTCGCTTTCACTTCCTGATAATATAGATGGAGAATTTATAAAAGAATTTTATAAAGGAATGAGTGCTGCCTGCAATGGTGTTGAAATTGCAGGGGGAGATATTACAGGCTCTGACAAAATTTATATTTCTGTTACTGCAATAGGTTCTGATGCAGGCAGAAAAATTTCGTCAAGAAAAAATGCTAAAGTTGGTCAAAAAATTATTGTTTCAGGGGAACATGGGGCAAGCGGCGCAGGGCTGAAACTTTTGTTTGAAGGCAGAAATGAGCCTGAAAAATTTATAAAAGCCCATCTTATGCCTGAAGCTCAGCTTAGTTTTTCAGAAGAAATTGCTTTGCATCAAAAAACTGGTTATGCAATGATGGACACTTCCGACGGATTAATGGATGCCCTTTCGCAGATTGCTATTGCAAGCGGGGTTGTAATGGAAGTTGATTTTGTAAAAATTCCTTTTGATACAGATTTAAAACAATTTAAAAATTTTGAGGATATAATATTATACGGGGCAGAAGATTACCAGCTGATTGCAACTGTTGATGATGCCCAAAATTATACTGTTATTGGTGATGTAAAATCCTCTGATGTTTGCGGTGTTAAGATTAATTATTCTGACAAATCCGTATTTTATACAAAAGAGGATGTTGAAAGGAAGTTATATAAGCATTTTAAGGAGTAGATAATGAAAGTTAATGCAATCATTACAGCAGGCGGAACCTCGTCGAGGTTTGGAAATAAGAATAAGCTGCTGGAACAAATTAACGGATGTGAGGTTATAAAATATACAGTAGATGCTTTCAGGTATTCCAATATTGACGAAATTATAATCTGTGCAAACCTTTCTATAATGGATGAACTGAAGGAACTGTTCAAAGATTATGAAAAAGTAAGGATAATTGAAGGCGGGCAAACCCGGCAACAGTCTGTTTATAATGGGTTAAAAGCAGACAGATGCGACTATGTGCTTATCCATGATGGTGCACGTCCTGTTATTACAACCGAACTTATAAATATTTGCATTGAAATGGTTAAGGAGAACAAAGCTCTCTCTGTGATGACCAAGACAATTGATACAATAAAAGAAGTTGAGCATGGAAAGATTGTAAAAACAATTGACCGCGCCAAATTATATAATACCCAGACCCCTCAGGCTTTTGAATATGACTTAATCCTTTCTGCACATCAGAAGTACGCAGGCAGAAATTTTACAGATGATGCAGGCATGGTTGAGGCAATGGGTGCTGATGTTTATGTGATTGACGGAAGCTATAAAAATATTAAAATCACTACACAGAGCGATATAGAGCTTGCTAAAATTTATCTTGGCTAAATATTATCCGTCAAAACAAACTTTCCTCTGGCTGCTGCTTTACTGTTGCTTTTATACAGATAGCCGGAAATTTTGAAACAAGTTTTTTACGCCTGTTTATATTTATCAAGCAGATTTGAACTGCCGGCTGTTTGGATTTTATGAACCACCTGAACAGAGGATTTTGCTTCTTCCGGAGCCTGTAGAGCAACAGGTGCCGGATTTTCGTCATGGTTTACGAAAACTCTGTCATCGTCAATTTTTTCCATTGCTTTCATAATACCAATTTTGCCGGCTTTTTTCTGTACATTTGTAAGCCAGGCGTTGAATGCATACGGTACTCCGATTATTACGCCAAGCGCCGGAGCTGCTGCGACTATTCCAGTATTAATCAGTGTATTATAATTTTTATAATTAAATTTTAATTGTTCGGCAACTTCCTTTGGTAATTCCATTCCTATATCCGAAGCTTTATATTTACCCCATAGTTTGATACTCTGGGAGGTTAGGTTTCTGAACCATTTTGCAGCAGCTCCTTTTTTAAAGTGTTTCTGCATTTGTTCTTTTATACCTTTTTCGCCGTTTGGAAGACCTTTCAGTGTGATTGTGCCTAATTCTGCAAATAACTCATCCAAAGGTTCTTTTAATACAGGAATCTCTTTTAATTCTTTAAGTTTTCCATGAGCTATTGCATAGTTAAGTTTTTGTTTAAGGTTTTTGTCGCCTTTTACTGCATCGTAAATTTTATCTATTGCTTTTTTTATGTTTGAATTTTTATCAAGCGATAATGAAGAAATACCTTTAATTATTTTGTGAAGAGGAAATTTCCCCTTGCTTATAAGCATCGCACTACCAACCATAGCTACCATTGAGCTTATTGTCCAGGTTGCTGCTCCTATTTGTTTAGCGATTTCGGTACCTGCTTCAACATCTTCCGAGTATCTCTGCGACATCTCATCGACTTCATCAAATGCAGTGAATACTTTTTCCTGAAGATGCTTGGCATCTTTCAGTTGTTTCTCAGAAACTTCTGCGTCTTCTTTTAATGCTGTTATAATTTTTTCATTTTCTTTTTGTGTTTTTTCTCTGTATTCTTTATATTCCTTTTTGTCTTTCAGATACTGGGAAAGGAATGAGAAATTCTGTCCGATTTTCTTCCAAAAGCTGATTTTTTGTTCCGGGGCTTTAATATCTTTGGCTTTTTCCATATCTTCTTTTGAAAAAGCAAGAAGCGATGCAGGATTTTTCATTAATTCCTGTCTGGCTTTATATCTACCTATTTTAGCAGCATTTTTTTGTTCAGCTGTTCCCCATAAAGTTATCCCCAGACCAAGGCTGAAACCTACAATTGTTGAAACCAGAGGTCTTACAGATTTAGGGAAGCTTTGCACATGTTTTAATATTTTGTTAACTCCAAATGTCAGCGGTATACCGGCTAACCATGATACTGCATTCATCGTATCAAATACGTTTTCTACATTTTCAGAATATTCTTCTGCTTTAATATTAATATCTTTTACTGCATCAACAATTAATTCTTTGTCTGTTTCACCCTGCTTAAGCTGTTCTGGTGTGCAGGTCAGCTCTTTTAATTTTTCTATTGCTCTTGGATCCTTGGATTTCTGCCATTTTTCATAAGCTTTTTTATCTTTAAAGACCTCTTTCATTTCAGCAATCATTTTCATTATGCTGTTGCGTTCTTTTTCATCCGGAATTTCTTTTGCTTTTTTTACTGCACGTTCAATCTGTTCCGGAGTATAGATGACAAAGTTCTTTACATCATTCAGCTCTTTTTGTTTTGCCTGAAATCTGCCAATTCTGGAGGCTTCTTTCTGCTTTGAATTACCCCATAAAATAAGACCAATTGCAGTGCCGAGTGTCATAACCGGTGAAGCAAACTGTAACCATTTAGGAAGTTTTTTCCCTTTTTTGATAAAGTGAAGCATTAAGAATTCAAGACCTAATGCAGGAACAAGAATTGCAATTGATGAAGCAATTCCTGTTAATTGTTCCATATTTTCACAGTTATTTTCTGAACGTGTATCAAGCAGTTCTGCAGCACGTATAACAGTTTTAGCTTTTGCTGCGGTTAATTCTACTTTATCTTTTGGAATATCAAGTGTCTTTGCAAGGTATTGCTTTTTAGCTTTTTCATCAGCCTGTTTTTGTTCCCATTCATCATACCTGCTGTAATTATTTTTTACTTCTTTTATTGAGTTTATAAACTGTGACATTTCCCTAAAAAAATTAATATACTACCTATTTATATAAAAAAACGTACATATAATTTTTTGCTATCAATTTGTTATAACTTAATATTATTTAATTGGCAGAATGATTTTAAAACGTTTTTGGCTTTTTGGATGTCTATGTGAACATAATTATTACGGGTTTGTTGAACAAGTTTTGAGGCTAAATCAAACATTTTTACCGCACCAGTAAGATAGTCGGTTTGGTGCGCTGATTTAACAAGACCTATTTCCTGAAAATATTTTCCGTAAAGCAGATACAATCTTGAGAGTAAATCGTTCAGGTTGAATTTTTTTGCCTGTGCAATAGCACTTTCAAGATTTATTTTTGCAGTTTCGTATTCAGACATTGTTATACAGGCTTTTGCAATAACCATTTTTAGAAGGATTGCAAAGAAGTAGTTATCAATTTTTGGGTTCTGTGCAACTTCTAACGCTTGTGAAGCAATTTCCTGCGCGGCATACGGACCTTCTGTAACAAGTGCTGCGTCTGCTATTAAATACCATGTTAACAATGCACCGAGTGCCATTTTTTCTTTTGAAAAATATGCTATCTGGTCCTGATAAATTTCCATTGCATGTTTTGTCTGGTTGTTGTCTTTAAAAATTTTACCAAGCAGCGATTTAAGCATATTTTTTGTGAAATTATCGCCATTGTTATTCGCAAAGGTTACAATCTGGAAAAGGTCTTCCTGCAAGCCATCGTAACGCTTTCTGATAAAATTGTTGATTATATTTATCAGATTCCAGCGGATAATTGCTTCGTTATCCATAACATTTGACTGGTAGGTTTTCAGAATTTCTTCCAGAAACTTTTCGGAACTTTGTGTATCGCCCTTCATTGTATTTGCAAATGCAAGAGTTAATTTGCATTTACAAATAAATAATTCATCCTGAATTTCGTTTCGTTCTATTATGTCAAATAAGATTGTCAAGATTTCAAAAGAGCGGTCGTTTCCCTGCATTACAAGTGCATTGGCTAAGATCAGGTACGTTTTCAACCAGCTTTCATAAAGGAAAGAAAGAGGTATACGCGGGTGATTGTAATTTTTTCCGAGGTAACTGTCAAAAACAGGCATTATCTCATTATCTACCATATTAATAATTTGTCCGCAGTTCCCTATATATAATAGGGCGTTTAATTTGGTGCATTTTACTAAAGCAATTTCCAAATCCATTTCCGGTTTCATTTTTTCAAGAACTGTATCAACGCATTCTACATTGCCGAAGTAGTTTCCGGTTTTTTCACAGCAGTGCGTCATGTATCCCAAGAGTTCAATTTCTCTTGGAGTATCTCCGATTGCCTGTGCATTTGCTATTGCATCAGGCAGATAGTCCATTGCCTCTTTCGGGTTAAAATCAGAAAGAAGTTTGCCTAGTCTTTCGGAAATATTGTAGCGCGTTTTTAATGTTTCGCTCTCGTCAAGTTCATTAATCAATGCAAGACATTGTTTCTGCGAAATTGCATACAGATTTGTATCACCTACATAACAGGCAAGTCTTGTGTTTTTGGTCCATATATCAAGTGCAAGTTTCGGGTGTTTTAAGTTTTGTGCGATAATACCAAAAATTGCATTGGAGTTTAATGTAAAATTAGCTAGTGAGTTGCAGATTTTTGTGTTTAATTCTGTAAATTTTTCGTCTGCTTTTGAAATTTTCAGGATAGTTTCCCACAACAGCAAATCTTTAAACTGATAAAAGATGTCATTTAAAGGTGAGATGAGATTTGATTTTTCCAGATATGTAATTACATCATCAAACTGTTTGTCATTAAACGCAAAAATTTGTTTTATCAGGTTCAAATTAATTTTGTCGCCAAGGATTGCTGAACCAATGAGTGTTGTGTATGCGGTTTTATTATATTTTTTTAAAATAACCATGCGTTCATTGATTAATCCTGTGTAATCTTCTGGAAGATTATATTGGACATCTGCGATTTGTGCATCAAATCTTAAGCTGAGCGCTTGTTCCAAAAATGCAGGATTTCCTTTGCAGTTCATAAACAGATTCCGTTTTTCCGTATCATTCATATATGGAAAGTTTTGGATTTCATCTTCTTTATGTTTTACAAACTCAATCATCTGAGCCGGTTCAAGAGGTGCAATACTTATATCAAGGTAAATATCCTTGTCGTCAGAGAAATTAAAGTAGCCCTTGGCAGGTTTCGGCTCGTCGTAAATCATCAATAATTTTAAAATCGGCCAGACATTTTCTTTCTTTATAAAATTACTAATAAACTCATAAGAAAAACCATCTATATTATCAAAATTATCAACAACAATTACGAATTGGTGATCCTGGATAATATTATCAAAAATTTTATTTAAGAGCTCAAAAGTTTTTGTTTTATTTATAAAGAGTTCTTCAAACGTTGCAGTCTGTGCAGGATATAAAAAGTTTAAAAAATCAAAGACTTCATTGTTTGAAAGATAAGGAAATTCGTTCTGGAAGAATTTTGTTGCATCTTTTTTAAATTTCAGGCTGTTTATGCAGAAATTTGGCAGGTTAAACAGATTAAACAAAATATCCTGTATCAGTCCGGCAGGTGTAAGTTGTGTTATCGGGGTACATTTGCCGTAGAACCAGATGTAATGTTTTTCCTTA
The DNA here is from genome assembly GCA_000431315.1 of Brachyspira sp. CAG:484. Classification (GTDB taxonomy): domain Bacteria; phylum Cyanobacteriota; class Vampirovibrionia; order Gastranaerophilales; family Gastranaerophilaceae; genus Scatousia. The sequence continues at coordinate 15,714 of HF989703.1, forward strand.
AGCTCGTGCATTATTTGTGACAGCACAGTACTTTTGCCGATACCTCTATCTCCGCTTAACGACAATATCTTTTTAGAGCTTGTTAATATTCCTTTTGCCAGCATATTTTTTGCACTCTGCTGCGTTACAAATTTTGCCGGATATTCAAGGCTGTTAAAATTCAGCGGAGTAATTTTATGCTTTTTAGGCGGTTCATGAAACGGGTAACCGCACTTTCTGCACTTTTTGGCATTAGGAAAATTTACACAATTGCATTCCGGACAAAGTTTCAGGATTTCTTCGCCGCATTTTTTGCACACAATATCAAATACAGAATTTACGGTATGGCAGTTTTTACATATCAAGCCTGTTCTGGTTTTGCAATACGGACACTTAAGCGTATTATCTGGAATTGTTTTTTTACATATTGGACACTTCATTTTAGAATCCTGACTAGTTGAAAGCTTTTTTCACTTTCTCCATTAATTTAAACAATCTTTTTGAGATTTCGGCTTGCGAAAGGTTTAACTCATTTGCTATTTCTTTTTGTGTCATTCCATCTTCGTATCTGAGCTTATAAATTTTTAAGAATTGTTTTTCCGGTTCAGCCTTATTTATAGCATAAAGAGAATCAACAAGTTTTTGCAAAACTTCCTTCTGTACAGCAAGATCTTCCGGTTCATTTTCAAAATATATCGGCTGATAGCTGATTTTCGCACTGCTGTATGAATTGGAAGCAGAATGCTCTTCTCTGATCTCATCCAGAGATACGTGATTTGTAGGTGAATAACCTTCACGCGTTCTTCTAAGACGACCTGAATCCTTTAGGACATTAAGAATACTTGTTGTTGCAATCTTTTTCAAGTAGGCTTCCAGCGTTATATCAGAAGTGATAGTATTTACAATAGGTATTGAACGTTTGCACATTTCATTAAAAAAGTCATCGTACAAATCTTCATTATTTGTAAATTTCCTGTCATTCTTTATGATTTTTTCTATTAAATCTATTTTGTCCTGAGTTAATTCCACTTAATCATTCCCTTACTTTACAGTATTATAGCATAATTAGAAATTGATGGTAAGTCCTAACTTGAATTCAGGTGTAGGAACCTCTCCTGTAGCGGGTTTGATGACATTTAGTGTATCTTTAACAGTTTGTAACACAATTTTGTTAATCTGATCCGAGCCGCTGGATTTTACAAGCTGAATATCCTTAAGAGTACCGTCATTGCTTAATTTCATGGATACTTTAACCTGATTTGAATAAGCATATTCGTTTGTCAACAATAAATCACTTGACAGTGAAAGTTTTATACTTTTTCCTGCTGTTTGCAGATATTTATGTATATTATTGCTATAAGACAGATAATCAGGCACTTCCCAGGAAAGCTTTTTAACGCTCATATAAGTTCCAGGAGGATTTATTGGTTTTGTACCTTTTGCTGCACTTGCTGCAGGTTTAACTTCTTTAGTGTTTTTCGGTTCGCTCTGCGCTGCCGGAATTGTTTCTACAGCAGGAGTATTTGCCAGAATATCAGAATTATCGGTTGCTGCCGGAGCATCTGTGGCTGTCGCTGCAGGAGCTTCAGCAGGAATTTCTGTTTCAGGTTCATTCTGGGCAAGAGATTCCAATTCTGCAGGGTTATTTCTGTTTTTCATTGTAAACAAGAAGAATGTTCCGCCGAGTAATACAGCTGCAATTACAGCCACAAGCACTTTTTTCAGACTATTCTGGGATTTTGCAGGTTGTCTGTTCAGGAATGGAGAATCAAGAGTTTGTATTTGTTCTGTATTACTTAACTGGGTATCTGCATTTTCGTTAAAAAGCATTCTCAGTTCAGGGTCTTCTTCTGTTTCGTAACTCTGGTTGTCATCAGTATCCTCTGGTGAACTTTCAGACATTTCTTCAACGGAGCTTTCATCTGTCAGATCATCTAAGCCGGCAATAGCTGTAAATTCCGGATTTTCATCAGGTATTTCTGACATTGAAGAAACTTCCTGCGCAGCAGGTTGAACGCTTTCTGCCACTGCATCTGCCGGGATTTCAGACATTTGAGCTAAATCTTCCTGCGGAGCTTCAACTATATCATCAACAGTCAGACTTTCAAGTGCGTTAAAGTCTGATATTTCAGAACTTTCATTCTGTGCCGGCATAATGTCATCAGACACCATAGCTGCCTGTTGTGGTTCTGCCTGCTGAACAGGTTGAACCGGAGCTGATCCTAAATCAGGAATTCCATCCAAACTATCCAATCCCATACCGAGTTCATTGCCAAAATCAGGAATTTCATCTAATGAAGAATTAAGTGCATCTTCATCTATTGAATTTGCAATTTCTTCATTTTTCTTCTGGATATTGGCGCCGTTATTTTGCGGAATGCTGTCAACAAGGCTAATGCTGTCAAGGTCAACTGCAGCAAAAGGATCCATTCCGCCATCATTAACAGGCATAGGATTAATAGGCTGCATTGTATCCATTGAAGCAACTGAAAGATTTTCAATATCTACAGAGTTATCCGGATATGTCATATCTTCCGGGTTTAAAGGTTCTAATCCGTTAAAACTGTCAATGTTGTCAATGCTTACTGTCGGAGCTGTAGTTTCTACATTAAGCTCGTTTGAGCAAGGTTCATTGTCAGCTTGTTCAATGTTATTAAACTCGATAGTTTCGCTGATATTTGCATCAAGATTATTTGGTACAGCATTTACATTTGAAATATCCAAAACTTCCATTTCGGATTCTGCTTCCTGAGGCATTGCCTGAGGAACCTCTACTGTTTCAATTGTACTGAAATCCTGGGTTTCATTGCCGTTACTTTCAGACTCGTCAACAGGCATCAACCCTGCACTCTCATTGGTCGCAGTAATATCTTCAAGGCTTGATAAATCTGCGTTCAAATCAGGCAGGTCAGCCTCACCTAAAGTCATATCTGCTGTGTTCTCCGGCAGAGCCTCAGGGGAAATCTCAGATGAAAGATTTTCAACTGTATCTGATAATATATCAAAACCTGCTTCTGCAACGCTTTCGACTGTATTAATGCCGGCATCTGCAACTGCGGCTTCTGCTGCGTTTTCAAGTACAGCACCTGCTGCAGCTGTTTCTGCCAGTGATGCTAAATCATTTAATCCGTTTGCAATACTGTCATCCGGGTTTTGGTTGGCTGCTTCTGTGGTTACTTCTTCTTCTGCTCCCATTAAATCCGAACTATCAATATCGCCAAGACCGTCTAAATCATTTATATCACCAATATCACCAATATCGTTTACATTATTTAAATCTTCAAGCTCATTGGCGGCTTCCTGATTTTCTTCTGTACTTTCTTCCATTGTTTGTTCATTTTGATTTTCTTCATCTGAAGAAAGCAAATCTGTTTCATTTAAATTTTCAAAATCATCAAGAGTTGCATCAAGCGGGGTTTCTTCTTCAACATCTTTTGGCATTGTAACACCTTCTGTGTGAAGTGATTTATATGAAAGTGTTTCAAAATTTTCAAATTCAATAAATTTATCTCTCAACTCTGCACTTTTAGCGAGATATTTGAGTAATTCTTTCATCTCATTTTTTGAAACATTCTGATCCATTAGAGAAACCATAAGTATTTCTGCATTTTCATTTTCTTCTGATGAAAGAGAACTTGTAGTGTTGCCTTTAAAATTTTCAATATATTGTTTTAAATTAACCGGTGCTGATAATTTTTCTTTTTCAATAAAATAGTAATTATCATTTTGATTATTTTTGTTGATTAATTTAGGTTCAAAAAATCCTAAAAATTTTGCATGAGCATGGTCTTCTGAGAGGTTGAGAACAAGATAAATATCAGGAAGAATATCATATTCAAAATGAGATTTTGGAATAAAAATAAGATTTTCATCAAAAATAACTCTCACATCAATGTGAATGTTAGAGAGCATAATATCTGAAATATCCATCTCCTCAAGAATTTTGTGAATACTGTGCAGATTATAAGTTTTTCCATTGTTAATATTTTCCAGTGCCAGATACTTCATACCCAAATTAGCACCGAGTGCATTAATATATGCTCTGCTTTTTGTTTCAGCATTAGCAAAACTTTGCGTTAAAATTCTTGCTTCTTTCTTGTCATTTTCTTCAATGTAAATTAGAGTTTCTTGTTCCATGCCCATTTTTTCTCCCTCCTACTTATACAGATTACACATAGTTTTAAAATATTCCAAAAATGATGTAAATTTTTGTAAAGATTGTTGTAAAATAATTCTATTTGCGTCAAAATCATATTATCAGGAGTTTTATTAATGGTGTCATAAATAGTGTGTAATTAAAGGAGGTTTTTCTCATGATAAGTTCTGTTTCACGTGTAAGTTTCGGCGACAATGCGCTCGGGGCTCACCAGGCTTTAATTGAAAGTCCTGGCAAATTTTCGGTAAAAAATCAACAATCTGTATCCCAACCATCTATGGCTCCTGAGCAACCTGCTGATGCTCCGAAAAAACATTCGGCTTTAAAAATTATCGGCGGAATTGTTGGTGCTGTTGTGCTCGGTGCCGCAGCTTTATTTGGCTTATCTAAATGTGTAAAGGTTAAGCACGATACAACAAATGTTTTCAGAAAAGGTATTAATAAATTAGTTGAATGGGGCGAATCTATTGGCAAACTATTCTCTAAAAAAGGTGCAGAGGACGCTGCTGATGCAGCAGGAAACCTTGGCGAAAATGCCGGAGATAAAGCTGGCGAACAAATTTCAAATATTTTTGCATAAAAGCTTTTGTTATATAAAAAAGAGCTCCCGGTTGTTAAGGGAGCTCTTTTTATTCCTCAATAAATTCGGACAAAATGATATTGCTTACAAGTATTCCGTTATTTGAAAGCTTATAGCCGGAATTGGTTTGAACTATATGACCGCTTGAGAGATATTTGTTTAAAATTCCGGAATATTTTTTTTCAAAATCTATATTATATTTTTCATTTATTAAATATTTATTTATCCCCGCCATTTTTCTAAATCCAAGAAAAATTTCTTCCTCGAGCTGTTCTGCCTTTGAAAGAACAGTTTCTTTATCATGCTTGTAAGGGTTTATAATATAATCTTCCAACGAGGCGGAATTTGAGTAACGAATGCTATCTTTGTATCCATGTGCAGCTGTTCCAAAGCCGTAGTATGAATTATTATCCCAGTAGTTTAAATTGTGTCTTGAGTAAAAGCCGGATTTAGAGAAGTTACTTATCTCGTAATGTTCAAATCCTGCATCTGTTAAAGTTTGTATTGCTCCAAGGTACATGTCTGCCTGAGTATCATCATCTGCTATATTTTGGAGCTTGTGGCTGTAAAAATAACATCCTTCATCAATTTTTAAACCATACAGAGAAATGTGCTGTACGCCTAAGCTTACTGCATTTTTTAAATCTGATATAAATTCGTCATAATTCTGCTCAGGCAAACCGTATATAAAATCAAGACTTATGTTTTTAAAGCCGGCATTTTGTGCATTTTGGACAGCATCTTTAACTTGTTCCGCGTTGTGTCGTCTGCCGATTAGTTTCAAAATATTATCATTAAATGTCTGGCAGCCTATGCTTATACGATTAATGCCGCAGTCATTCAATGCCCGCAGATAATCATAATTAAGTGTTTCAGGGTTAAGTTCTACAGTAATTTCAGTTTGGCTGCCGGTGTTAAAAATTTTTATCAAACTTTCAAATTCAAAAGGCTGAAGAAGCGATGGTGTTCCGCCTCCAAAATAGAGAGTATTAAGCTTTTCGTTTTCGTAAAAATAAGATATTTCTTTGATAAGTGCTTTTAAGTACGCCTCTTTTCGTTCAAGCTTGGGAAAAGAGATAAAAGAACAGTATTTGCATTTTGATTTGCAAAACGGAATATGGATATAAGCATTTTTTACCATAATTAAATTATACTACGATATGATGTTCTAGAAAATATTTGCATAAGATAAGAAGTAATCGCTGATTACATTCAAAAGCATAGGCAAAATCCAGACCATAATCGCTGCACCAAGAACCGGCTTAAACAGGAAGCTCAGTTGGAATACGTTTACCTGCGGCGCTGTTTTGGAAATTACACCAAGAATAATATCCTGCCCGAGTGTTGCAAGCAATATCGGGGAAGCTATCTGAAGCCCCATGTATAAAACATTTGAACTCATTTCTATAAGGTAATCCATATTTACAAGGGTTTTTAGATCAAAGCTTGTTGCAAACAGGGGAAATATCTCAAAACTTCTTAAGAAAGCTTTAATAAGCCAGTAAACACCTCCAAGGTGGATGAAGATTAAAACTCCGAACAGAGAAAATAGTTTTGTCAAAATTGACACCTGGCTGTTTGATGTAGGATCAAGCACCATTGCAGAAGATAAGCCCATCTGCATATTTATCATATCAGCTCCGGCATCAACTGCAAGCAGGATTAACTGTGCCATATAACCCAGAATAGCTCCGACAACAAAGTTTAAAAGGATTGAAAGTATTAGGGAATCCTCCATCCCCATAGCCTGAGGTTTTACCAGAGAAGTGATAACAATTGTCATCAAGAAAGCCAGCCCGAGTTTTACAAGTCCTGGAACCTCTTTTCTGTTAAATACAGGCGCAAATCTGAAAAACCCTATCATTCTTGCAAAGACATAAATACCGGACGCTAGTGCGGTATTAAGCTGGGGAAATATTTTTGCTAACTCTGCAAGAATTTGCTCCATAGAATTTAAGTGCTCCTTTAATTGCCTAAAATCCTTCTTGTTTCAACGAGATCCGGACGCGGATTTGGCATTCTGTTTGTAGGTATATCCCTTACACGCTCTTCATTTCTTATAAAAGGAATTTTGCCGGGATTTTTCATAATATAATCAATGTTGTCCTGATTTCTGAATTTTTGCGGTGCAACTTCTCCGAAAGCTGAAGTATATCTATAGTAATCAGCAGCAAGAACATAATTATCGTTTTTAGGAACAACATTGAACGCCAGCGCCATACCATCGGTAAAAAGGTTAGTCAAAAGTCTTATAAAACCAAACCCGCCTATAACAATTACAAGGAATACACCGAGAATTTTCGGCGCAGCGGCAATGGTTTGTTCCTGAACCTGGGTTACTGCCTGTAAGATACCTACAACAAGCCCGATACCGGCAGCTACAAGAACGCATGGCATTGAGATTGTCAGCATTATCATAAAACCTTGTGCAAGATATTCAACTAAAATTTCTAACATTTTTTACCTCTATTGATTGTAACTTGTAACCAGCCCCTGAACAATAAGCGCCCAGCCGTCTACAGCAATAAATATCAGCAGCTTAAACGGAAGCGATATAATCGTCGGAGATAACATAAACATACCAAGTGCCAGCAAAATGTTTGCAACAACAAGGTCAAGCACGATAAACGGAACAAATATTATAAACCCGATTTCAAATGCTGTTTTTAATTCGCTCATAATAAATGCCGGAGCAACCTGCCAAACGGTTATTTCATCAGGACTTTTGGGCGGAACTTTGTTGGTTAATTCCACAAAGAATGCCAGATCCGTTTCTCTGGTTTGTTTCATCATAAATTCTTTTAATGGTTTCGAGCCCTGATCAATTGCCGCAACAATGTTCTGGTTCTGCTGGTATGGAATACTTCCCATTTCATACATTTTTTGGAAAGTAGGACCCATTGTGTAAAATGTCAAAATCATCGAAAGTCCTATGATTACTATTGACGGCGGAACCTGCTGGGTACCCATTGCGGTTTTCAGCATTGAAAAAACAATTACAAATCTTAAGAAACTTGTCATACAGCAAAATACGAATGGCAGCAGAGAAAACACAGTCATTACTATGAGAATTTGTAAAACGGGATTTATATCTTTTAAAACATTATCCATTAATTATTGTCCTATCTGTTAATTTTTCTTACCATGTTGTGTAAAACATTTGGTTTTTCAGGCTGTTTGAAAGCCTGGATTGACGGCAGTTCATCTACAGAATTTGCAGTGTGCATTTTTCTTACAATATGTTCTGTTTGCACAGGCGCAGATGTGTCGTCAAGTTTTGAAATAAGAGTAGTTTTGTCAACATCACCGGCAATCAGAAATCTTTCGTGACCGGCACGTATTACATATAAATTTTTCCGCGGTGCAATATTTATAGTTTCTTCTACATTAAGAAATCCGGATTTTTTGCTGTAAAGTCCTTCTCCCGCAAATTTTTTGTATATCATAAGGGCAAAGAAGATTAAGCCTATCATTGCCATTGTATATACTGAAAAGTTAACTAAGTATCCACCCATAATTCCCTCTTATTCTTATTTGCTAAATTGCGTTTAATTTTGATATATTAAATATCTTCATCTTCCAGTTCAAAGTCGCTGTAATCAAATTCTTCATCATCGTTGGCGTTGTCAGCCGGCGGAATTGGTCCTGACGGAACAGGTGTTTCCGGAGCCTGAGCATTATCTTCAATACCTGGTGCCACAGGAACAGTTTTTTCAGCCTTTTGTGCGGGAGCCTGAATTTCTTCTTCCACTTCCTCTTCGTCGACAATTTCGCTGATTTTGACGCCGTATCTGTCATTTATTATTACAAGTTCGCCATGTCCGATAACTTTATTTTCAACTCTGAGAGTAACCTTGTTGTCATAGAGTGCAGCAACATCTACAACAAGCCCTTCTTCAATTTTTTTCAAATCCCCGAGCGAAATTTTCACCGGATCAAATTCGGCATACATATCAACTTCTATGCTGTCCCATAAGTTTGCTGCTTCTGTATTGCTTCCCATATTGTTACCTACCTCCTCATCCAGCGGAACTTCAAGTTCCATGTTTGGTTCTATTAGAATTTTGTTTGTATAGTCTTTTAATATTAATTTAAGGCTGCTGAGATTGCTGTGTTCGAGCAAAATCATATCACCTGCTTCGAGTTCTTTTAAATCCTTGACGGTAAAACGAGTTTTTCCGACTTCGATTTTTACTTGAACAGGACATTTGTAAAATTCATCATATTCAAAAGTATTACCTTCAGAAACTATTCTGTTCGGCTTCATTCTGCCGTCAGGTACAGAGATTATGAATTTTCCCATAGCCTGTTCTTCTTCATCTTTAATGATGAAAGTGATATGAGTCATATCAAAATTTGTTCTTTTGAAGTTTACTACAGGCGGCGGCTCAAGAAACTGAACAATAATCCTGTAAACGTAATCATTGAAAGCTGTCATAATTTCAGCTTCCAAATCGGTAAGTTTGTTAATATTAAAACTTCTTGAAGGTCTTCCTAAACTTCTGTTTAAAAGGAGAGCCACAGTCCTTTCGGAAATTCTCAGGAACATATCGTAGAATTTATCAATACGGACTTTTGTTACAAAGTAAGCTTCTTTGGTTTGCAGCAGATTAATATTCCTGCTGATGCCAATGAGTTCGCACTTCAAACCGGGCATAAAAAATCCGTCCGCTGACTTTTGCATAGCAAGCGGGAACAGTTTCTGGAACCAGTCATATTCTGCGTATAAAGCATCTGCTGTAGATATTTTACACTTGTCCATCTTGTCGGATTTATCCCCTTATGTTAGTCCGGTAACGAGTTTTCCCCACAAATACAATAGAATATATCCCGATACTTCACATCAACCTTTTAATGTATTTTTTGAAAAAATCAAGTTTATCCGTATGATTTTTTTCTGTGTACCCGTCGTGCTATTCAGCAAATCCTCCTTTATCCGGCTGACGTTTGTATTTGTTTGCCGCAGCGAAAGCCGGTGCGGTCAGATTTATGAATTTTTTCTTTTTATAAATTCCAAATCGTAGCCAAGAACTTCGCCAAGAAATTTTGCTTCATCATACTTCATTGTACCGCTATTCAGTTTTCTGGAAATACTATCTGCTGTTATTGTTTTTCCTGCTGCCTGAGTGGCTTTCTGCGCTAAAACTTTTATTGTTGAGCATTCTTTTAATAATAATATTCTTAAATCTTCGTTTATTCCCATATTTTGATTATACAGTATTGACAGGAAAAGTTAATAATGTTATTATAAAAGTAAAAAATTGCTTATAAACGTAAAATATTACTTACAAAGTTAAGGGAATTTAATATGTCATCCTTTCTTACAGATGAAAAACACAAAATTATTGCATCAGAAATATGCAAAATCCATAACATTCAGGTTCTGTTAGAACAGAGCCTCTCTCTTATTGAGCTGGACTGTGAATATGAAATTGAGCCGCAGCTTATGCTTGTTAAGCAGCAGAAAAAACATATAAAAACAATCCTCAGGCTTATTTAGAATTAGCAATATTTTTGACAAAATCGCTTATTGCAAAGGCTTCAATTGTTCCCACTACTATTTTAAAATCCAGACCGGCATTTGAGATTTCTTCTTCAAGCTCCTCTTTCATATGAGCAAGAAGCCCCGGAATTATAATTTTTCTATTTTTAACCCTGCTTGCAAAATCAAATTTTTTTAGTGTTTTTGCCACCATAACTGCAGTAAATTTTTCAGCAGACCAGGCTGTCAAAACACTCATCCCATCTGCCGGAGTTACTATTAAATAAGACGGAACAGGCAGACTTTCCAGCTCGTTTGCTACCGCGTAAAATGTCAGAGCAAAATTCGTTGTCATAAATATCAAAGAATTTTCATCCGGATTGTTAAATTCATATATTTTTGATTCAACCTGTAACGGTTTTTGAGGGTCTGTAAAAATATTCTGCCTCAATGTCATAAGAGTTGAAATAAGTGCCTCTTCAAAGTTTTCAAACACAAGCATATTTGCATATTTACATAAATAATATGACGCTTTTGCACAGAGTGTGTTTAAATCATCGCCAGCTTTAAAATAAACATAAACAGGCTGCGCAAAATTTTCATCTTTTTCCAGAATTGCTTTTTTACGAATTGTGATTAAATCTTTGGAAGTTTTTGAAAAGTTTTCATCAATAATTTCTTTCAATGGCAGCTTTTTGAAATCTTCAAAATCCATTGTTCGCAATGCTTTTACCGCAGGCAATTCTTCAAAATTTTTGAAGATTATAAGGTCAACTTTCATTGTTTCGCTTACTCTTGTAATTTCAAAATTTTCAATTCTTTTTAATTTTTCCTGCCAATTTTTTTCTGTCTTATCAATAATTATTGCGATTGATGTTTTGTTTATAAAAGTTTTTTCGTGTCTATATAAAACATTTTCCCCGCCGATTTTTAACCCTTGAATTTCTACAGTATTTTGCGGCTGTTTACAGCTTGTTTCATAAAGCGCTCTTAGTTCATCGGGCGCAAAAGGACAATTTTCTATTTTCACGTTTTGTTTGGCAAGTTTCAGGGCAAAAGCCATACAAGTCGGACAGCCGCATTTTTTGCAATTGGAGTTTTCCGCTTTTTTGGCGGCTGGTAAATATTTAAAAATTTGTAATCCGGAAAGTTCCATTATTCAAAAAGTCCTCTCAAAATATTCACACTCTGAGGTTTGTTTAAAACAACCACATCTGCTCCGGCAGCGATTACAGCTGAGGCGGATGTTAGTTCAAACATTTCTGCGCGGGTTTGTAAATTCCCCCAGCTCGGTGAGAATGTATCAGATTTCGCCTCTTTGGTTTTTAAGCTTTCTTCGGCTGCAAAGCTTATCATAGGCATATTCAGATAATCATCACCACCAAGTCCTTCGAGCTTAATTTTTTCCATAATGCTGTAGCCGTATTCCAACCCGTAACCAAGACCGCCGATGTCTGTGTCAATAAGAATTTTGTCCAAACTCTGTCCTAAATCTGCCGCCAGAATATTTATTTCTTTTGCCAGATTAATATCAATCGGGCTGCGCAAAACAACAACGTGACCTTCATTTGCGGTAAGCGGTATAATATCTTTGTATGTGTTTTCATTTGTATGAGCAATAATTGTTTCTCTGTCTAAAATTTTTATTAATTCAGGAAGAAGATTTTTATCAATACTATCGTTCCCGCTACCTCTAATCATTAAAGGTTTTTTGATTAATGGCATCAGCTCTTTTAAGCTTTCTTTTGCCTGTGCAATTTCCGTTTCGTTTTGAATATCAAATCTGATACCAAAAATATCTTCTCCGGCTCCGGTATCTTCTCCCGCTCCTCTCTGTGCAAAAATTTTCGCATCCGGGGTGAATGCTGAAAATTCAAGACACAAAAACGGTCTTGAATTTCCTATGCTTAATCCTTGAAAATTTATAGTTCTGATTTTATTAAGCGTTTTCTCTTTCACTTTTTACTTTTTCCATTAATTCAACAAATTCTTTTTCATCAAGTGTTTCTTTATCGAGAAGATTTTTAGAAATATACTCGAGCATATCTCTGTTTTCCAGCAATAAAGTTTTTGCCATTTCATATCTTTCATCGACAATTTTCTTGACTTCTTTATCTATTTCAGCGGCAATTTCTTCTGAGAAGTCGCGTCTTACGCCGAAGTCACGCCCCATAAATATGTGCTGCTCATCTTTACCATATGCCATATTTCCCATTTTTTCGCTCATACCGTATTTAGTAACCATATTACGAGCCATAGATGTTACTTTTTCAAGGTCGTTGCTTGCACCTGTTGTAATGCTGTCTTTTCCGTACACAATTTCTTCTGCTACACGTCCGCCGAGTGTCATTGTAATCATATCCAGAAGCTGTGATTTTTTCATTGTCAGGTGGTCTTTTTCCGGAAGTGTCATTGTAATACCAAGTGCCATTCCGCGTGGAATTATTGAAACTTTATGAAGCGGATCTGTATTTTTTAATAATTTTGCAAGCAGAGCGTGACCAACTTCGTGGTATGCAGTATTTTCTTTTTCTTCATCAGAGATAATTCTGCTTTTCTTTTCAGGTCCTGCCATAACTTTATCAATAGCTTCTTCAAGGTTTGCCATAGTTATTGTTTTCTGATCATAGCGGGCTGCAAGAAGCGCTGCTTCGTTTAAGAGGTTCTGCAAATCAGCACCGGTAAAGCCTGGTGTTCTTTTGGCAAGTAACTTCAATTCCACTTCTTTATCAAGAGGTTTATTTTTTGCGTGGACATTAAGTATCTGTTCTCTTCCTAAAATATCCGGTTTGTTGATAACTATTTGTCTATCAAAACGTCCGGGTCTTAAAAGCGCGTTATCAAGAATATCCGGTCTGTTTGTTGCAGCAATTACGATTATATTTGTGTTTTCATCAAATCCGTCCATCTCAACAAGTAACTGGTTAAGGGTTTGTTCGCGTTCATCGTGTCCTCCGCCCATACCGGCTCCGCGCTGACGTCCTACTGCATCAATTTCATCAATAAATATAATACAAGGCTGGTGTTTTTTTGCCTGGTCAAACAAATCTCTCACTCTGCTTGCTCCGACACCAACAAACATTTCAACGAAATCAGAACCGCTTATTGAGAAGAAAGGAACGCCTGCTTCTCCGGCAACGGCTTTTGCCATTAAGGTTTTACCTGTACCCGGTGCACCTACGAGAAGTACGCCTTTTGGAATTTTAGCTCCAAGTTTTATATATTTGTCACCGTTTTTAAGAAAGTCAACAATTTCTTCAAGTTCCTGTTTTTCTTCATCAATACCGGCAACGTCTTTGAAAGTTGTTTTTACTTTACTGTCAAGCAGCATTTTTGCCTTGCTTTTGCCAAAGGACATTGCCTGAGAGCCGCCGGCTTGAATACTTTTTGCCATAACAACAAGAAAAATTACAAACAAAAGCGGAAGTAAAAGTGTTCCTAATAATGCCATAAGCTGAGAGGATTCACTTGGCTTTTTAACTGAAATATCAACCTTAGCATCTTCTAATTTTGACATAAGATTGTTATCTTTCGGTGTTAAAACTTTATATTGTACCTGAGGGGTTTTCTTCTCTATTCCAAACGGGTTAGGTTCTGTTGATTTTTTATCAGGCTGTGTTTTCGGCTGGTTTTTCGGAATTGCGATTAAATAATCGTCAGCTTTTTCAACTTTTGAAAACTCTCCGTTATCAAGTTTTTGAATAAAATCAGAGTATGAAATTTCTGATGTGCTTGTTGCCGGTCCTGACATAAATACTGATGATACAAATACCAGAACTACGATTGCCAGAACTATATACATCCCCGCTGATTGATTTTTATTCATTAAATAACCCTCTCTTTTTAGTATTCTCCTTTTTATTATAGCGCAAAAACAATAAAATGGAATAGGACATTATTCCACTTGCCAAAAGTTATACAAAAAGTTCTCTGTCTATACAGAGCCGTGAAAAAAAGCAGCGGCACAGGTACGGCGAAATTAAAATAATATTAAAATTTTGAACAGGAGGTTATTTTGTACTATAATTAACCTATTAATAGAAAAGAGAGGTAATTATGATTGACAAAACAGCTGTAGTCCATCCTTCAGCACAAATTGCGGATGATGCAATTATCGGACCGTACGTAGTAATAGGTGAAAATGTAAAAATCGGTAGTAAAACAAGAGTTATTGCGAATGCTTATATTGAGCACGCTGAAATTGGCGAAAGATGTACAATCTCACCATTTGCAACTATAGGGTCAGAACCGCAGGATTTGGGTTACAAAGGAGAACCTACGAAGGTTGTTATAGGCGATGACACAATAATAAAAGAAAACGTTACTATTCACCGCGGTGCAGCTTGCGGAGATTTTACAACCAGAATAGGAAATAAATGTCTTTTGATGGTCGGCTCGCATGTTGCACACAATTGTGTTCTTGCTGATCAGGTAATCCTTGCCAATCTGGTAACTCTTGGCGGTCACGTTCATGTCGGATTTGGCGCTTTTGTCGGCGGAATGAGTGTTTTCCACCAGAATATAAGAATCGGCGATATGGCAATCATAAGCGGTTTCTCTGCATCCCGTCAGGATATTCTTCCATATTCAAAAGGTGAAGGCAGACCTCCTGTTCCGCGAGGTTTAAATGTTATAGCAATGAAACGCCGCGGAGTTTCTCAGGAAATCAGAACTGCTACAAATGAAGCTTTCAAATTATTAATTTCAGAAGAATATAATACTTCACAGGCTATTGAAAAAATTAAAGCTGAAATTCCTATGAATGAATACATTGAAAAAATGATTGAGTTTATCAAAACTTCAAAACGCGGAGTGCTTCTCAAAACTCACAAATCAGGTCACGAATCGCTTGAAAACGAATAAACAATTTAATCCCTTCTTCCGATTGCAGAAGAAGGGATTTTTGTATAAAAATAAAGAGTGTAATTAAATAATATTATAGCGGGAGCAGGGCGGAAGCGTGTTCGGGAAATGAAAATATTATTTATACGAAAATAAAAGAGAGGAGAAAGTTATGAAAACAATCTGGGATAAATATGCAGAAGTCCTCGTTGACTATTCTGTTGATGTTCAAAAAGGCGATCTTGTTCAAATCCGCGGAACCAGCGTTTATACAAAGGATTTGGTCAAGGCTGTTTATAAAAGAGTGCTTGAAAAGGGCGGACATCCGTTAGTCAGAACTTCAATTGAAGATTTGTCTGATACTTTTATCAAGCTTGCAAGTGATGAACAACTTGATTACGTTGATCCAATTACAAAACTCGAATACGAAACCGTTGATAAATTCATTTCAATCGGCGGTCCTATGAATACAAAAACCATGGCGCATGCAGATATGAAAAAACTTGCACGCCGCGGTAAGGCAACAAAGTCTTTATCAGAACTTTTGATGAAACGTTCTGCTGATGGCACTGCAAAATGGGTTATCGCTGACGTTCCTACCCACGCTCTTGCACAGGAAGCTAAAATGTCATTTGACGAGTATTCGGAATTTTTATTCAAATCTTGTTACCTGGATTTAGATGATCCGGTTGCAAAATTAAAAGAACTTGATGAAAAACAAACCAAATGGGCAAATTATCTAAACAATGTGAAAAAAATAAGAATTACCGGTGAAAAGACAGATATAACTTTCGGTGTAGAAGGCAGAAAATGGATTAGCTGTTCCGGTCTTAATAACTATCCTGATGGCGAGGTTTTCACTTCTCCTGTTGAAGATGATATTAATGGAGAAATCTATTTTGATTTTCCCCAAATCTATCGCGGCAACGAAGCTCAGGGAGTTCATCTTGTAATTGAAAACGGTAAAGTAGTTAAAGCCTCAGCTGAAAAGGGCGAAGATTTTGTAAATGCTATGCTTGATATGGATGAAGGCTCACGCGGTATCGGAGAGATCGCCATAGGAACAAACGATGAAATTCAGGAGATTACAGGAAATATCCTCTTTGATGAAAAAATCGGCGGAGCAATCCATATGGCAGTCGGGGCATCTTATCCTGAAACCGGCGGAAAAAATGTATCCGGACTTCATTGGGATATGATAAAAAATATGAAAAACGACGGCAAAATATATGCTGATGATATTCTTATTTACGAAAATGGTAAGATGTTAATTTAAAAAAGCGGGATTTAAATTCCCGCTTTTTTAATACTCAATTTTTCCTTCTAAAAATATTCTTGATGTGCATGTAACCCCAAGAATCATACCTTTATCTTTAGTACAATCTTCAACATCTCTTCCCGCAGGAATAAGTCCTTTGTTTGTGAGAGCAAACGCAAAAATATCACGCCCGACTGTATTAGGTTTTTTATCCCCGTTGGCGTCTATCCAGAAAACATAGCCATTTTTATTATAATTAATACCAAAGTTACTTAACTCAATTAAAAAATCATCCATGCTGATATTAGTACCATCAGCCAGCTTAAAGATAAGGATAGAGGTTCCAATACCTACCGAATCTCTCATGGTTATATTATCTCCATTAAGATCTTTGCTTTTGCCTTTATGCCAGCAGCCTGCCTTGTCTTCACAGACTTTTACTGCTTTTAGTTCAGGCTCAATAATTTCGAAAACTTTTTTCATATTTTGAGGGGTAGTTCCTTGATTCGCGTCTGAGGTATCATATTCCCATGTATCCACAAAACCGTAAGTTAGCTGGGCTTTGATGAGAGCCTGCGAAAGAATTGAATAAGTCTTTTTTAGATCTGTAATTATCTGCTTGTCATTATTTTTTTGAATAATCGCAGGTAAAGTCATAGCAGCAACAATGCCAATAATACCTAATGTAATCAAAACTTCCGCAAGCGTAAATGCGGAACGGGATAATCCCGAAGCGTGAGAAAGCCCGCCGGCGTTATCTAAGCCCCCCCCCCCTCTTTGAAATTGAAGCTATAATTGTGTTTTGCATATCTAAAATCCTCCTTTTATTTTTTATATTATACCATATGGAGGAAATTTTGTCAATAAAAAAGAGGCTCTTTTAAAGAGCCTCTTTTTTATTTTAGGCAAGTCCTAAAACTTTTTTGTACCAGCTGAATGTTTCCAATTCAATTCCGTTGAATGTTGTTTTCAGGCATTGTTTTTTCAAATAATTTTCAAACTCGTCATTGAATTTAGATTTTGGTTTCTTCATTGTTGTCTTAGTTAATGTTTTCATAGAATCCTTCTCCTTTTTCTTACCATTAGACTTTACACCCCTAACAATGTTTGTATTATAACGTGTTTTATTTGATATTGCTACTACCTAAAAGAATTAGTTTTTCATATTTAAGACTATGATGTATTTTTTGCGGGTTAATTTTTGTTAAAGCGATTTGTTTTTATAAATATATATTTTTTAGGATTAATTATTTTGTGCTATATTAATTCTATGATTTTAATTGGCGAGAATATTCATGTAATTTCAAAATCCGTTCAGAAAGCTTTAATAGAACGTGATGAAATTTTTATAAAAAATTTGATTGAATTGCAGTCAAATATGGATTACATTGATTTAAATGTTGGTCCTGCAAAAGGTGATATGGCGGGCGTTTTGCCATGGCTTGCCCGACTTGCGGACGGAAAAAAACTTTCTTTTGATACAACAAATTCTGATGAGATGAGTGCAGCACTTGAAGCCTATAAAAATTCATCCGAAGCTTTCATAAATAGTACCGGCAAAGATGAACCCCGGCTTTTAAAAATGACTGAGCTTGCCGCCAGGTACACTTCAAATCTTATTGCATTAACCTTAAGTAAAGAAACAGGTATTCCTAAAACTTCCGATGGCAGATTAGAAATTGCTTTTGAAATTTATGAAAAATGTCTTGAAAAAGGTTTGGAAAGTGAAAAAATATTTTTTGATCCGCTGATTCTGCCGGTGAGTGTTGACCAGTCACAGGCTATGGAAGCAATTAATACTATCAAAATGATAAAAGAAAGTTTTGATCCTCCGGTAAAAACCGTTGTCGGACTTTCTAATATTTCAAACGGCTCTCCAAAAGAGCTCCGCCCGCTTATAAACAGAGTTTTTGGCGTGCTTGCCTTCGGTGCAGGGCTTGACGCGGCAATAGTTGATGCTTCTGATAAGGAACTAACAAGAATTTTTAGAATGCTTGAAAAAAAATCTCCGGAAAATGAAACTGATAAGTTATACCTTAACCTTGCCGCAATGGTGGAAGAGTTTGGTGATGTTTCAGAAATTAAATATAATAAAGAGGATACAGTGCAGTCTGAAATTATAAAGACTGCCGAGATTTTAACAGGCAGTAAAATTTATTCTCACAGCTTTACACAAATATAATTTTTTGCTAAAATACTGGTGTATATATGAGGGCAGAAAAAATTAAAAAGCAAATTTTATTATCAGCTGTAATACTATCTATGGTCGCTCCAATTCCTGCGCAGGCTTATATGTCATCGGAGGCTAATGCTTTGTATCAGCAGGCTTGTACTCTGGAGTACCAGCATAATCTTCCTGAGGCAGTTAATAAGCTTAATCAGGCAATTCAGCTTGCCGGAGATGAGGCTATGCTTTATACAAAACTTGCAGGAATTTATACGGATATGGATGAGTATGATAAGGCGGTTGAAGCTTATTTAAAAGTTATACAGCTCCGTCCAAATGATGCTTTTGTATATATTAGTCTTGGTAATATCTATGAAACACAGAGTAAATATGACGAGGCGCTTGCTTCTTATAGAAAAGCACTGGAGATTTTTCCGGAATATAAATATAACTATCTGAATATTGCCAATATTCAGTATCAGATGAAAAATTACAAAGAAGCTATTAATAATTATAATACGTTTCTTGCAACTTATGCACAGCATACCGAAGCGCATAAAAATCTTGCAGCAGCGTATCTTGCCAACGGAAATTACGATAAAGCAGCAATGGAATATGAGCGGCTTTATCTGAAAGATTTTCAAAATTTTGATGCGTATGCAAACTATGGTATAGCACTGTTTGAAATAAAGGATTTCGGCAAAGCTGCTGAAATGCTTGAAAAAGCTATAGAAAGAGATGCTGACAATACTGCGGCTCATGCTACTCTTGCACTTTCTTATCAGGAGTTAGAAAAGAATGAGCTTGCACTTGAACAGTTCAAGGTGGTTTTTGCACAAAAGCCTAATCTTCATTCTCTGAAATTTGATTATGCAAATCTTCTTGCAGATATGGGTAAAAATACAGAGGCTCTTGCAGAATACAATGCTTATATAACTCACTTTCCTAATGATGCACGCGTATATAAAAATCTGGGGCTTGTTTATAAACGCCAGAAAAATTACAATATGACTATTGTCAATTACGAAAAAGCATTAAAGCTTTCACCTGATGATACTGACCTGAAAAAAGATCTTGCAAGCTGTTATCATCTTCAGGAAGATTATGAAACAGCAATGAAATATTATGATGAAATCCTTGCCGTTTCTCCTGATGATTATGACGTAAAATTGAACAAAGCTATTGCTCTTCATGCAATGAAAAAATATGAACCTGCAATTGCTATGTATAACGATTTACTTACTGTAAAAAACAGCGAGGTTGTGCAAAATAATCTTACAGAAGCCTATGTTGCTCAGGGACATGAGGATTTGAAGCTTCATAATTATTCAAAAGCGACAGATGAATTTTTAAAAGCTATTTCGCGCGGAACAAAAGACAGTATGGCATACTACGGACTTGCAAAAGCTTACCGTGCTTGTAACGTAAACGATAAGGCTGCGGAATATTACGAAAAAGCTATATCTATGGATCCGGAAAAAACTTTATACAGCACTGAACTCGCTGAGTTTATTGCAGAAATGAATTCACAAACCTCATCAGAAAAACCGGCTGTCCAAAATAATCCGGATGTTCCTGCTTCTGCTGTTTCCATTCAAAGACCGGCAGATGAAACTTTACCGGAAATTGTTGTTTCTGATAATACAGAAGCAGTCAATAAAGAAGCTGATTTGCAGAAAAATAAAGATTTGATTGCTCTTGCTGATGAAAATTACAAAAAGAAAAATTATGATACTTCAATTTTAAATTACAAAGAGGCATTAAAATTAAATCCGTCCGATGAAGTTACCTTATTAAAAATCGGCAACGTTTATAAATTAAAAAATGATGAAACAAATGCCATTGATTTTTATAAAAAAGCTATATTTGTAAATCCTTCATACGCTGACGGATGGTTTAATCTTGGACTTGTTTACGCTTCTCAAAAAAATGTTTCAGAAAGCAAAAAATGTTTTGAACGCGTAGTTTCTCTTGATACAGATTATGCCTACGCGTATTATGCTCTGGCGCTTGCTTATGAAACCGAAAATAACAAAAAAGAAGCCGTAAAAAATTATGAATTATTCTTGAAATATAACAAAGATCCAAATCAGATTAAAACTGTTGAAGAAAAAATTAAAAGTTTAAAATAGATGAAAAAGATATTTTTAATGTTATTTGCAATTGTATTTGCACTTTTTACTGCGGCATGTTCTGACAAGCCGGGTATATTGTTTAACAAAAATCCGATTACAAAAGAAAATGTTCTTGATTATTCTTCTGTTTTTAAACCAAATGTTAGAATATATTATCTTATATTGATGCCGAAAAGAAATCATTCAAGGTACCTTTATGTTCAGCTTATAAAGAAAGATAATAAAGAAATGCGGCTAGGGTATAAACTCTACTGGACAAAAACAATAAGATTAAAGGATGAGCAGGAAAATTATTTTACCGATTACGTTGTCGTAAGCGAACCAGGTGCGTATGTAATGCAGGTGTATTCAAAAGACAGACCGCATGAACCAATGGCAAGAGCTCAGTTTTTTGTACAAAATTAGAAATTGTATTCACCAGGTCCGCAGGATGTTTCTTATTATAAATCGGCTATTGTAACAAAATGTTAACTTGAATTTTAAAATGCCCGAAATTCAATTATACTCTGAGATATGATATGATATGATATGATTTGGTGCAGGTGCAGCAATCCTTTTGCGGGAATTTACTTTATTGAAATATAGATATTCACTAAAGTATGCAAAACACGAAAGGAGATTAATATGTTTGAAGTCGGAGGAGTTAATGCTGCTGAAATTATCGTGCAGGATAACAAAAGCAAAAAGTTTAAACCTAAAGCTTTTGGTGAAGATGTTGTTAATTCAATTATAGAAAAAGCCCGTTCCCGTTCTGCAAATAGATCAGACAAGTCTGATTTGGGAAATAAGGATGTATTACAAAACAATAACTATAACGAGTTTAACAGCTTGATGCGTAAATCAAAACTTTCAAACAGTTTTCTGAAGGAGTCTGATTTGCTTGCAAAAGGGTTTGAAAAAAGTGATATAATGGATATGAACGGCGGTATTTACTACAGAAACCGAAAGACCGGCGAAGAGGTAAGATTATGTGAATTTGAAAACTGCAATACCTATACAGCAAAAGATGGAACAGAATATACACAGTATTTTGATAAAGCAGGTAAGCCTAGCAGCGGCCGGGTTACCACTAAAAATAAATATGGAGGTTCTGTTACATATACCTACGAAAACGATATGTATGGAAATAAGTTTATTACAAATATAGAACGTTCAAATCCTGCAAAAAACAGAGATGCACTGGCGGCGGAAGGCATGAAAAGCTTTGTTCGTACAATAGATAAATTTGAACAATCACTTGGTATTCCTGATAATTTTATGCAAGCCTCTTCAGTAGTTATAAAGAAAGACGGAACAGAAGAAGCCGTACGCTACTCAGAGGATGGTCACTATAAAATTACTACCCTAACTAAAGAGGACGGCAGCAGGCAGCAAATTTATTCTAAATTCTCCGGATACTCAGACGAAACACCTGTTTATGAAGAATTGGGGAGCTGGCAGACCATGAGGCGCGAACTTATTAATGAAACTACAGGGGAAAAACATTCCACATGGTATTTCAAACAAGAGAACTATATAACAGGTGTTGGTATTGCCACAAATTAAATATGCAGAAAAAACGGGATTTTTAAAATCCCGTTTTTTATTACATCTGCATTACGTGTATACTATGTTCGCTTCAACGTATTCGATTTTTATAAAAATTTATATAAACTGTCTTGCAAGTCTGTAAGAGATTTTCCAATGTTTCTTGTATTGTAACAAAATGTAAAGTTGAATTTTAAAATGGCTGAAACTCAATTATACTCTGAGATAGGATAGGATAGGATAGGATGCGATGCCCGTGTATCAACTTTTTTGCCTAATATTTTTTTATAAAAAAGTAAGGGAAATCAAATAAAGCCAAAAAGGCAAAGAAAGGAAAGGTAAAAATGGGGATTGGAAACATTATCACAAAAATGGCAAGTTATGTTTCACACACCAAAGCTGGAAAAGGACTAACAGCAGCGGTTACAAAAAAAGCCGGATTACCGGCACAAAGTATTATCTCAAAAGTTGAAACAAATTCATCAGGAAGAATTCTACGTATGCAAGAAGCCAAGCAAGCCTTCACTCCATATGCAACTAAAGTTACAAAAGAGAGTATTCCAACAATGCAAAAGATTAATGAAATCACAGGTGTTGCCCGGGGTAACGTAAAAGATGCAAAAGGTTATTTTAATAAACAACGTACCGCAGATGCACTGGCTGCATTTAAGCACGAACCTTTAAAACCTTCCGTTGATTACGTAGGGAAGGCCTATTCAACATCAATTCCTACTCAAAAAGCAATTGATGATATGCTTGGTATTGTAGAAAATACTCCGCACACCAGACTTGAATTATTGAGAAAACGTGCTGAAATTAGAAATGTTTTCAACGGCATTCAGGCAAAATCTTTAACTAAAGTTAATAAGGACAAATTTCTTCAATACAACAATGAATTTAAGAAAATAAAATTCGACAAATATTTTGATAAACAATATAGAAAGAATTTATTTTAAAAGCACCCTTAATAGGGTGCTTTTAATTGTTAATTTTCATCTAAAAGACTTGTTTGTTCGACTGAACTATTTGCCCCCTCTGCTGCGGCATTATCTTTCATAACGGTTTCATCATTATCAGGGTTAACAATTTTGTTTACTGAAACAACTACATCGTTATCAACAAGGTTCTGAGCGCGTACACCGGTTGCCGGTCTGCCCTGGCAGCTGATTGAACCGGCATTAAGCCTTGAAACAACACCGTTTGCCGTTACCATCATAATATCATCGGAATCTTTTACGATAGTTAAGGCAACCAGTCTTGAGGAATTTGACTTGAACTTAGTTGCAATAAGCCCGATACCGCCTCTGTTTTGTGTTCTAAATTCAGAAAGCTTTGTACGTTTGCCAAATCCGTCTGAAGTTACAACAAGCAAGTCCGCATCATAGTCACGAGGAACTATATCGCATCCTATAATTTCATCGCCTGTTCTAAGTTTCATTGAAGTAACCCCTCTGGCGCTTCTGCCTAAAGGTCTTAAGTCTTCAATCGGGAATCTGATAGCCATACCGCAGGATGTACCTATAATAATTTCATCACGTGCAGTGGCCAGTTTTACCCAGTTAAGCTCATCTCCCTCTTCAAGACCTATAGCAATAATTCCGTTGCGTCTGATATTGGAGAAGTTATCAAGCTCAATACGTTTTATATAACCTTTTTTAGTAAGCATAATCAAATTCAACTCATGTGAGAAGCTGCTTACCGGAACTACTGCCGTAATTCTTTCATCCTGATCTATAGGAAGAACGTTAATGATAGGCAAACCTTTAGCCTGGCGTCCGCCTTCAGGGAAGTCGTAAACATTCAGGCTGTATACTGTTCCTTTAGAAGAGAAGAACAATACTTTATCATGCATCATTGCAGTAAAGAAATGCTGAATATCATCATCATCTTTTGTTTTAATACCGGATTTACCGCGAGTTGCACGATTTTGGCGTTCAAAAGTATCAAGCGAAATACGTTTCAGGTAACCCTGATGTGTTATAAATACTGCCATTGGTGTGTTTGGTGTCAAATCTTCAATAGTAACCTCACCCTGTTCAGGCAGAATTTGGGTTTTTCTGTCGTCGCCGTATTTTTCTTTATCTTCAATCAATTCAGCTTTTATAATATCAAGGATTTTCTGGCGGCTGGCAAGAATATCTTCATATTCAGCGATTTTCTTTAATAATTCGTCGTACTCAGCCTTAACTTTATCCTGTTCTAATCCTGTCAATCTTCTTAACTGCATTTCAAGGATTGCATTAGCCTGATCCGCATCAAGCCCGAAACGTGACATCAAACCTTCGCGGGCTTCATCGGTTGTTTTTGATGTTTTAATAAGTTCAATAACTTCATCAATTGAACCCAATGCAATTATCAAACCTGCTAAAATATGAGCGCGGACTTTTGCTTTTTTCAGGAAGAAAATAGTTCTTCTTGTAACAATTTCAACCCTGTGCTCAACAAATTCAGAAAGCACTTCATAAAGGTTCATTAACCTAGGCTGTTTGCCGCAAAGTGCAAGCATGTTTACGCCGAAAGTTGTTGCAAGCTGGGTATATTTGAATAAATTGTTTTTAACAACATCCGGTTTTGCATCACGTTTAAGTTCAATAACAATTCTCATACCTTCGCGGTCTGATTCATCGCGGATGTCTGAAATACCGTTAATTCTCTGGTCTTTAACAAGTTCTGCAATTTTTTCAATAAGCATAGCCTTGTTAACCTGATAAGGAATTTCGGTAATAACAATTGCCGTACGGGCTTGTCTGCCGCCACCGCCTGCAATTTCTTCAAATCCGGCAACTGCCTGCATCTTAATAGAGCCGCGTCCTGTTTCATAAGCCTGCTTAATGTCATTTAATCCAATAATAGTCGCAGCTGTCGGGAAGTCAGGACCTTTAATATATTCCATTAATTCCTGAACGGTGATATTAGGATTGTCGATTAAAGCAATTGTACCATCGACAACTTCTGCAAGGTTGTGAGGCGGAATATTTGTAGCCATACCAACAGCGATACCTGAGCAGCCGTTTAATAAAAGCATAGGAAGTCTTACCGGAAGAACGGAAGGTTCTTGTAACGAGCCATCAAAGTTTGGTTCAAATTCAACCGTTTCGCAATCAATATCAGCAAGCATAGATGTTGTAATCTTGTGCATACGGGCTTCAGTGTAACGCATAGCAGCCGCTCCGTCGCCGTCAACAGAACCGAAGTTTCCATGACCGTCAACAACCAGGTATCTGGTATTAAAATCCTGAGCAAGACGAACAAGCGCTTCATAAACTGACCTATCACCATGAGGGTGGTATTTACCTAAAACTTCGCCGACAATACGTGCACACTTTTTAAACGGTTTATCAGGTGTCATACCGAGTTCGTTCATTGCATAAAGAATACGTCTGTGAACAGGTTTTAACCCGTCGCGTACATCAGGAAGCGCGCGGCCTACGATTACAGACATTGCGTAATCAATATAACAACGCTTCATCTCTTCTCTAATATTAACCGGAACTATTTTCCCATCTTCAAATATATTCTGCTGGCTCAAAATCTTCTCCTTATTATCCAAGTCATTCTATAGCATTAGTGTAGCACAAAAACAAGAAAACTGCCACGTTGTAATTATTTTTTTACAAACGATACGCTTTAAATTGTACGACATAATATAAGTCAAAAGCAGACCTCCGCTGCTTACGCCCCGCCTTCGCACGTCGCGCGCAGCTTCGCTGTCTAATACGCCACTCTAAAATTCCGCGATAAGGAACGTGAGCGGAATTTTTTCGGACAAATTTGTTCCGGAACTGTATTCGCCGCTAAATTGCAATCAACTCACGAAAAACCAGGATAACCGCTGTACTCAGCAAGGCTTGCTCCTGTCAATATTGGCTGTTCTTTTCGTCAGGAAAAGATTTTATATTTATTATCGGATATAAAAACTAAATATTCATATTCAAATTCAACAAATCCTCAAGTTTTACCTCAAGAAAATCCGAAAGATTTTTCATATAAAGCAGCGTCGGATTTGTCAAGCCGCGTTCAACTTTGCTGTAGTAACTTTTATCTATATCGAGCTTATTTACAATATCATCCTGCGATATTCCTCTGAGAGACCGTATAACTTTAAGTTTAAGCCCTACCTTTTTTAGAAATTCTTTGTTGTCCATAGTTCTAATTTTATGGGGTTGACTAAAGTGTTACAATAGTTTAAAATCATAAAAAATAGGTTTATAAACCATTAAACATAGTTAATACACAAAATTATTTGAGGATAAACAATGAATAGAATTTATGTTAGCAGAAGTTTTTTCCCTTTGAATACAGGGGCGTTTACTCTTGCAGAGGTCTTGATAACACTCGGGATTATCGGGATTGTTGCAGCCATGACCTTGCCGGCACTTACTGGTAAATACCAGCAAAAAATTTTGACGTCACAGTTTAAAAAAGCTTATGCAAATCTTCAAACAGCCATAAATACTGTGAATTCTGAAAACGGAATTCCGTATGAGTGTTATACAATCAGGTACGGTGTGGATTATCATACCTCAGAATGCAAGGAGTTTTGGGAAAAAATTCTGGAACAGTATCAGATAGTAAATACCTGTAAATATAATGCTCAACATTGTCGTCCAGTGTACAAAAGCAAAGCTCAGGTTCTGGCAGAAGGCGGAACTGTTCTCAATAACGCCTGTTCTCACCCTATAAATGAACAAACAGGATACAATTTAAAAGACGGTTCTATGCTTTATATTTATAATTATCCTGATTACAATCATAATTCACTATTCTTCGGACTTGATGTTAACGGATTGAAAGGTCCAAACAAATGGGGGTATGATTTGTTTTATCTTAATCTATACAGGGAAAACATAAGAACTCCCGTACTTGGACTAACTTTTGTCTGTGAACTTATAGAAAAAGGCGGTCAATCAGTGGAAGAAATTATGCTGAAATAAGAAACAAACATGTTCCTGATTTTATGTTATAATAAGAATTAAGGAGCTTGTATGCCGTTTGAATTTGAAAAACAGAGAATAGATGGAGTAATTCTGGTTAAGCCGAAGGTTTTTGGCGACAAACGCGGTTTTTTTATGGAAACTTATAAGAAATCCGAGTTTGCAGCAAACGGTATTGATGTTGAGTTTAATCAGGATAATCATTCTAAATCTTCAGCCCATGTCTTAAGAGGTTTACATTATCAGGCAGAACCATATGGTCAGGCAAAACTTGTTAGGTGTGTAAGGGGCAGAATTTATGATGTTGCAGTTGACCTCCGGTTAAATTCAAAAACTTATGGAAAGTATGTAAAAGTTGAATTATCAGAAGAAAATAAACATATGCTTTTTATTCCAAAAGGTTTTGCGCATGGTTTTGTTGTCCTTTCAGATACTGCGGAGTTATGCTATAAGGCAAGCGGAGAATACAATCCTGATGCAGACAGGGGCGTTTTGTGGAATGACAGTGATATAAATATTAATTGGGAAATAGACTTTGATCCTGTTTTGAGCGACAAAGACAACGCTCAGCCAAAATTAAAAGATTTAAATAAAGAGGAGTTAATATGAAGATACTTGTAACAGGCGGTGCAGGTTTTATAGGAAGCTGTTTTGTAAGGTATATGCTGGAGCATTATCCTGAATATAAAATTGTTAATTATGATGCGCTTACCTATGCCGGTAATATTGAAAATCTTTATGATGTAAAAGATAACCCTAACTACGAGTTTGTTCAGGGAGATATTTGTGATAAGGATGTGGTTTTTGACGTTGTTTCCGGAGTGGATGCAATTGTGAATTTTGCGGCAGAAACACATGTAGACCGCTCTATTACAGGACCTGAGATTTTTATTGAAACCAATGTAAAAGGTACATTAACTTTATTGCAGGCAGCAAAACAGTTTAATATTGAAAGATTTGTTCAGATTTCGACCGATGAAGTTTATGGCAGCCTTGGTAATGAAGGTTATTTTACAGAAACAACCCCCCTTGCTCCGAACAGTCCTTATTCAGCATCAAAAGCAAGCGCGGATTTGCTTGTCAGGGCATATCATGAAACCTTTCGCGTGCCTGCCATGATTACACGCTGTTCCAACAACTACGGACCGTACCAGTATCCTGAAAAGTTAATTCCATGTTTTATTGCAAAACTTCTCAGGGGAGAAAAAGTTCCTGTATATGGTGACGGGCTAAATGTCCGTGATTGGTTATATGTTTACGACCATTGTTCGGCTGTGGATACGGTTCTTCATAAAGGCAAGCCGGGTGAGATTTATAATGTCGGCGGGCACAATGAAAAAACTAATCTTGAAATTACAAAACTTATAATTGAAGCTTTGAATAAAGATGAAAATTCTATTGAATATGTTGAAGATCGTCTTGGGCATGACAGACGTTATGCCATTTGTAATGACAAGATAAGAAACGAACTTGGCTGGGAGCCTTCAACAACTTTTGAAGAGGGTATTCTGCTTACAATTGACTGGTACCTGAATAACAAGCACTGGCTTAATAAGGTTATTGATAAGAAAAATACGGGGTTGTTCCAATGAAGATTTTAGTTACAGGCGCAAACGGAATGTTAGGACAGGATTTGTGTCCGATACTGGAGGACGTCGGGGCTTTTGTGATAGAAACCGATGTTGATACACTTGATATTACTGATGAAAATGCAGTAACCGGTGCAATCAGTGATGTTCATCCCGATGTTGTCATTCACTGTGCTGCGTACACAAACGTTGATAAAGCTGAAGAAGAACCTGCACAGGCAGAGCTTATAAATGTTAAAGGAACTGAAAATTTAGCAAAAATTTGCGGAAAGTTAGAAATCCCTCTTGTGTATATTTCGACCGATTACGTTTTTGACGGCTCCAAAAAAGAGCCATACAAACCGGATGATTTACCAAATCCTATAAATGTATACGGGAAAACAAAACTAGCCGGAGAAGATGCTGTTAAAAAATACTGTAATAAATATTATATTGTCCGTACCAGCTGGCTTTACGGTCATTATGGCAGGAACTTTGTTGAAACAATGCTTGAGTTGGCAGGGCAACAGAAGGAAGTAAAAGTTGTTGATGACCAAACAGGCTGCCCGACATGGACAGTTGAACTTGCTAATGGAATTTTAAAATTACTCTCAAAACCGTACGGAACTTATCATGTATGCGGATCAGGCAGCACAAGCTGGCATGGATTTGCGCAGGAAATCTTTAATCAGACCGGTTTAAGCGTTAATTTAAAACCTTGCAAAACTGAAGATTTTCCCCGCCCTGCAATGCGCCCGCAATATAGCGTTATGGATAATGAAAGCCTTTGCCGCAGCTGGCAGGCGGCGCTGCATGATTATATTGAATTGAGAGATGTTTAAAGTTTAATCCACTCATCAGGTACAATATCTTTATCATTTTCTCCGGTAACAAACCATTTTGCCGGGGCAATAACTATTTTCTCTTCATTTTCATTCAGCCATGCTCCCCACCAGGAAAATGTAGAATTAGCAATAATGTTATGCTTGCAGTTTTTCATAAGGATTAAGTCTTTATATGAATTATTGCCTGAATTTATATCGATAAATGAATGCGGAAATTTTAAACCGGCAAACTTTTCCTTCACATAAGCCATATCATCGGAAAAGAAAAAGAATTCCGGATTTTCTATTTTTGAAGAAATATATTCAATTGCGCGTTTGTAGTAATCAAGATTTGTATCACCATATATATGACTTTCATCAACGTAGTCAGTCCTTCTAATATGAACAGAAACCGAGTTTATCTGCTGCATTTTAGATATTATGCCGGCATTTTCCCTGTCTAATTTTTTGCGTGGAGTAAAGTCTTTAAGCAGCCGGGGTCTTATTTGTTTAAAATACTTTTCTGTCTGCCAAAATCCTATATAGATATGGTTGCCATCCCTGTTTAAGTATTCAGGAACATATATGCCTGAACGCATATATTCTATTTTATCAAACTTAGTAAAAACGAATTTTAAATATTTAAATAACTCACGCGGTATATAAACTGCTTTGCATTTAAAACGATTAAGTTCAACTTTTCTTAAAGAATGTTTTTTGTAATCTCCGTAAAAGAGAATATTTTTATCACCAAGAGCCTTAGCAAATGCGTACTGAAACATTTGGTTCCCCAGTCCGCCCATTAATTTTACCAGCTGCATAGTCCCTCCTTAAAATGAATACAGGACATAAAGCCGGTATAAATCAAGCTATTAGGAGCTAAGCCCCCCCCCC
>HF989704.1 GCA_000431315.1 Brachyspira sp. CAG:484
CCTATTTTTTCCCTATTTCCCCTTTACGACTTCTTGAGAAGTCGTTTTTTATTATGTTTGTTATTTAAATTTGTTTGATATAAAATTGCTGTGAGGTAGAAAAGATGTTACAAGAATTTTTATTTTCAAAAATACACAGAGCAACAGTTACAGATGCTAATTTGAATTATGTGGGATCAATTACTATAGATGAAGAATTAATGAATGCCGCAAAGATAAAAGAGTGGCAGAAAGTTGATATACTTGATATAAACAATGGAGAAAGGTTCCAAACATATGTAATAAAAGGCGAACCAGGCTCAGGGTGTATATGCCTTAATGGTGCAGCTGCCAGAAAAGTTCAGCCGGGAGATAAAGTCATTATTATATCATATGCTTACCTTAAAACCCACAAGATGGAAGGGTATGCCCCTACAATAGTAATGGTAGATGATAATAACAAAATTATTCACTAGGGTTGTAGAAATATAAAAAATACTTTATAATAAAAAAGCAGAGGAAAACATGTTAGA
>HF989705.1:0-1871 GCA_000431315.1 Brachyspira sp. CAG:484
GGGGGGGGCAGAGTAGTTTAAGCTCCTTAAGAGGTATTGGCGCAGGTATCAAACCATTTGGCGTCGTTAAAAATAATGACCATGGATATGGGTTCACTTTGGCTGAGGTATTGATTACTCTCGGTATAATTGGTATTGTTGCTTCAATGACACTGCCTGCTTTGGTGCAGAAATACAGGAATCAGGTCGTTGAAACCCGTTTAAAAAAATTTTACACAATAATGAATCAGGCTGTAACACTTTCTGAACAAAAATACGGAGAATTTCAATACTGGGGTAATTCTTTTGCAGGTTATAACAGTAAAAATATGGAAGAGTGGTATAATAAGTATTTTCGACCTTATGTAAAGACCTTAAAAACCGAGCGTGGGGATGGCGTTTTATTTGTTTATTTGGCGGACGGTTCAAAATTTAAAATATTTAATCATTATGCTCCCGGTACAGACCCGAATACTAATGTAAGTTCCATACACTTGTATTTTTATCCATATGCAAATAGAGAAACATCTATATTAGGGAAGGACTGTTTTACATTTTTTATAAATTACAATACAAATAAAAAGTGGGCGCCTATAGAACCGTATAAGTTTAGCTGGGATGGTACAAGAGAAAAGCTGATAAATGGAACCTACGGATGCAGGCTTAATAATCCTAATACTCAGCATTATTGTACTGCATTAATCCAGTATAATAACTGGAAAATTCCGGAAGATTACCCTTATAAATTTTAAAAGCTTGATAATCTTCTTCGTTTGATTTAACTTTAGGGTATGAATAATGAATACAAAGATGCAGTTGAGCTTTTGACTTCTCAGGGAAAGTTTTATATAAATCTCGGGCTGGAACGGGTTTCTTCAGTGCTGGAGCTGCTGGGAAATCCTCAAGACAGTCTGAAATATTTTCATGTTGCCGGTACCAACGGTAAAGGGTCTGTTTGTGCTGTTATTTCGTCTGTTTTAGAGGCTGCAGGCATAAAAACAGGCTTATTTACATCACCTCATTTGTTTGATTATACCGAGAGAATTAAAATTAACGGAGTTGATATATCTAAGGCAGACTTTGCCCGCCTTGTTTTTGATATATGTAAAATTGCAGATGAAAATAATATTCATCTCACAGAGTTCGAGATACTTACTGTTGTGATGTTCAAATATTTTGCGGAAAACAATGTTGAAGTTGTTGTTCTCGAAACAGGTTTAGGCGGAAGATTTGATGCGACAAATGTTATAAAAGAAAATTTGTGTGCGGTTATTACACATATTGACCTTGATCATACAGAACGGCTGGGAAATACTAAAGATAAGATAGCTTTTGAAAAAGCAGGAATTATTAAAAAAGGATGTCCGGTAGTGACCTGTGAAGGATATGAGGCTGTAAGGGATAAGGCTGATGAATGTAACTCGCTTTTGCTTATGGTTGCCCCGTTTGAAGATACAACAGAACTTGCATTAAAAGGCACTTACCAGCAGGAAAACCTTTCACTCGCTCTGGCAGCAGTAAGACTTGTTTATCCTAATATTTCCGGTTCAGCAATTCTTCAAGGTCTGAGAAATGCGCATCATCCGGGAAGATTTCAACTGCTGGAAAACTATAATATAATTGTTGACGGCGCACATAATCCGAACGGAGCACTTGCTTTAAAAGAAAGTCTTGATTTTTATTATCCTGATAAAAAACGCAGATTTGTATTCGGCTGCCTGAAAAATAAAGATTATCCTAAAATGATGCAAATTTTATTTGAAAAGAATGATGAAATTTATCTTAACCATTTTTCCCACGCTAATTCTGCATCATATGAAGAGTTAAAATCTGCCTGTCCTTTTGAAGATGCAAAAGAATTTTTATCAATTGATAACCTGCCAAAAGAAGAG
>HF989705.1:1896-27755 GCA_000431315.1 Brachyspira sp. CAG:484
GAGCACACCATAACAATAGTGTGCGGTTCTTTATATATGATAAGTGAGGTTATTCCGCGCTCTTACCTTGACTAATCATCTCTGAGATAAGGCTGTTTAGTTTTGCAGGTGTAAAGTTTGTACAGGTATTCCATATAAGAGTATTTTTAGGTTCATTCAATGATGGTGCCGGATAGTCATTTATGCAGACCCCTTTCAACATATTGGTAGAACCATCAACACAAGGTTTGTAATGCGAGCAGCAGCTGCAAATTCTCAGGATAAATCCATAGTCATCAAGTTTCATTTTTAATTCCTGCAAAGCATCTATCATTCTTATATGGCTTGAGGTTGTGTATTTTTTATTTTTGAAGATAAATCTGACTTTGCACAAACCTTTTTCAGAAATAAATTCCAGTTTACAGTTTAAATCTGCTTTTCCGGTATTTACCACAACATCAACAACCATTTTTTCAGTACCTTGAGGAAGGTCTTCTGTTCCTCTTATTTTGTTTCTTATTTTTCTCACCGGTGGAAGGTTATTTATTATGTGGCAGAAGGAGTATAACGGGTATAAACACAGGTAACCTATTTCTTTTATAGTAAGTTTTGCATTTATTAAACTCAGGCAGAATGCAGCCGCAAGTATTATAAATGAAAGCAGAACAAATTTAAAATCAATAATAAACTGATAATAGAGAGAATGTTTTAATACTGCAAAATAAATGATTAAAACAAGCCATATGTTTGGATAAAGTAATGATAAGGCGTGTTCAGTGAATGTAAAATTTGTTGAAAATAATTCAGGAATACAGTTTTTGAAAAGATTTAGCCTGTAAGAAAGTCTTGGCTTTCTAAAAATATAATTTGCAGAATCTACAACTGTTTGTATATTCGGATTATATGTACATTTGAATTTAATTTTTGATAACAGCAGGCTGTATTTTAACTCTGTATTAATATCTTTAAAATCAACATCGCCGATTTGTTTTACAATTTCCTGTTTTATTATAAACACACCGGAATCAGCCTGTGAAGCCAGTCCGAACAAAGAACGTGCTTTTCTGATAAAATTCATATGATATTTCTGGTAAGCAGCCTTAACCCTGTCAACCGGTCCAAGATTTTTCATATCAATAATTGTTTCGCCGGATATAACATGTGCCTTTGATAATGCGGCATTTACAGTTGTTAAAAAGTCCGGTGCAATACTTCTGTCGCCGTCAATAAATACATATGAATCAATTAAACCATCGTGTGAAAGCTGTTCAAGAAGTATAGAAATTGCCTGATCTTTTCCGATAGTTCCTACACCTTTTACATCGATAACATGTACAAAGCTGTCATTGACAAAGAGTTCCTGCGAGCCGTCTGAACAATTGTCCAGTATTGCAAATACTTTAAAATTGTTTATAGGATAATCCTGCATTTTTAATTCTCTAACAAGATTTTCCAGAGTGCGTTTGTTGTTATGCGAATATATAACAACTGCAAGATTATCTTTCTCCTCATACTGTGAATATCTTTTTTCACGTTTAAAAGATGTATCATTCAGGTTTCTTAATGCCAGAGCCAAAAAATACAATGTGTAAGCTGCAACGAATAAATATAATATATCCAAAATTATTTCCATACTTCATCTCCCTAATGATAACATTCTATTTAAAATGTAAAAAAAATGCTATTACATGTTAATATTTGTGTAGTTTTCGGCATTAAAAAAGCCTCTGTATTAAAACAGAGGCCTTTTTGTAATTATATGAATTTCTCTTATACAAGAGCTGCAACTTTTTCTGCATTTCTTGAAGCAATTTCAACTAATTGTTTTGCTGTAGCTATCATAGAGATTTCAGAGTTCATTTTATTAATACAAGAACCGCATCCAATAGCGCTAGCACCAGCTGCAAATGCAAACGGTGCAGTTGTCGGGTTGATGCCTGTAGCAGTCATAACAGGCATTTCAACGTTTCTTGAAAGCTCAATTGTATTAGAAAGTGTTAACTGTGCTCTTTCCATTAAACCTCTAACACCGTTAGCCGGTTGTTCTGATGCAAAATGACCTTCTGTCTGGATTAAGTCAATACCCATAGCTTCAAGTTCTCTTGCAAGATCAATTTGTTCTGAAATAGAGATTTCTCCAGGGATAGTAACACTGAAAAATACTCTGCTGTCGATGATTTCAAGAGTTCTTTTTACAAGAGCAAGAACATCTTCTTTAGAGAAAGATGCGCCTTTTTTGTATAAAACATCAAAGTTTCCAAGTTCAATCGCATCAGCTCCAAGCTCAACTGCTCTTGCCAGTTCTTCAGGAACTACAGAAGATACAAATAATGGTAATTCTGTCATATTTCTGATTTCTCTTACGATATTTTCATCAGCGCAAATATCAACAGCGCTTGCTCCTGCTTGTTCAGCAGCCATAACTACTTTTTTTACATTTTCAATATCAAAATTGTCGATACCTGCAATAATTTTTACAGCTCTTTTTTCAGCCAGGTCTTGTTTAAATGATTCAATTCTGCTCATTTTTTTCTCCTTTTATAATGTGGTTTACTATTATCTTTTTTATTTTTCCTGAATTATACATTAAAATTTTAATAATATCAATAACTAACCGTGATTTTTTTTTGAGAGCAAGTGACAAGCGCACCAAACCTGAAATAATAATATTAACGAGGTGAAGAACTATGAAAGTAAAAGAGTTTGTAATAGCGTTAATGATTGCGGGAGTAGGTATTTTCCAGCAGCCTTGTGCCCTGGCAGTTAATTATGCCAACGATGAACAGATAAATATTAGTGTATACGAAAAGATTAACCCTGCTATTGTTGCTATTGAGGCTCAATTAGATGACGGTGTTTCTGCCGGTACAGGCTGCATTGTAACTTCTGACGGTGTTATACTTACGGGTTCGCATGTGGTTGACGGATGCAGGAATGTGGAAGTAACAATGTATAACGGGCAGACATATAGTGCCAAAGTAATTTCTAAAATGGGGAAAAACAAAGATCTTGCACTCTTGAAAATTGAGCCTAAAACCGCATTAAAAACAGTAAAATTTGGTGATTCAGAGAATATTAAAGTAGGGCAGCGAGTCCTTGCAATCGGCAACCCTTTTGGCTTTGCCGGAACTTTAACTCAGGGCATAATTTCCAGAATTGACTATACAAAAAATAAAATCCAAACAGATGCAGCGATTAACCCGGGATGTTCCGGAGGTCCACTCTTAAATTCTGCCGGAGAAGTCATAGGTATTAACCAATCTATCTATAATCCGGATAATAATATCTCAAATATAGGCATTGGTTTTGCCATTCCAATCAATGATGCCAAGAAATTTATCCAGCTTAGCAGGCTTAGTAAAGGCTAATTTTATTAACTTTTGTAAAGTTGGATTTAAATTGCCTGCTTTGTAGTAATAGCTTGATATTCTGCTATTTTACCAGAAATATGTCATGAAATTTCTGATATAAAAAATACTTTATATTGATATATGAAATATATAAATGTGAAGTATAAAGCAAAGGAGTAATTTTATGACAGTAGACAAAACTGGAAAAGTCCAAGCAGCTCAAGTGGATGTGCAACAAAAGACAAAGAAAGCAGAGGAAAAACCTAAAAAAGTAGAAGTAGATATGACCGGCGGTGTAAAACCCCAGTCACAAAATCCTTTGGATTTTATTGATTCATTAACAGGTAAAAAGAAATCGCAATACTCGCCAGAAATGCAGTCTATTCTGGATAAAGCTCAAAAAGCAGCAGAAGAAGAACGAGCCAAAATGGCTAAAATGACACCACAAGAACGTGCTGAATATGAGAAAAAACAGGATGCTGAATTAATGGCAACTATGAAAAGATTAGATGCCCAGAATAAGCGTGATAATTCAGCTCTTGGAAAATGGATTCAAGGCTGGAAAGATGATTTTGCCCCTGTAGCTGATGCAAAAGGTGTTGCCGGTAAAGCCGGAGCCATTGCAGATGCTGTCGTTGGCAGAACCCGCAGAGGGTTTGCTTCTATGGATGCTGTAATCGGGCTGCCTCAGGGTACAACCGAAAAAGTATGGGCAGGCGCAGCTGCAGTTGCTACCGGTGCATATGTTGCAGAAGCATTAGGCGGTACTGCCGGGTTAGCTGCTACTGCAAAAACAGTACTGTCTAGTCCGGGAACAAAAGCTTTAGCTGCTGTTGGAACAGTTGCTTCACCAATGGCTATGACAAGCTGTACTGACGATATACTTGATGAAACTCATAATTATGAAATTGAACTACCTAGAGATACAATAACCGAATACAAAGAGATTACTCTTCCTCCGGAAACAATTACAGTAGTTAAACACGATACTATAAAAGAACCTGTTATGGTTCATGATACAACTTACATTGATAAAATTATTCACGATACAACATATGTGGATAAAGTTGTCCATGATACAGTTACAATAAAAGTTCCTGAAATTCATACCGATACAATAAAAGTTCCTGAAATTCATACCGATACATTATACTTACCTGGAGAGGTCGTTCATGATACTATAAAAGTTGAAGTTCCAGGACCTGTTGTTACAGTACCGGAAGAATGGGAATCTCCTATTCCAGATAAGCAGAAAGAAATCTTGGATGAATTAGGCGTTTCTGTTGATAAAAATGGTAAATTTGTTCTATCTACAAATTACTATGATGAATACAACTATACACTGAATATGAAAAATATCAACGGCGGTAAGTCATCAAGAGATGGTTCAATGATTGTTTATGATGAAATTAAAACCGAATGGGGCGATAATGGTCTTAAGTTAGGTCAAAATGAAGCTTTCAGAAGATACCAGTATACTCTTTCTAATGATGGTCAAAACCTGACAATCAGACAGTTTAAGCCTCGTAATAATCCGAGTGTATCTAATGAAAGCGGTACTCCAAACTGGAATGTATTTAAAAATCAACTTAAAGATGATACCCAATGGGTTGATGCCGGAGTTATTACACTTTCAAGTGAAAACGGTTCGGTAAGAATTACCGGAACAAGCGTTGACACTGATGGAGAATTAAGTCCTGGCGATATTGAAAACAGTGTTATGTACACTAACCCATATCAGGGTCAATGGAGATTGTCAGATTGGAAAGTTAGAACCGGAGATGCTCAATAATAAAATTACTTCACATATATATCAAGCAGGTCTAAACAGACCTGCTTTTTTTAATATAAATTAACTTTAAGGAATATTTGGCGATTTCGTGGTATAGTTAATGTATTGAATAAGGAGGTTAGTATGTCAGAGTTTTATTATATGAATGGCAAATACGTTGAAGCAGAAAAAGCATTTATTCCTGTAAGAACACACGCTTTCTTATACGGTACTGCTGTTTTTGAAGGTATCAGAGCTTACTGGAATGAAGAAGAGAAACAGTTATATGCCTTCAGAGTTCCTGAACACTACGAAAGACTTCAAAGAAGTGCAAAAATTATGTGCATGGATAGTCCTCATACTGTAGAAGAATATTGTGATATTACTATTAAATTGTTAAATAAAAATAATTACAAACAAGATGCTTATATGCGTCCTACGCTTTATAAATCAGCACAGAAGGTAGGTCCTGGTTTGTATGATAATGAAGATTCTTTCCTGATTATTACAAATAAAATGGGAGATTATATTGACACATCAAAAGGCTTGAAGGTTTGCGTATCAAGCTGGAGAAGAAATAGTGATAATGCTATTCCTCCGCGTGCAAAAGTTGCAGGTTCTTATGCTAATGCTGCATTGATTAAAACCGATGCACATAATGCAGGTTTTGATGATGCGGTTGTGTTGGATGAAGACGGACAGGTTACAGAAGGTTCTGCAATGAATCTGTTCCTTGTTCAAAACGATAAGCTTATTACTACTACAAAGACTGATAATATTCTTGTTGGTGTGACAAGAAATACCGTTATTGAAATTGCCAGAGATGTTCTCGGTATAGAAACCGAAGAAAGAGCCATTGACAGGACAGAACTTTATATTTCTGATGAAGCTTTCTATTGCGGAACAGGTGCTCAAATCAGCCCTATCACAAGCGTTGATAACAGAAAACTCGGTGATGGAAATGTCGGACCGATTTCTAAAGAACTTCAAAAGCTTTACTTCGATATTGTTAAGGGTAAAGTTCCTAAATATAAACACTGGTGTATGCCTGTTTACTAATATGTTTCGCACCCTCAATTATTTGAGGGTGCTTGCTTAAATTAGAGGTTGTTAAATTTGATAAAATTTTTAGGATTATGTGTCCAAAATCTAATAAAAAGTCTTAAATACCTGTTTAGCGGTCAGGTAAGATTTTCATCTGTAATTTCACAGGCAGCATCAATCAGCTATGATTCACTTCCTATATCACTTATTATAGCTTTTATTGCGGCAGCCGTAATTACAATCCAGGTTGCAAAACAGTTTCTGATGTCCGGTGCTGAAGCTTATATTGGCGGAACTATTACAATTGTTATGATAAGAGAGATTGCTCCGGGCTTTGTTGCTCTTGCAATAGGTGCAAGGGCCGGGACTGCTATTTCGGCTGAAATTGCCAATATGCAGGTGACTTCTCAGGTGGATGCCATAAAGACTTTAAAAGTCGATCCGGTAGGATATTATTTCACTCCGCGTCTTATTGCTGCTGCGCTGACAGTTCCAATGGTGGTTCTTCTGGCTGAGTTTGTCGGTATTGCCGGAGGAATGCTTGTTGCAAATCTTACAATTAATCTTCATCCGGAAAGATACTGGTATTCTGTCTGGGCATGGCTTGCGACAAAAGATATTTATATAAGCCTTTTAAAAGCAGCGGTGTTCGGGATGCTTATTGCTCTTGTCTGTGCAACTCAGGGGTATGAAACAAAAGGCGGAGCAAAAGAGGTTGGTACTTCTACAACTCAGGCTGCTATCCTTTCAACTGTTTATATGCTTTTTGCAGATTTTATTATTAATCTGATTTTCTATATTGCCTGAAGTTAATCAGTTTTCATCTATGATTGTCCAGTTGTCGGGCAATTCTTCATAAACCATCTGCAAAAGAGTTTCAGGTTTTATGTAAAATGCTTCTGCTATTTTGCAGAATGTTGTTAACTGTGGATCAAGCTTTCCGGCTTCAGATAGAAGCAGCGTTGTTTTTGACATATTTATCTCATATGCAATGGAACGGGCAGAACGCTTACTTTTTGCATGCAGTTTTGTTATTACCCTGCCAAGAGCCTGCATAAATTCTTTCTTTTTATCCGGTTGAAAAGCTTGCATATTTTCATGATATAAGTTATTATGTACATGTGGACATAATTATGTCCACATGAGAAAGCGGGGTACACATGAAGATTTATTACAGATACAGAGGTTTTACATTGGCAGAGGTGCTTATAACATTAGGTATTATAGGAATCGTTGCGGCATTAACAATTCCGAATGTTACTGCACACTACCGCAAAAAAGTTGTAGAAACGCGCCTGGCAAAATTTTATTCTGTTATGAATCAGGCTGTGCAGATGTCTGAAAAAGATAACGGACCAAAAGAATACTGGGATGCAATAGGTGATAATTTTGTGACAGACGAAGACGGTGAAGTTGATAAAACTCAATCGGCTGCCATGAGCTGGTATAATAAATACCTTAAAGAGTATCTGAAAGTTACTGAAGTAAAGGTAAATAAAGTAGCGGGAAATCTTATGCTATATTTTCCAGACGGCAGTCTTTGTCTTTTTCATGGGAAGTCTTTCCAGTTTTGGCCGGATGCAAAAGACTTTGTTGAGTATGGTACAAGTGATTCAGGAGCTATAGTAAATAATATCAAACTATCCGGCATAAAGTATTTTACCTTTTTCTTTGCGCCTTGGGATGATGATATGGCTTCTAACAAGTACCATTATAAAAAAGGGTTTGAACCATATAAACGCAGCTGGGACGGTACTATAGAAATGCTAAAGAATAACAGCTCAATCGGCTGCAAAGAAACCGTATCAAATGAAAGAGCATACTGTTCCGCATTAATTCAACAAAACGGCTGGAAAATACCTGATGACTATCCTTTGAAATTCTAGGCAATATATTTTTGTACAGTAGATTTATCAAAAACTTCGATACTGTCTTTTGAATGGATAAATATCATACAGGAGATAAGCGATTTTAAGGTTTCAAAATCTGAAAATGCCATTTTGTTGCGTAAATCTTCCATGTTATTTGCGAGAAATTCCATAATAATTGTTTTGTTATCGTAAACAAGGCTTGAAAAATAGTCAAAGGTGTCTTTTGTTTTAACGCCCTCAAGATAAATAATATCCGGAGATTGAAATTCAATAAATCTTGAAGCTTTATCCATATTGAAGCTGATATTTTCATTCAATTCGCACTGGTTTACACCTTGAAGATGGTATTTTGCAATACTTTCAAGTGTCATAATATTTTTATTTTGGTTTCTGGAAGCAATTTCCAGCAAAAGCGAATAAATGATATGTGTCTTACCGCTTAATGGCGAGCCGCAGACAAGAAGAATTCCAGGTTCGTTGAGTGCATTATTTATAATTTTTAGCTGTTTTTCGGTTTTAATGATTTCCTGAAGCTTTTTAGGCGGCTTGTATATTTTTAAGAAAATTCTTTCGCCCATAATTGTAGGAAATGTTGAAATGCTTGCAGTTACTGCAATATCGTCAACTTTAAAGCTGAGTTTTCCAAGCTGGGGCACTTCTGATACAGAAGGATCAAGTTCTGCCAGAATTTTTAATTTTGCAACAAAAGAAGCAGTCAGTACTTTCGGGATAATTCCTTTATTAAACAATTCACCTTCTTTTTTGAAGTTTACGCAAAGCCCCTCGTCTTCCTGCTGGAAGGTTATTTCATGAACAGTTTCCAGAATGGCTTGTTTTAAAATTGCTCTGATAATTTTCTGTATATGATTATCGCTCAAATCTTCGCTGTGGAGCTCATTTCTCCAGTCAAATCCTATATATTCGCTGTCAGTAAATATTTCTCCTACAGTAGAATTGTTTTTATAACAATCATCAATCTTTTTTAAAATGCTTGTTTCAGATGCAATAACCGGCTCAATTGAACATGCTGCGGTTTCTACAACTTTATCTATGGCAAACAAATCAAGAGGATCTGCCATTGCAACAGTAAGAGTATCCTCAATTTTAAAAAGCGGTATAATTCTGTATTTTCTTGCATCAGAATAGCTTATATACTTAAGGCAGTTTTCATCAAGAGTATAATCTTCTAAATTTACTGAAGGGATATGCAGTTTTGACTCCAGAAATTTAATAATAGTTTCTTCAGTCAAAATCCCTGAATTAATAAGAGCCTGTCCAATATTTATATTCTGAGCATTGGCAATTTCTTCAGCCTGTTCTATTGTTTCATAAGGAACAAGCCCTGCTCTTACAAGGTCGTATTTGAGTTTTTCAAGAGTTTTGTTAGTAATAGTTTCCATGTTATCTTAAGCCTGCTTCAAATACTGATTAACCTTATCTACCACTGTATCAAGCTCAAACGGCTTTGTAATATATTCATCAGCGCCGGTTTCTTCACCAATAAGCTTATCTTCTTCCTGTGAACGTGCAGTTATCATTAATATCGGAATGTTCTGGTATTTTTTGTCATATTTCAAAAGTCTGCTGATTTTATATCCGTTAATTTTCGGCATCATAACATCAAGAATGATTAAGTCCGGCATAAGTTCTTTGGCAAGCTTTAAACCGTCTTCACCGTTATAAGCACAGTAACAGAGGTAATCCGCAGTTTCCAATACAAATTTTAAGCTTTCTACAATATCCTGTTCATCATCAACAATGAGAATTTTTTTCATATTTCCACCTAATCTTAATAAAATTATATCATAATAAGTCAGGCATGAACAAGTGCCTGTATAACCGGAATTGCAAAGTAAAATTTAGAGCCTTTTTCAGGTTCGCTGTCACACCAGATTGCTCCTTTGTGAGCTTCAAGAAGCTGTTTGGCAATAGGAAGCCCGAGTCCTGAGCCGCCAACTTTTCTTGAAAGTGAATTTTCTATCTGGGCGAACTTGTCAAATACGTGGAGAAGGTCTTTTTCTGCAATCCCTATGCCTTCGTCCTCAACCGAAACTACTACATAATCACCCTCAAGCTTTTTGAGTGTTTCTGCAAAGCATTCTCTGTAAGACAAATCTTTCGCATTCATTACAGATGATTTTATTGTAATGTTTCGTCCTTCCGGTGTAAATTTAATAGCATTTGAAACAAGATTTGTAAGTACCTGTTCCAGTCTTTGCGAATCTGCAAATATTTCCGGCAGATTTTCTGCTTCTTCTGCTGTCAGCGTAAGCCCTTTTTCTTTAGCAACAACCGACAGGGCTGATTTTACATATTCAATAACCTGGTGAATACTGATATTTTTGTAATGAAAATCCATTTTTCCGGCTTCGATTTTTGATAAATCAAGCAAGTCGTTTATAATTCCTGAAAGCCTCTGGACATTTCTTTTTGCCATAGTAAGAAATTTTTCGGAAGCTTCAGTGACCTCTCCGCATCGTCCGCTTAAAAGAATATCAAGAGAATTTTTTATTGATGTCAGAGGGGTTCTTAGTTCGTGTGAAACAATTGATATAAATTCTGATTTTAAACGTTCAAGCTTTTCCAGTTTAAGGTTTGTTTCTTTAATTTCCTGATAAAGAGCTGCACTCTTTAAAGGCAGTGTTACCTGCCGGGCAATTGTCTGAAAACAGGTTGAGTCTTCGGCAGAGAATGGGGCGTCTTTAAATATTTCAACACAACCGAAGAAGTTATCCCCGAGGCTTATTGGTGCAAACATATTATCAAACTGAAACAACGTGAAGGTAAATCTGTTTGCAGGATATTTCACATGTTTTATAACTTTAAGAGTATTAACATCAAGCTCATAAGGGGCTTTGCCGTTATCAAACAGAGATTTGTACTGATAAATTGTTCTTAGCTTTAATGCACTAAGGATTTCATCTGAAAGCTCATATAAAGAGTTAATCAGCAAAACCGGCTCATTTTCCGTACAGAAAGACAAAGTGCAGGTAAGCGAAAAGCTTAAAGCCTTATCAATACCTTCAATCATAAAATTTATGAGTTTTTTCTTATCAAGACTTCCTGCAAACTGCGAGCTTGTGCTGTAAAGCGCATTCAGCCTGTATAAGCTGTCTGCAAGATCTTTATTTGTATTAGAAAGCCTTTCCAGAGATTCCCGCATTCTTAAATTCATGTTTATTGTGTTAAGTATCATTTCATCAGAGAAATCTTCCTGTAAAAAAGCGTTTGCATTTTTTATTAAATCCCTGTTATTAAAATCTTTGTCTGTAAGAAGTAGTATTGCAGAGTTTTCTGAAAATGACTTAATTTTTTTTATGAGATTTTTAAAATTTATATTGTCGGAAATTGTATCAAGGATTATAATATCCGGCGCAGCAAGGCTAATATTATCAATAACACGCGCCTCGTCAGCAAGCGCAGCAAATTCATACCTGCTGCTGCCTAAAAGCGAAATGTATTGACTTATTTTCCCGGCTCTTGATGATACAAATAAAATCCTGATCATAATACAATGTTAGCAATAATACAGCGAATGGCAAATTGTTAAAATATATGTAAATTTTTGTTTACAAAACTTCCGGATTTATTAAAGTTTCAGCACTATATAGCCGTCATACATTGTGTATCGAAGCAGATATAAGAAAGGAAAAAGTTTAAGGCAATGGGTTTAGCAGCATCACAAGCCAGATTACTGAGTATAACCTCAAGGCTTTCTGATAACGAATTACGTTCTCAGACCATTACTAATGCTAAAATGTCCCTTGCAACAAAAACATCTGACGCAAGTTCACAGTATATGAATGCGTTAAATTCAACACAGTTGATGTTTTCAACATAT
This sequence comes from Brachyspira sp. CAG:484, assembly GCA_000431315.1. Taxonomy (GTDB): domain Bacteria; phylum Cyanobacteriota; class Vampirovibrionia; order Gastranaerophilales; family Gastranaerophilaceae; genus Scatousia. The sequence goes on from HF989705.1 coordinate 13,753, forward strand.
GATGCTTCCGGCAATAAGATGACACAAAGGCTCAGCGCAGTATCTCTTGCAACATACGGAGAACTTAAGAACCAGTATGGTGTAATTAATAACGCCGGACAGATTATGGTGAGTGAAGTTGATGCTGCAAATTATCTTGCCAGTGCAACACTTGCAGACTTCTTGGAAAAATACGGAGTTGCAGAAGCAACCAAAACTGATAAACCAAATCCTGAATACATAGATAAAGCAACCACTATCTGGGGTCCTGATTGGGAAATCTGGGACAACGGCGGTACCGGTGCTGTTGGCGGCTTAAACGGCAGAGAGCCTCAGCAGCCTGATTTTACTAAAGTAGTTATTACCAAAGACCCTAACAGTGAATTGTACCAAAAATTCAGAGATGCTTCAGCTTCTTGTTACAATACTGCTATGGGCGGAAGTGGCGGTGCAAACTGTTATCTTCACGTATTGGCTCACTTATTAGATCTTACGGAAGACGCTGCTAATGCTGATAGTATTTTTGGTCCCGTTCCCGGATACCCAAAATCATTTACCACTACACTCGGTGACAATATTAGTATTGCAGGAAATAAAATAACAGGTTCAAATATTCACCATAACAATAAATCTCCTGATATGGTTCCGGTTTCTCAAAAAGTTTGTGAAGACGGAGTTATGGCTGCTGAAAATGAAGCTGATATGAATGAACTGCTGGATATGGTTAATGACCCGTCTACAGATCCGAATGCTCTTCGTAACAAAAAACTTTTAAGCAACTACTATATCGATGCAGCCGGCAATGCTCAGTTAAAAACTTTAAAACAGAAAGTTATTGATTTGTATTATGCTGTAGAAAATTACAGCAGCCTTGGCATTGATTACGATACAACTCTTAAAGATTCAATGAGATCATTCCAGGAAGATATGACTTTGCTCGATATGATTTACAATGTTGAGCCGGATGTTCCTGCATATGAAAAAGCCCATCAAGAATGGGAAGAGGAAATGGAAAAACAAATCAATGAGCTTCACCAGATTGAAAAAATTATGACTGTAATCGATATTGAATATACAGATAAAGATGCTGCTCAGTGGTATATTAACCTTTGGCACAGAATGAACGGACCATCTGATTATAAAGTTGAACTCGACGGTTTTGATAACGGTGCAAGAGCTGATGAAAAAACAAAAGCAGCTCTCGGTGAACAAGAAACCGGTGACACAAGCCCTGCTAACGGACTTACTCCGGGGGGTCAGCTGCTTTGGACTGTTTTGGAAGACGGTTTATATAACAGTGCAGACTGGCTTCAGGCAGCACTTGAAAATGGTACTGTAACACTTGAAAGAGTTCAGTTTACAGAGCCTACAGAAGACGGTTCCGGGCTTGAAGATGTTACCTGGACTTCAATACTTTACACAAATGCTTCCGATATTTCAGAAGAACAGAACGAAGCTGCTATTACTAAAGCCGAAATTCAGTATCAGGCTACCGTAAAAGATATTGAAGCTAAAGATAAGCAGTATGATAATGTTCTCAAACGTCTTGATACAGAACACAGCGCATTACAGACTGAATATGATTCCGTAAAATCTATTATTGATAAACAGATTGAACGTCATTTGAAAATGTATTCTTAATAACAGAACTTTAAATGTTTAAAAAATTATTTGTGATTATGCGCTAAGCCTAATCATACCTTGTAATAAAGCGTTCAAGGAAAACAAAGTACTCTCTGGCAATGCTTACTGGTATTAAGTTTATGTAAAGGTTCTGTTCAGCTTTCCTTTTCAGTGGTAAACTTTTACTATACTGGTACATGGAAAAGGAGAGAATTATGATACCTATTTTAGATTCAAAACGTCAGTACGCACAAATAGGTGCGGAAGTTGAAAAAGCTGTTTGCGAAGTTCTGCGTTCAGGCTCTTATATTTTAGGACCAAATACAAAAGCACTTGAAAAAGAACTTGCTGATTTTATCGGCTGTAAATATACAGTTGGACTTAACTCTGGTACTGATGCGCTTCATCTCGCTTTGAGAGCTTTGGATATAGGCGCCGGTGATGAAGTTATTACAGTTGCATTCACATTTGTTGCTACTACCGAAGCCATTGGTATTGTAGGTGCTAAACCTGTTTTTGTTGATATTGATGCTGATACATTCAACATGGATGCTTCAAAGCTTGAAGCTGCAATCACTCCTAAAACAAAAGCTATCATTCCTGTTCACCTTTACGGTCAGCCTTGTGATATGGATACAATCATGGCTGTTGCTAAAAAACATAACTTACATGTTATAGAAGACTGCTGCCAGGCTATCGGCGCATTATACAAAGGTAAGATGGTAGGTACATTCGGTGATTTTGGCTGCTTAAGCTTCTACCCTACAAAGAATTTAGGCGGTATGGGCGACGGCGGACTTCTTATGACTAATGATGAAAAACTTCGCGACAGAGCTGTAGCTTTAAGAAACCATGGCGGTGCTGTTCGTTACTACCATGATGAAATCGGGGTTAACAGCAGATTAGACGAAATCCAGTCTGCAATTTTGAGAGTTAAACTTCCTCATATTAAGGAATGGAATGAAAAAAGACGTGAACATGCTTATTATTATAATAAACTGTTTGCAGACTGTCCGGATATTCAAACTCCTAAGGAATTAGAAGATACATACTGTGTTTACCACCAGTACACAGTTAAAATCCCTAACCGCGATGAAGTTCATAAAATGCTTCAGGAAAACGGAATAGGTGCAATGCTTTACTATCCGGTTCCGCTTCATTTGCAGAAAGTTCACGCATATCTTGGCGTTGGAAAAGGCTCGCTTCCTGTAACTGAAAAGAATACAGAAATGGTTGTTTCTCTTCCGATGTTCCCTGAACTTACAGAAGAAGAACAAAGAACTGTTGCTAAAACTTTGATTGATTGTATTGAAAAATCAAAATCTTTAGTAAAAGCATAAATTTAATTAATATAATATAAAAGCCCTGCCTTCATTGGCGGGGCTTTTTAATATTTTTATCCTGCAAGGTTAAGGTTTCTGCCGGCACTGTTCTGGTATTCAAAAGAGCCGTTCAGGTGAGTGCCGCTCATTGGATCCAAGCCGGTTACATTGTAATATCCCATTGATGTAAACGCGTCTTTCAATGAAAATCCCATTGTTATGGACCCGAAGTTTGCATCATAAGGTCTTGCAGCAGCCTGTGTCTGCGTGGTTCTGCCGGGGGTAAGCGGATTTGTTGCTGGATCCTGTATACGCATACCGCTTTCTGCAGCTGCTGCTGAATAGCTTGCTATTGGTTCGGCTGCCTCTGTTTTTGGCGCGCCAACCTTGTTAACCGTTAGGTTATCATTTGGATTCATGATATTTGCCTTTTTCCTTTATACTCTTATATATATAAAGTATATACTCTTAAGAAAATTGCTATATTTATAAGGGGAAGTTTACATTTGTTAATATTTGATGTGTAAATCTGCTTTTGTTAATACCATACCCAAATTTCTAAATTTATAACACATTATTAAGTTTTGTAAAGTGTAAAATCTACACTATATTGCGGATTTTCAAGAATTGAATAAAATTTATCTAATCATTTAGTTGACATTTAAAATGTTATGTGTAATAATAAGTACATAAGATTTAAGTGTAGTCGAAACACTAAATATAAATAGATTCATTAACCCCAAAAACATATAAACTCCTAAATAATAAACACTAAAAGAGACCATTAGGATGCAGAAAACGACCCACTCAGAAATGAGTGGTTTTTTTTATTTTTATTCTCTGTCAATTAAGCTGTTTGTGTAATTAAGGATTACGTGTACTTTTTACAATTTATTATGTATGTCCTATAACTCCAGCCCGCTTAAGCTTCATAAGCTGCATTAAGCAGGCAAAAATCACAAGAAAGTCTGTGCTATAAATTTTTTCAGCAAGTGTGATATTTTTAATACTTCTTTATTATTACAAGATTTCGAGTATGATTTTGCTCAAGAGGAAGTTCATATTCAATAATATCAATAACTTTTGCTTTGAATTTCTGTAAGCTTTTTTGCGCTTCTTTTATCTCTTCAGCAGCTTTAATAGATTTGTATGCTACAAAATAGCCGTCATTTTTTAGTTTTGGAATAGCGTAGTGAATAATTTTATCAAGGGAAGCTACTGCTCTGGTTGTTACTATATCAAACTTTCCGTCAAAATTCTCTACTCTGGAGCAGACTGTTGTGAGATTATCAATATGCAGAGCTTCTTTTATTTCTGTTACCGCATTAATTTTTTTTCCTATACTATCCAGTGCAGTGACCGGGAGTTCCGGATACGCAAGTGCAACAGGAACTGAGGGAAAGCCTCCGCCTGTTCCGAAATCCAGGAGGGTTTTAAAATTATTGCCGTATTTTTCAAAAAATTTTTCTATGGAAAGGCTGTCAAAAATGTGTTTTTCCCATAGGAATTTTTCATCATTTTTTGATATTAAATTTAATTTAGCATTTTGTTCCAAAAATACTTTTATATAATCATTAAAATAATCTTTAGTTTTCATGTTTTATCTCTTTTTCCAATTCATCGTATTTGCTTCCCAGCCTGATTTTTATATCAGTAATCCGCTGTTCGATTTTTGAAATATTATCCTGTGAAAAATGGTTTTGTGCAGAATTAAGTGCATGAAGATAGTTTTTCAGTGCAAACTTTATCTTTTTGTGGCTGCTATAGAAATCTCCGAGTTCTAAGTAGGCTGATGTAAGATAAAAAACTTCGTTTAAAGCTTTTGCGCTGTTTATTGCTTTCTGGTAATATTCAACTGTTTTTTCCGGGGATTTGCTCCGGTTAAGTTCTGCAAGTTTCATTGATGAAATATAAATTCCATTATTATTTTGGGCATCTTCATCTATTTTCAGGCTTTCTGCGTAGTATTTACGGGCAAGCTCCGGCATATCTGTTTCATCAAATATCAGCGCAAGATTTGACATTGCAGATGACAGGTGAGGATTATTTTTATCTATATCAATACATTTTTTGTAATATATAACTGCTGTTTCTGTTTCATCCAAGTCATCGCAGCAAAGTGCATATTTAAAATACAACTCGGCAAGCACTTTTTTATCTGTAAGAGGCTCTATAAGGCTTAATGCCGTTTTATAGCACACATAGGAGGTCCGGATGTCATCACTGCTTAAAGCTCCCATTGCTAAATTGGCTTTGATTTTTAATTCATTTGAAATATTCTGTGTTTCAAGAATATCTTTTAAAAGAAGTTTTGCCTTATCATGTTTGAAAGTTATGTAAAATATATTTGCAATGGAAAGTTTCATTTCGTTGATTTTTTCAATATCGCTTGCGGAAGTATAGAATTCAAGCGCTAAATCGTAATACCTTAACGAATTAAACCAATCTGAAAGCTGCTGGTAATTTTGTGCCAGCTTTGTGTAGATAGCCGGAAGTAATGTGTAGAAGTCGTCATCATCTTTTAACAGTAATGCTCTCTGGCAGTATGCAACGGCTTTTTTGTAATTATATTCATTTTCAGCATTTTTTGCAGCATTAAGCAGACCTGTCAGGGAAAGTTCATCATCTTCTGGGGTTAGTGTTTTATTGGAATAGTCAATAAACTTGTTAATCGACTCTGCGATTTCTGTTAAAACCTTTTGCTCATCTTCTTCTGAATCAAATATAAATGTAATATTTTTAATCTTTTCTTCTTTAGTATCTGCCTGCTGCTTTTCAGTAGGATGTTCTTCCTGTCTGTGCTGCAAGGTTTCGGCTGCATATCCGGCAGAGCTGATTGCCGCATTGCTTACCGGGTTAATAAACGGTTTTTGAGGAATGAACATGCTATGATATTCAATTTCTGAGCGCATTGTCTGTCTTGAAATAAGCAAATCCCTTTCAAACGGTTTCAGAGGCAGCTGGGTATTATACAGATCAACGCACGCCTTATGCAGTTTTATTGCAACAGTATCTGAAATTGAATTTTGTGAAATCTCTTTAAAGTAATCCTGTAGATAGACCATACTCTTTTCTGCTGAAAGAATTTCATTTGCAAGAAAGTACCTGATTCTATCTTCGTTATACAGCCCTATTGTCATCAGCAGGCGCAGGCTTACGGGATGCCTCATAATTGTCAGGAACCTGAACAGGTGTCCGCTTACCGGATCAACAAACGACATAGCTTCTCTCAAGATAAAGTCATTATATGAAAGAAAGCTTTTTGTATACCCTTTTAAAAAGTCAAACAGGCTTAACTTTCTGGCATTAATAATCTTTGTTGTGAGATCGGTATAAAAGAAGTATCCTCTTGAATATTTATATAATTCATCAGAAACAGGTCCGATAAGTTTTATTCCCTGTGAGCGGAGGAATTTTTCAAATATTGATTTGTCCAGCGCAAGAATATTTACTCTGCTGTAGGAAATTTTCCCTTCAAAATCATCATTTGAAAATACTCTGGCAATTAGTATTATTTTAATGTTTTTTCTTGATGCAAGATGAAACAGAAAATCCAGAATTTCTTGTTTATTGTCTTTTAAAACAGATTCAAATGAATTGATTATTATCAAAACAGGATTTTCTATAGAATCAAAATATGCTTCGACTTTCTGTGTAAAATTTTCATACTTTGCACGCGGCTGCCTTATGATATTCTGTACAGTAAGATTTTTAAAATCATCAAAGAATGATAAGAGAATATCATCAAGAATAGTTGTTTCAAAACAATTATATTTTAATGTTACTGTTTGCGTATTTAAAAATTTTGCTGCGTGATCGACAATTCTGGTTTTGCCTGTACCCAGAAATCCATTGACAAGCAAAAGTTTGTTTTCGCCCTGAAAAAACTGTATAATTTCATTAATTTGTTTTGTGTTATTCTCAAGCAGAAACGGATTTATGCCGCTTCTGTCAGGTTTTAAAAAACTCTTGTTATCAATTCCGCTATCCAGAAAATCTATGCTCATACACGCTATATTAAATGATTTTAAAATATTTTGCAAATTTTATTTAAATAATTGCACTTTAATTTTTTTGATAGTACAATATTAAGTAGTTAACGAGGGGAAAGGTATGGAATTTTTCAGAAAACATCAAAGACTTATTGTTGGGATAATTGCAGTTACATTTATAGCGTGGACTGTCGGTTTGATGATGCTTCCTCTTATAATCAGATAGGTAAATAGTGTATATAACAAATTTCCTGAAAAAGATAACTATATATTTTCTGTCGGCATTTATTCTGGTATTGGGCGTGTCGAATAGTGCATATTCCGCCTCTAATCTCAAAACAATTAACCAGAAAATGAAGCATACCCAGGAAAAAATTAAAACTCTTAAAATTAGAGAAAAACAAGAAAAAAGCAAGCTTGTTAACAACCAGCGCAAGCTTGAAACTACCTCAAACAATCTCCAGATTTCAAAACAGCAATACAGCTCAATGGAATCCCGTTTGAAGCAGATGGAAGCTGATTATAATGTTTCAATGTCCGAGTTTAATAAGGTAGATGCCCAGATGAAAAACCGGATAAGAATGGTTTACAAAAATCAGCGTACCGGCATGTTTGAGCTTCTTTTGAACGCTAAAGACCTTAACGGGCTTCTTGATATAATTTATTTTGAAAGAATTATCATTAAAAATGACTACAAACGTATGATGGCTTTGAAAACAAAAGCTGCTAAGATTGCTAAGATGAAAGCTGATATAGAAGCGCAAAGACGTTATCTTGCGCAGACAATTGAAGATATAAACTCTCAGCAGAGGACAATTCAAAGAGCTATTGCCCAGAATCAGAATATGATTAATCGTTTGAAAACTGACAGGGCTGCATACGAACGTTCAGAAAGAGAGCTTGCAAGGCAGTCTGCAAGTTTGCAGAATATGATTAGCAAAAGTTACGGGCATTCAACTGTAAAAGTTTCATCCAGCGGTTTTATGAAGCCTATTGCCGGCAGAATTACATCACCTTTCGGCTGGAGAACCCACCCTATATTTAAGAGCCGGACTTTCCACTCCGGTGTTGATATTGGCGGTCCTAACCTCGGAAGTATCAGAGCCTCAAATGCAGGCCGTGTAATTTATTCAGGCTGGTACGGCGGTTACGGAAAGGTTGTTATTATCGACCATGGTACAATTAACGGACATCCTACAACTACTCTGTATGCACATATGTCTACTACAAAAGTCAATGCAGGGCAGTCTGTTTCTAAAGGGCAGGTAATCGGTCTTGAGGGAACAACCGGTTACAGTACCGGTCCTCACTGCCACTTTGAAGTGAGAATTAACGGAAAACCTAATAACCCGTTAAATTATATTTAATAAGGAATAGATTTTGAAAAAGTTTCTAATAATATCTTTAATAGCTTTAAGTGTTGCGTCACCTGTATTTGCAGATGACGATAAAGAGTATGAAAAGAATATTAAGGAACTGCAAAGGATGCAGGATCAGATGTTTATTCCTTCAACCGTACCACTTCCTGATGTCAATTATACCCAAAAAGAAGAAGTCAAGCCTAAAAAGATAAATGCTAACGGGGATGAGGATATTACCCGTATGGTCGGCAGGTCAATGGGTGCAAGCGCGCAAGGGATGCCGTTGTTCAAACAGCTTCGTATAAAGCTTACTAATTATTATAAGATTAAAGCTCATGAAGACGAGTTAAAAGAGCAGCAGGAACTCCAAAAAGAGTTAATGAAAGAGATGGAAGCTGAAGATGGTGATGATGTTGAATCTCTGGAAGAGCTTACTGACAGAAATCTCAAAAAAATAATGAATGTTGAATCCTCCGACAACGAAGAGGTAAAGCCAAAAAAGAAATTCGCTTTCTGGCACAGAAAGAAAAATAAAGATGACCAATCTGTTGAAAAAGAAGAAGAAAAACCGGCTCAGGATATAAAAAAAGATACAGAACCGGAAAAATCTCCGGAAACTCTTGAACTTTCTGGCGGCGTAAAACAGGTTGTTGCAGAAAAAGATGCACAGCTGGATTGCGATGTGATGAATTATTATGAAGACCGTAATGAAATTGAAGCAACAGGTCATCCTGTATTGTACTTCCCTCCGCAAGGGGTTACTTTAAAGGCTGATAAACTTGTTTATAATACGGTTACTAATATTATTAAAGCATATGATAACGTAGAGCTCATAAAAGACGGCTCTTCTATATACGGCGACTTTATTCAGATTAATATGAACGAAGAAACTTCTTTGATTACCAATATGAAGGCTGATAAGATGAATATGGTAATCAGGGCGAAAAAGGCTAATGCCGGTGATAATCTTATAGTTCTGGAAGATGGTAAAATGTATGCTGAAAAGTCGTTTATGCTTAGATTTAAAACCCGTATAATCGGCTCTGACTTTTCTCAAATGCAGATTTTGGATGAGGACCGCTCCTATCTTGACCCTAGCGGAAATGCTAAGATTAAAGTGGTAGCAAAAGAAATTTCTGTAAATGCAAAGAAAAACCATGATTTGATTACAGTTAAAGAGGCTGATATAAAGTATAATGATTTTACCTTAAGACATATCCGCTCTTTGACCGCTCATACAAACAAAAAACATGAATATTTTGAAGCGAACTATCCTGAATTTGGCTCACGTTCAAGAATTGGTATGTTTGCCGGTCCGGGGTTTGTATTTGATGTACCTAATGGAGCTACCATTAAGGCTATACCATTTTTGAATTATAAAGACGGCTTTGGCATAGGCGGTGCGTTAAAGTATAGAAGCGGTACAAACTTTACTGAAATGATGTACGGTTCAGCTGAAGATATTTTTGTATTACGAGGCGCGCAGCAGTTTGATGACAAATTCTTTATGCAGTACGGGATGAATTCTTATATGGATAACTGGTGGTTAGGTTCCCGTATGGCAAAATATATGACTGAATTTGTTTTTCGTGATGGTGTCAGAAAAAGAAATTTTCTTGGCAAAAATATGGATTTAACATTTAAACAAAGACTTGGTGCCGGTTATATTCACGATAGTGATGTTAACAGATTTGATGAAAAGAATTTGAAATCTTCTGAAATGGGTACTACAAGGTTACAATATATGTCAGAAATTGACCAGACACTGTATACGTATAATAACCCTGAAAAAAGATTTTTGATGAATGCCGGAGTTGCTATGCAGGGTGCTGCTGCTGTATATGGTACCGGGGATACACAATTTGTCGGCAGAATCGGTCCAAGGCTTCATACGCAATATAAATACTGGATGCAGGATATAGGATATTTCCTGTCAGCCTATCAGGATAATACTCCGGTGCCAAGGTTTGACACATACCGTTACGGACATTCAAATGTCTATATAAGAGAGGCTTTGAGGCTGTGCAAATATGCTTCTGTTTCATGGGCCGGCTCTTTTAACCTTTCTGATGATGCTCCTAACGGAAAGATGGTTCAGGAAAATATCTTTATGGTAGCTTTAGGTCCTGATGATTTTAAAGTCAGTCTTGGTTATGACTTTTTCCGTCAGACAACTTATTTTACAATCAATGTAGCTTTAGATATGAAAGGTACAACTGTCGATTTTGATAAAATGGTTATTAAAAATCCGGATAGGCTCGCTCAGGATGATAAGCAATACGTAAAAGAAGTGACTTTTGAGGAGAAAGGTCCGGCAACAAAGGTTAATAAAACTTACGCCGAGGTAATAAATATAGAAGATCCTGATAAGGAGGCTTTATAATGGGAATAGCTGAACTCAGACAGGAATTGATTACGTATGGAAAGCTTGCGGGTCAGAAAAATATGACCCCCGGTATTTCCGGTAATATGTCTGCGCGTTACGGGGATAAAATTCTTATCACCTCTTCCGGTTCCGCTAACGGCTTTTTATCAGAAGATGAGTTTTCATTGATTGACTTTGACGGTAATTTTGTTGATGGTAATCCAAAGCCTTCAAGTGAAAAGATGCTTCATGTCAAATTTTATCAGATGCGTCCGGATGTAAATTATATTTTGCATATGCACTCGCCTTATCTTTCATCATTTGCGGCGGCCGGTATAGCACTTGATGAACCTGTAATGCCGGAAAACTTATTTTATTTTGGATCTATACCGCTTGCAGAATACGGGCTTCCATCATCTAAAGATTTAGTTGATAAAACTTCTGTTTATTTTGATAAATACGATGCAGTTCTTATGGCAAACCATGGATTTATCGTTGGAGCTAAGGAATTAAAAGATGCTTACCTGAAGCTTGAACTTGCAGAATCTTATGCCCAGGTAATTATTAATACAAAGATTTTAGGCGGTCCTGCTCTGTTAAATAATGAACAGGTAAAAGAGATTTATGCCTTAAGAGGCTGATATTAAGAATAGAAACTAGTAGAAAGAGGAAACTAAAAGTGTCAATAATGTTAGAAAATAAACAAGGGTTAATAGCAGGCGACGGGTCTTTGCCTGTCAAAATGGCTCAATATGCTAAAGAAAACGGTTTTGAAGTTGTTTGTATTTCTTTTTCAAAAGACAACCTTGCAAAATTAAAAAAATATTGTTCCAGAGTGTACTCCTGCCACCCGGGTGAAATCAACAGAATTGAACAGATTTTGAAAGATGAGGAGCTTAAACAGGTTACTTTTCTTGGAAAAGTCAACAAAAGCGTTCTTCTGAAATTGTATAAATTTGATTCAAGAGCTATCGAAATCTTAAAATCAGTGAAAAGACTAAATGATGATGAAGTTATGCTTTTGATTGTTAAAGAGTTTGAAAAGCTTGGTATTACTGTTTTAGACCAGACTATTTTTATAAAAAATCTTATGATACCGGCAGGTGTTCTTGGAAAACACAAACCTACCAAAGAACAAATGGAAGATGTAAACTACGGTTTCTGGCTTGCAAAAGAAATGGGGAAAGTTGATGTGGGTCAGTCTGTTGTGATTAAAGACAAGATGGCAATGGCAGTAGAAGCCATTGAAGGGACTGATATGTGTATTAAACGCGGCGCAAAACTTGCAAAGCACAATGCGAGTGTAATTAAAGTATCAAAACCAAAACAGGATAAACGTTTTGATATTCCTGCCGTCGGGTTAAGAACTTTAAGAACAATGAAACGTTATAAAGCTTCACTTTTAGCCGTTGAAGCTAATGAAACAATTATTGTTGACCAGGAAAAAGTTATTAAATTTGCTGATGATAACAATATAGTACTTATGGCAGTTAGCTTATGAAGAAACTCTTTGTAATTACAGGTGAATACTCCGGTGACATACACGCGTCAAAAGTTGTCGCAGCTTTAAAGTCCAAATATAGTGATCTGGTTGTGGAAGGTATCGGCGGCGAGAACTTAAAATCTGCCGGAGTAAAGCTGTTTTCAGACCAGAAAAAGATGGGTGCTGTAGGGCTTTCTCCCAAAATTGTTATTGACCATTTTACTCTTGGAAAGCGTGTAGTTGATTATATCACAAAAGAATTTAAGCCTGATCTTGTTCTTTTAATTGATTACGGGGTATTTAATTTAAATGTGTCAAAATTCCTTAAAAAGGCAGGAATTAAGGTTTTTTACTATATTCCTCCCCAGGTTTGGGCAAGCAGAAAGTGGCGTATAAACACAATTAAAAAAAATGTTGATGAAGTTCTGTGTATTTTCCCTTTTGAAAAAGAAATGTATGAAAGTTACGGAATCAAAACCCATTACTGCGGGCATCCGCTTGTATCACAGCTTCCAGCAAAAGCCGACAGAAAAGAGTTTTTTGAAAGACATGGTTTTGATTTAAATAAAAAACTTGTATCAGTATTCCCGGGGTCGAGAGTATTTGAGCTAAAACAGCTTATGGGTGTATTTATCAGGACTGCAAAAGATTTACAGCAAAAGCATCCGGATTTACAATTTTGTATCTCTCACGCGCCAAATCTGCCGGATGATGTTTATAATAAGTATTTGAAAGATACAGATTTTAAGGTTATAAAAGGCGAAAATCAGGCGCTTTTAAGTGTATCTGATGCTTTAATTCTAGCTTCCGGAACAGTAGCTCTTGAGGCTGCACTTTACCAGACCCCTATGATTATTGCATATAGAGGTCCTTGGCTTTTTTATTTTATATATTTACTTGTAAGGTGTATAAAAATGGTTTCGCTGCCAAATATTATCTGCGGAAAAATCATAGTGCCTGAGATTTTACAGGGAGATGTTACTGTAAGAAATATTTCTTATAATATTGAAAAACTTTTGTATGACAACGCATATAGAGCAGAAAATATAGCCGGATTGCAAGGCGTAAAAGATCTTTTGTCTGATAAAGTTTCCTCAATTGAAGCCGCAGAAGAAATTGCAAAAACTCTTTCTTTGTAATAAATCTTTAAAAAAATATATATAAGCGCAATAATATTTAATTTCCGGTGTTTATATATATGTAGGTAGATTTATGGTTAGTCAGGTTCCGAATACACACTATAACAGGCAATTTGTCTTTAATAACAGTCTAAATAAGACGAATCAGAACTTTTTTCTTAATCCTCATACAATCAAAAGTATTAAAGGGGCAGAAGAAGAAAAAAGTCATAAACTTGGTGTTACAATAGGCGCTTCTGCGCTGCTTGTAGGCGGACTTTTAATGCTTTTAATGAGAGGCGGACCAAAAGGAAATAATAAATATCTAAATGCTTTGAAAGGCTATCTTGAAAGGCAGGTGCAAAAAACAAATAATTCCCGTCCGGGACGGTTCTATGCTTATGCTCTTAGAAAACTTAATTCCTTTATGCAAAAATGTGAAAGCATAAATAACTTTACAGCTCTAAAAGATATTGCATTTAAACGTCTGATGTATAAAACCAAATTTACCAGAAAAATTCATGACTGGGTTACTAATTTATTTGACAAAGCCAGCCATGTAACAGTTAAACGCTCCTGGAATAAAACTAAAAATAAATTTACTAACGTATTCAAATCTATGGATGATTTGAATGAGAGAGTTTTAAGAGGCGGACCAGCTTCTGAAAAAATTACAATAAACGGAACAACAAAAACCCGTTATGAATGGTATCAGGACCTGATAAAACATAAAAGAACACTCAGCGACACTCTTTCTATC
>HF989705.1:27782-41059 GCA_000431315.1 Brachyspira sp. CAG:484
ATCCAGACAAGTCCGGATAGTATTGCCAGCCGTTATAAGAAAATACATGACGCAACAGACGGTCTGGATGAATTTGCCTGGAATACAAGTTTTGCTGATTTAAATAATTTCAGATCAAAACCTATGTGGCAGACATTTCTTGCAGATGACTATATCAAAGGCAGCAAGATTGCACTGAGTGATGAAATGCGTTTGTTTAGAAATAAAATGACATACTCAACAAGAGATAAATATGATTTTGCCAGATCATTTATCAAAAAAGCCGAAGCATGTATAAATCCTGAAGATACCGATTCTATAGGGTTAATTACAAACTTGAAAAGAAATCTCAGATTAGGTAACAACCCTGAGAATTTTGTCGAAAATATTGAAGAATTACGTAATGTTATAACTAAATCTTCTGAAAAATTTAAAACCTCTCCTGAACACTTAAAAGTAATTAACTCGCTTCTTGATGAAGCAAAACAGGTTCTTGCGGGCAATGAAAAAGGTGCTATGCAGGAAATTCTGGAAATATACAAAAAATTTCAGCCAAAAGAACACGACAAAATAAGGTTAACTATGCTTAAAGCTGTAAATTCTCTTGATAAATCTATTGATACAGAATCCGTGCAATATTTTGATAAAGTGCGTGACCTTGTCGTAGGTTCAGCTCCAACTGATGTACTTTCAATTCTCGGCACAGGAGGTGTAATTGCGGCAGGTCTTCATAAAGCAAAAGATAAAGATGAAAAGACAACTATTGCTCTAAAATACGGTATTCCGGCAGTAGGAGCTGTTGCAACTTCAGTTTATTGTACAGCCAGCTTATTATCCGGTTCCAAATCCTTAATTTTCGGTCTTTTGTCCGGCTGGGTATTCAACAAGATTGGTGTAGTTGTTGATAACTGGCGTAAAAAACAGGGTATCCTTACCCAACCGGCTAAGAATGCTGCAACTGGTGCAAATGCTGTATAGCTATGAATTGTTTTTCTGTTATAATTCTTTGCGGAAGGATATATTATGACAGAAGTAACAGATGTAAATTCAATCAGATATAATTTAGAACAGCGTGAAATAGATACATTAAGTGAATATGCAACAAAAAGCAGGTTTACAAAAGGAAGAAAAGAACCGGAAGAAGAAAGTTCTATAAGAACCTGTTTTCAACGCGACAGGGACAGAATACTTCATTCAAAGGCTTTCAGGCGTCTGAAACATAAAACCCAGGTATTTTTATCTCCGTTTGATGATCATTTCAGAACCCGTCTTACGCATACTCTTGAGGTTTCTCAAATAGCAAGAACTATTGCGCGTTCGTTAAATCTGAACGAGGATTTGGCAGAAGCAATAGCACTGGGACATGATTTAGGTCATACTCCTTTCGGGCATTGCGGTGAAGGCGTATTGAACGAGCTTGTCAAAGGCGGATTTCATCACAACATACAAAGCGTAAGAGTTGTTGAGGTTCTTGAGCACCTGAATCTGTGCAGGGAAACTATTGACGGAATTTTGACACACACCTGGGGGTATACTCCAAAAACTCCGGAGGCACAGGTAGTACAGCTTGCTGATAAAATTGCTTATATTAATCATGATATTGAAGATTCTATAAGAGCAGGAATTATATCAGAAAGTGATCTGCCGCAGGATTGTATAAAATATTTTACTTCTACTCAGAGTAAACGTTTAAATAAAATGATTATGGAAGTTATTACTAATTCTAACGGCAAGCCAACTGTTTCAATGAGTGAAGAAGGCTGGTATTATACAACAAAACTTAGAGATTGGATGTTTGAAAATGTTTATATAGATTCTCCTGCAAAGCTTGAGGAGAAAAAAGCCAGCAGGGTTATAAGAGAATTGTTTTTCCTTTACTCTGATATGCTTAAGAATGTCTGCGAAGAAAGCCGTATAGAAAGAGTTGTAACTGATTATATTTCCGGCATGACTGACAGATATGCCGTTGAAAAATATAAAGAGCACTTCATTCCAATAGGTATTCATTGCGGAACAAAAGAGGACTATTTATTTAAGCTTGCAAATCTTGCTAATTAATTTTATAATTTACTTATGGAACGTAATACGGTTAAATTACAGGGCTTTTCTATAGATACATTCACGTTTGATGATGCGCTGGAGTATGCTGCAAATAATTCCGGACAGATTGTAACAATTAATCCGGAGATGATACAGACTGCTTCAAAAAATCAGATTTTTGCAGACATAATTAATAATGCCGAACTTGTTGTGCCTGACGGTATCGGGGTTGAGATCGGACTCAAAATTTTAGGTCACAAGGTAAGACGTATTGCAGGAATTGAGCTGGGACGGGCTTTGATAGACAGGCTTGCCGGAGAACCGGTGGCATTTATCGGAGCAAAACCCGAAATTATTGAAAAAGCTGTTGATAATTTGAAAAAAGAAGTTTCTAATCTTAATCCGGTATACGTTCAGGATGGTTATTTTAAAGATGATGAGAGAGTTCTGGATGAACTTACCCGGAAACATCCAAGGCTTGTCCTTGTTGCTTTAGGGTCACCAAAGCAGGAATTTTTTATAAATGAGGCCAAAAAAAGACTTCCTGATGCTGTATTTATAGGGCTTGGCGGAAGCTTTGATGTCTGGTCCGGTGTAGTGCAGAGAGCTCCGGAAGTTTATCAGAAAATGGGGCTTGAATGGCTTTACAGAACTGTTAAAGAACCGCAGAGATTTAAGAGGATTTTTCCTACTTTACCGTTATTTATTTTAAAAGTTGTCAAAGAGAAATTTATTGGAGTATAACATGCTTAAAGAAAATGAAATTAAAGAAATCGAAGCGTTGTGCAAAGAATCACGCCGTAATATTTTAAAAATGGTTTACAACGCGCAATCAGGTCACATCGGCGGAGCTCTTTCTGCAACAGAGCTTATGACTGTTTTATTTCACAAATGTATGTTTGTCACTCCAAAATGTGCGCGGGATAAAAATTATGAAAAGCGTGACAGATTTGTATTGTCAAAAGGTCACGCGTCTGCCATTTACTATTCTGTGCTTGCCCAGTTAGGGTTTTTCCCTGAGAGTGAACTTATGACTTTCAGGCTGTTTGGGTCAAGGCTTCAGGGGCATCCGGCACCTTTCTGCCCGGGTGTTGAAGTTGCTACAGGCTCCCTGGGGCAGGGATTATCTATTGCCTGCGGGATGGCTATGGGGCTGAAACTCGATAAAAATCCGGCTAAAGTTTTTGTTCTTATGGGAGATGGCGAACTTCAGGAAGGTAGTGTTTGGGAAGCATTTATGCACGCACCTGTCAGAAAGCTCGATAATCTTATTGCTATTATTGACAGAAACAGACTGCAAATAGATGGATGCACAGAAGAAATAAAATCTCTTGATCCGCTTGATGAAAAAATTAAGGCTTTTAATTGGGAAGTTATAGAGATTGACGGTCATGATATTAACCAGGTTTATGAAGCAATAGAAGCCGCTAAAAAGTCTGATAAACCTGTTGCTATTATTGCGAATACTATTAAAGGAAAAGGCGTAAGCTTTATGGAAAATAATGCAGGCTGGCATGGAAAAGCTCCTAATAAGGAAGATTTTGAACGCGCTATGGCAGAGCTGGAGTAAATTTATGATTTTTGCAGAACTTAAGGATATTAAAAAATATAATATTTCTGAAAAAGTAGTTTCTTTTTTGAATACTCTTTCTGCAGAAACGCCTGCCGGACATTATGAGATTGAAGAAGGTGTGTATGCAAATATTGATGAATATACCACTAAAGAGCATAATATTTGTAATTTGGAAGCACACCGCAAATATGCAGATATTCAACTTCTGCTTGAAGGTGAAGAGAGAATTGATTTCACAAACATAGAAGGATTATCAGTAAAAATTCCTTATGATGATAATCGTGATGTTATGTTTTTTGAACTCCCCGGCAAAGTAAACTCTTTATATTTGAAGCCGGGAAACCTTGCACTGTTTTATCCGGAAGATGCACACAGACCGCAAATGAATTCATCTGCAGTGTCTGCAAAGGTTAAAAAAGTCGTTGTTAAAATTTTAATCTCTGCTTTTGCCTAAGCCTAGAAATTGATTTTTAAATTTTTCCAAATCTTTTTTATTAATTTTATCAATTCCAGGTCCTATATATTTGTGCATTATGACATTTTCTACAAAATAGTCAATAAACTTAATGAATACACCAAGCGAAATAAATCCGCCTATTGTTTTCACCATTTTCGTTTTATATATTTGTTTTTCTTCAAATTTTTTCAAAATATCTTTTACTGCATGTAAATCATAATTTTTAGCGTATTTTTTGTCATTTTTATACGTTTCTTTTAATTTTTCAAACTCTTTAAACATCTTTTCAGACATTTTGTCCGGTTTTTTGCCTTCAAGAAGCTGTTCTCTCATTTCAAACATATTATCAATACGTTTGTTTATGAAACCATGAATTTTTGCCCTTTGGTCTTTCCCCATAGCCTCAGGATGTCTGTGGCTGAAAACAAGATTGAATAACAATTTAACAGGGTTTTTATGGTTATATTTACGCATTGTTTCATCAATCATATTATCAAGAGCTTCGTTATATTCTTTTTTATAAAGTTCTTTATTATTGACATAGTCGCTTAATTTGACTTCTGACATATTTTGAAGGTGGTGCCTTACAACTTCTTCTTTAGACTGAAGAGATAACCCGTCTTTTGATTTTCTGCTTAAAATTGAAGCTGTTTTTTGTCCTGCATGAACAACAACTATAGGAAATACGACACTTGCAAGAGTTTGAAAACAAGCCTGTTTTAAGCCTCTTTTGCTGTTCGGATCATAAGATTCCTTATCGTTTCTGTACTTATCATAAATATCTGCACCAAAATACATAAGTGCAGGAATCCACATCATCATACCGGCTTTTGGCGCAATATCAGAGATTGCAGCACCAATGTCATTTGTAAATGCCAGTCCTCTAATCGGCCACTGCATCAATGGATCTGAATATTCTCTTTTGGGGTGTTTTTTTTCAAATTCAGGACTTTTTTCGCCGGTTTTTGCTGCTGTTTTTGCCGGCTGCGCTGATGTCGCGTTGCTCTGGGTTCCTAAAAACGGGGTTAATTTAATCAATCTTTATTTCTCCATACTACAGCTAATAATTTTTAGGCATGAAGCGCCTTCTTTCATTATAAAACAACTAAATATATTTTTTGCTATTTTATAAGTAAAATATTGTTAATTTTTTTTGATTTATATATCAAAACCCGTCAAAACTATCCGAATACATTCTGCTGAAGTTGTTTCAATATCTCATATTATTGTAATCCAGAAACGATTTCAGGGCTGCATATTATCCTATTTTGTGCAAACTTTTATATAATCCCTGTTTTTTGACTTGTAAAATATACAGGCTTGTAGTCTAATGAACTTATGATTGATACGGTAATTTTTGATTTAGATGGAACCTTGTTGAATACTTTGGATGACTTAAAGGACAGCACAAATTTTGCACTCAGGAACTTTGGCTGTCCGGAGCGTTCTCTTGAGGAAGTGCGTTGTTTTGTGGGTAACGGGGTCAAAAAACTCATTGAAAGGGCACTTCCCGGAGGGGCAGAAAACCCTGATTTTGAAGATTGTCTGCAGTTGTTTAAGGAAAATTATGCACAGAATATGTATAATAAGACTGCACCTTATGACGGGATAAGAGAACTTTTACAGACGCTGTGCCGGTATGGCTTTAAAGTTGCTGTTGTATCTAATAAATTTGATATGGCTGTAAAGAATTTATGTAAAACATATTTTGACGGGTTGGTGCAGGTTGCAATAGGCGAATCTGAAAATGTTCGTAAAAAACCTGCTCCGGATAGCGTTTTTAAAGCGATGGAGCTATTAAAAGCCGGTCCTGAAACTTCAATTTATTGCGGGGATTCTGATGTTGATGTTCAGACTGCAAAAAATTCCGGTCTAAAGTGTATAGGCGTTACATGGGGCTTTAGAAGCAGAGAATTACTGCAGCAAGAGGGTGCGGATTATATTGTTGATGCTCCTTATGAAATCGCTGAATTACTTAGTGCCGGGATTTAAGTTCTCTTTACGCGTTTTATTACCAATTTATGAATAAATGGATTTGAGAGTAATATGTCTTTAATTTCAAATTCGATAAAGTGTTTGGATTTTATCATTCTCTTGAAATGGTAGCTTAAACTTTCAGCTTCCGTCGGGGTTAATCTGTTTTTCAGATGCAGATTGTAAAAATCCTTTATTAAAGAATATGTCCGGGCTCGTTCTATAAAATGTATTCTTGATCTGTAGTAAAATTCAGCATAAAAAGGTTGATTTATAATATAACGCGCTAAATGTAGTGAATGCGTATCAAAAAGATTATTTTTGGTATAGAAGTCTTTTAGAAATTCTATTTGTTTCTTAATTATTAGAAAACAGTTATTGTTACCATTATAAAAGAAGTTTGTAGCTTGTGTTCCTCTTTGCCTGTAAAAATACCATTGATTTAAAGCTTTAGAAATTTTAATTTGTTTAGTTAAGATAATATGTGAAAATATCCCGTCTTCGCCTAAATTTATATTGGATGGAAATCTGAGTTCAGGGTTTTGTTTTAGAAATTTTGTTCTATAAAATCCTGCATGTGTACAATATGTAGTTATCTCATTGATATTTAGATTTCCTATAGCTGCTGCATCAGTTAATACCAGATCTGAGTTATACTTTCGGGCATTAGTGTATAGTTTTTCAAAATAATCTTCCGCAACAATATCGTCAGAATCCAAAAAGAAAATATATTCTCCTTTAGCAAGTTCAATCCCTTTATTTCTTGCTGAAGATACTCCTTTGTGAGTTTGTTTAAAATAATTGAACCGGTTATCTTTATCACAAAACTTTTTAATAATATCTTCCGAATTATCTGTAGAATCATCGTTGACAATAATTATTTCAATATCTTTCAAAGTCTGTTCCGAGGCACTTTCAAGACAGTCTTCAAGATACTTTGCTGTATTATAAACTGGTATAATAATTGAAACCTTTACCATAGACCGATTATAGCATAAAAAATCGGAATGACAGGATTTGAACCTGCGACCCCCGCGACCCGAACACGGTGCGCTACCAAGCTGCGCTACATTCCGTTAAGTGTTTCATTTAAAAATATGCCCGCCTCTCTTGTAACAATTCATTGGTTTATTTCATCAGGCAGAATTCTGTACTCCAAAAATGAAACATATTCAATTTTTTACATTTTTATTATAAAACGCGAAATATCTAAAATCAAGATTTTATGTATTGAAATTTTAAAGTTTCAGTACTATAATTTTTTTGTCATAGCGGTATCGTCTAGTGGTTAGGACGGGAGATTCTCATTCTCCAAACAGGGGTTCAATTCCCCTTACCGCCGTTAAAATGCCGGAGATAATCCGGCTTTTTTATTAAAAATCCAACTTTTCTCCGGATTTATAATTTGTAAATATCAGCTTCCCGTTAGTTAATAAACTTGATAAACTGTTCCCGCCTAATGGTGAGTAAGTCGAAGGTTTTATTTTTGATGCAAATACCTGTATTGAAAATCCGTCTGCTCCAAATTTATTTGGCTTTTTGGGTCCGTTTGTATCCATTATTATATCTGCACAAATATTGCTCATCCAAGTCTCTGTAATTGGATTTCCATGTTCATCTTTGATAATGTTTCCATATTCATCAGTTTTATTTCCTGTTTGCTGCCAATTACAAGATTGATACTGGACAATTCCAATAACTGTCCCGTCTTTTAATATTATTTTTGGACCATTTGTATTCCAGTCAGTGAGAGTACCATTTCCATCTGTACGGGGTGAAGCATATGCAATTTTATAGTAGTAACTTTTGCAGCCTTTATCTGAGTTGTTTTCGCATACCTTCGCACCGCTGAAATATTTTGCAAAGTCTTTTGCAAGTTGTACCGAAGATGCGGCATTGTTTTTTGCCTCAAATAATCCTCTAATATCTCCCGGGGTTTCATTTTCAGCTTCGTATAATTTCACTGCCTGATTAATTTGTGAATAAGCTTTTTTAGCTCTTGAAGTAAGTTCTGCTTCTTGGTTATTTTGAATTAATCCTGGCAATGTCATTGCCGCAACTACGCCAATAACACCTAGTGTTATTAACACCTCTGCTAAAGTAAATCCTTTTCTAGATTTTAACTGCATAAATATATCCTCCTGTTTTTATGTATATATACATAATTTTAACATAACGAGATGGTAATAATGTATATATGCAATATAAAAGTTATAAAACGTTACAAATAAATAAGGAGTTTGGTAACCTTATAAGTGCGTTAAGAAACAAAAAAAATCCAGATAAATCCCGGCTGCAATTTTGTTATGAATATGATTTGGATGCTGGAAACCTCTCTAGAATTGAAAACGGGTTAATAGATCCAAAACTATCTATGCTATGGCGTTTATCAGAAGCGATAGATATGCCGCTATCTGAGATTTTTAAAATTTTGGAAGACAATCTTGGTAAAGATTTTTACGTGATTGATAAATAGTATGTAAAGACATAATTATTTATTTTATGTAGGGATTAAGCTTATTTTTAGTTGGCAAAAGTTTTGGCAGATACTCCTCAATATTTTCATTAAGCAGCTGGATTATATCAGGATTGTTACCTCTTTTACTATCATAAGTTTTTGTTGTTGCACTGCCGTAATCTGTTTTTATAACATGTTCATATTTAAAATCATTTGGAGAATTTCTATCAATAATAAATCTGTCAGCTGTTCTCCCAGTTTTTACTTCAAGTAAAACAGATTTTCTGTCGGTGTTATATAGTGGCTTTAGCGTAACCATTTTGTCACTCTTTATACGATTCACAAACTCTGGAGTTTTGCCGAAAACTTTCTCTTCTTTAAATTTTACCCAGGTATCATCAATTAGCTGATTAATTTTTCTAAAGAGTCTTGCTGCTTGCGGGCTTAGTATGCTGTCTACAGGTAAGTTCTTACCGGCTTCAACCATTTCTTTTGTTATATTTTGTTTAAATGAAATTTTATTATTTTTTGAGTTATTAATGTTACCAGAGGTAATTTGTAGCATAAGTTTTCTCCTTGACTTGTTCCTGCAATTTTATAAGTTCGTGAAAATTTATTTTTGTTATTATTTTTACAAAATTTAATCATTTTTCATAAAAATGTTAAAATTTTATATTTATGCTTTTTTATTCTGTATAATTTGATATATAAAAGTTTTTTAGGAAAGAATTTCAATATGAAGATACAAAAGAATAATTCTTATAATCAGAATTTCACAGGAATTACTAAAATATATGCAATAGCAGACTCCCATCAGGAAACACGTAAGACAAGTGCTTTTCTTTCAAAAATTCTAAGTGATTCCGCAAAAGATAAAAATGTTTTGTTTTTAAACTGCGGTGATATATTCAAAGGTATTTATCCCAGAAATTTGGAAAGAGACTGCTATTTAAAACTAAAGAATGCTAAACCTGATGTTGAAATGGTTATGACGCTTGGAAATAACGATTTCGGCTTTAATAAAGAAAGTCTTGACTACCTTGTCGAAACAGTAAAAAATTATACGGCAAAAGGTATACATACTGTATGTGCAAATATATTTGAAGCCGGAGGAAAGCGTCCCGGATGGTTAAAGCCTTATACTATAATTAACCGCGGCGGAGATAAAAATCTTGTTACCGGCTTTTGTATTGATAATATAAATACCGCCCGTTTCGGTTTAATCCCTAAAAAGCAGCAGGATGTTTTAAATGAGATAAATGAGGCTATTTTAAAAGAAAAACCTGATAATGTAATAATCCTGAATCATGATTATATGCCTTCCAGCAGGGAAATTGTTAATACTTGTAAGAAAAACGGTATTAATGTTGACTTGCTTATAGGCGGTCATGATCATGATTTTGTTCCTCCTGATAAGGAGTTGAATATCTATTATCCGAAATCATTCAGTGATTCAATGTACAGGATGAATATTGAAAATAATAATGGAATGAAAAAACTTTCTGGTGTTGAAATGATTGAAAATAACGATCTTCCGCTCAATCCTGTTTTTAAAAATGATTTGGAAACTTATGAAAGAGCAACCGGACTATATAATAAAATTGTACCTTATACTCTTGATTTGAAAAAACAGTATTCACGACCTTGCCCTCTGGGAAGCTTCCTTGCAGACAAAATGATGGAAACTGCAAATGCAGATGCTGCATTTTTTTCTACCGGTTTTTTAATGAAGCCAATGGATTATCGTCCGGACACATATATAACAAATTACCTGTTCAAAAAAACTATAATTGCTGATACTCCGGTTAAGACAGTTGAACTTTCTGCCGAAGAATTGAAAGCTGTATTTGACAATGCTTTGAAAACACATGGTTACGGCAGCAGTAACCCTAGATTTTTACAGTGTTCAAATAATATACGAATAGAGGGTAAGAATAATCCGGAAGCCGGAATTTTTGAGGTTAAGCAGATTTTTATAAATGATGAGCCGCTTCTTGATGCTTCTTCAAATCCGCTAAAATCTACTAAAAAATATAAGTGTGTTATTGATTCTTTTATTGCAGACGGCGGGCAGGGTTTTAAGGCGTTACAGCAGGCAGAAAAGTCAGATGTTATTCTCAACGGAGCAGCAGTTCCTATTAATAAAATTTTGCTTGACGGTTTGAAAGATGCTTATAAGAAATATCAACCAGGTGCTCAATATCCGTCTTTTATTTTAAAAACTGATTAATCAAAAGCAGACCTCCGCTGATTACGCCCCGCTTTCGCACGTCGTGCGCAGCTTCGCTGTCTAATACGCCACTCTAAAATTCCGCTCACGTTCCTTATCGCGGAACTTTTTCGGACATAATAAAAATTAGACGTTTAGAGATAATCTTTTTTAAGGGAATAAGTTATTATTTTATTTATTGTAAAGGAGATTTTATATGAATAAAGTAGTAATTACTGGTGCAAGTGCAGGAATAGGGCTTGCTGTGGCAAAATACTTCCTGGCAAGGGAGTGGACTGTTATTATGGCTGATAAAATTGAGAACCGCCGGGTTTTTGACAGTCTTAAATCTCTTTATAGAGAAAATGTTTTCTTTGTGAAGTGTGATGTGAGTAAAAACTCAGATGTTAAACACCTTTTTTCTGAAACCGTAAAATTAATAGATAGGGTTAACTGTGTTGTTAATAATGCAGGAATAATTGCCCATGGGCTTCTCCATGAAGCTGATGAAGATGAGTGGGATAATGTTATGGATACTGATGTTAAATCTATATTTTTAACTTCAAAATATTTTATTCCATTGATGATAGAAAATGGTGGTGGTACAATTGTAAATACAGCTTCAATTTCAGGCATAGCAGCGGATTATGAAATGCCTGTATATAATGCTGCAAAGGGAGCTGTCGTTAACCTTACCAGAGCTATGGCACTAGATTATGCAGAATTTAACATACGCGTAAACAGCGTTTGTCCAGGAGCAACTAATACCGAGATGCTTAATCCTGATAATATTCCTAAATATGCAGCGGCAAACCCGATGAAAAGAATTTGTGAACCCGAAGAGATTGCAAAGGTTATATATTTTCTGGCTACAGAAGAATCAAGCTACTGCAACGGTGTTAATCTTCCTGTGACAGGAGGGCTTGATGTTCACACAGGACAGCCTAAATAGTCTTTTCCTTGCGGGCTTTTCCGGAAGCCGTTAATTCAAAACTCGCTTTTATAAGGTTATCGAGCAAATCAATCGGAGCTTTGCTTACATCAACTTTAATCCAGTGCGACTTGTTCATATGCCACGCAGGAGTTATAAAGTCATACTCATCTCTCAGAATTGCGGAATCAAAAGGATTAACTTTGAGGTTAACATATAATATATCCTCCAGGTGAAATATAAGCGCAAACCATTTCCCGTTGCTTTTATGACGTATAACCGCATATTCACTGTTTGCCTTATCTGTGAACGGATAAGTTTCAATTGCATCTTCAAAAACTAAGCAGTGTTTTAGTAATAACTTTTTGTCCATAATGTAAGAATAACATGGATTATTATACTTTTATATATTTTACCATAAACGCAATTTATTTATATAAATATTTATCGGGCTGCTAATAAAAAAAGACTTCTTATAGAAGTCTTTTTTTATGGTGCCGATGGCCGGAGTCGAACCGGCACGAGGCGTAAACCTCACAAGATTTTGAGTCTAGCACGTCTACCAATTTCATCACATCGGCTTATTCTCGTGTATATTCATCTTAGCAAAAACAAAATAAATTTCAAGATATTTAAGAAAAATCTTATTCTGAACTGTTATCCGGCTTTTGCCTCATTAATGTCATTATTTAGCTGCTAACCTCAAAATTTTCTTTGTTCCTTATCGCTGAATTTTCTCGGACAATCTAATAGCACAATAGGGCGATTTCCTTATTTTAATAAACATTTTAATATTCTTTTGTAATCAGATGAGGTATTATGAGAAAATCAGTTTTAATTATTTTAGGGATGTTTTTTATATCACAGGCAGTATATGCTGATGCGCTTACTGGAGGTGTATCAACCGTAGGCATGGGGAATAAAGTTGTTGATTCCTCAACCCAGTCGCCTGTTGCCGGAGCTACAGTTTCACTTCCTCAAAAAAATTATTCTACAAAAACTGATAACAATGGAAATTTTAACCTGAGCGGGGATTTAAAAGGTGATACTGTAATGTCTGTTGAAAAAGAAGGTTACAGACCATTTTCTTTGACTATAAATGACCAGATAGCTGCAAAACCTATGATAGTCGGGATACAAAAAAGCAATGTTACTGATTTAATGCTTGAAAATGCAATGATTCATCTTGGAGATGATAACTTTTCAAAGGATTCTGCAAACGCAGGAGAATTCCAGCTTAAAGCAGTAGGTCCGTTTTATACAAAAGCATTTAAGCTTGCTGCAAGCACTCTATCAAGAACAAACTATATCGTAATTGGTTCAATTATCGGAATTGATACTGCTTTAGCCCGTTCTATGAAACAGAATAAAGTACGAAACTCTTTTGCAAGCCCTCCTGAAGTTTATTTTAACGGAAGAAAAATCGCAGAGATTCAGCTGAATGGAGATAATCAGAAAATTAAAATTCCTAACAGCCTTATTCTCGCGGATCAGTTAAATGAAATTACTATTAAAACAGGCAGGAATTTAATGCAGTCCGCCTATGTGGATTATGATGATATTGAAATTATGAATATTTCTATTCAATCCGAATAATTTTAGCAATAAAAAACGACTTCTTGAGAAGTCGTAAAGGGGAAATAGGGAAAAAATAGG
>HF989706.1 GCA_000431315.1 Brachyspira sp. CAG:484
TTCTTCGGGGGGGGGGCAGAGTAGTTTAAGCTCCTTATCAGGCATTGGCGCAGGTTACGAATCATTGGGCGCCGCCGTTCAAGAGAAGCGCCAGAAAGGTTTTACCCTGGCGGAGGTTTTAATAACCCTGGGTATAATAGGAATTGTAGCTGCAATGACACTTCCTTCAATTGTTGGAAACTACAAAAAGAAGGAAATAATCACCAGAATTAAAAAGTTTGATAGTATGATGTCGCAGGCTGTTTTGCTTTCAGAGGCACAAAATGGCGACGCCAAGTATTGGGAGAAAGTTAATACAATAATTAAGGATGATGATGGTAATGATGTTTATGATAACAATGCCGGTCCTGAAGCTACATATAATTTTATAACGAAGTATATTGCTCCATATATAAAGTATTACAGAATAGAAAAGAGTGTAATACAGCCGAATGCTCCAGGTGAAAAAATGTTGGCAATTTATTTTAGTGATGGCAGTATTGCATACGCAAAAAACGGCGCATGTATAGATTTTCGTTTAGATGTAAATGGTTTAAAAAATCCTAACAAAGACGGAAGTGATATATTCGTCTTTGCTTTATGCCCTTGGAATCCTTCTTTTTATTTTGGCAACGCAAATAGAAAATGGGGAACTCTCTGTGATAAATCCCGTAATGACCGCGAAGCTTTAATAAGAAGCAAAACCTGTGCGTCAAGAATTTTAGAACTGGATAACTGGGAATTTAGAGATGATTATCCCTGGAAATTTTGAAAATGGTTGAAAGTTTTATTCAGGGCTAATTTCAGTTATGTTTATATATAATTAATATAAAACAGGACGCTTGACAGTCAAACGTCCTGTTTGCAATAGTTTCCGGCATATGTAAAATTTTTGTAAAGAAACTGTAACAATTCATCTGTTGATATGAGAAAATTTCTTGACTAAGTTTCTTGATGTATTACGATTATAGAACATGTTAAATTAAAGTCGGGTGTACTATGCCCAAACGCAGAAAAGCCCGAATTACATATAGATTTTACCGGCTTAAACCAGTGCCGGTAAAGGGTTAACAGCCTTAAGTTAGAATATATAATTTTTGTAGTACGTACACCATTATTAACGAGGTGAATTGATGTCTAAGACAAAATATGCAAAAAGAGTAACTCCAATGGGTATCCCGCACACCCGCTTGGATGATTTACCGGACCTTATTGAAGTGCAAAAAAAATCATTTGAATGGTTTTTAAAAGAAGGTTTGAAAGAAGAATTGTTATCTTTCAGCCCTATTAAAGACTATACAGGAAGATTGGAATTACACTTCTTACCAAACTATACTTTCGACAACGCAAAATATACTGTTGAAGAAGCAAGAATACATGACGCAACTTATGCAAAACAACTCCGCGTTATGATTAGATTAGTAAACCGTGACAGCGGTGAAATTAAAGAACAGGAAGTTTATATCGGTGATATTCCTACAATGACCGATAAAGGTACTTTCATTGTAAACGGTGCCGAACGTGTTATCGTTTCACAAATCGTTCGTTCTCCGGGTGTTTACTTCAAGCGTGAAGTTTCACCGGCAGGAAAACGTTTGTATAACGCAACTATGATTCCTAACCGCGGTGCATGGCTGAAGATTGAAACTGACAGCAATGATTTAATCTATGTAAAAATAGATAAAAACAGAAAAATCTTAGCTACAACATTATTAAAAGCTATGGGTATCACTGTTTCTGAAATGGAAACATTATTCACCCACTTTGAATTTTTAAAGAAAACCCTCGATAAAGATACTGCTGAAACAACAGATGACGCTTTAATCGAAGTTTATAAGAAATTAAGACCGGGCGACCCTGCTTCACCTCAAGGCGGAAGACAGATTCTGGAAGCTCGTTTCTTTGATGAAAAGAAATACGATATTGGTCGCGTAGGTCGTTATAAATTGAATAAAAAATTAAACCTGAACATTCCTAAAAACCAGAGAACTTTAACTGTTCAGGACATCGTGGCTTCAATTGAATACTTAATCAATCTGACATATGATGAAGGTACAGTTGATGATATTGACCACCTCGGAAACAGAAGAATCCGTTCAGTTGGTGAATTGTTACAGAACCAGTTCAGAGTTGGTCTTTCAAGAATTGAAAGAATTGTTAAAGAAAGAATGACTTTGCAGGATTCTGAAACTCTTACTCCGCTGAACTTATTGAACACAAAACCTCTGGTTGCTTCATTGAAAGAGTTTTTCGGAAGTTCACAGTTATCACAGTTTATGGATCAGACAAACCCTCTTGCTGAATTAACTCACAAAAGACGTATTTCAGCATTAGGACCTGGCGGTTTGATGAGAGAACGTGCAGGTTTTGCTGTTCGAGACATCCACCCTTCTCACTACGGACGTATTTGTCCTATTGAAACTCCGGAAGGTCCGAACGCAGGTTTGATTGGTTCACTTGCAACTCACGCGAAAGTTAACGATTACGGTTTTGTTGAAACTCCGTTCTTCGTTGTTAAAGACGGTGTTGTAACTGATGAAGTTCACTACCTGACAGCGGATGAAGATGAAAACTTCCGTGTTGCTCCGGCAGACGTTCAGCTAAATGCGGATAACACATTCAAAGATGAATATGTTCCAATCCGTTACCGTTCTGAATTTACAATGGGCGAATCTAAAAAAGTTGACTACATCGGGGTATCTCCTATTCAGGTGATTTCCGTTGCGACTTCATTAATTCCGTTCATTGAACATGATGATGCTAACCGAGCATTGATGGGTTCAAACATGCAGCGTCAGGCTGTACCGCTTTTGATTACTCAAAGACCGGTTGTAGGTACAGGTTTGGAAGCAAGGGCTGCAAAAGACTCCGGTATGGTTCTGGTAGCAAGTGTTGATGGTACTGTAACAAGAGTTACAGGTGAAGAAATTATCATCACTGATATTCAGGGAAAACCACACTTACATCAGTTGATTAAATATCTTAGAAGCAACCAGGACACTTGTATTAACCAGCGTCCAATAGTTCACGAAGGCGATAAAGTTGCTGCTGGTGATGTAATTGCAGATGGTGCTTCTACAAACTGCGGCGAACTTTCATTAGGTAAAAACGTTCTGGTAGCGTATATGCCTTGGGAAGGATATAACTTCGAAGATGCTATCCTTCTTTCTGAAAGATGCGTTCACGATGATATATTCACCTCAGTTCACATTGAAAAATTAGAAATTGATGCACGTCAAACTAAACTCGGACCGGAAGAAATTACCAGAGAAATCCCTAACGTTTCAGAAGAAGCTTTAAGACATTTGGATGAACGCGGTATTGTTCGTATCGGTGCAAGAGTTTATGCAGATGATATATTAGTTGGTAAAGTTACACCAAAAGGCGAATCTGAACATCCGCCTGAAGAAAAACTTCTTCGTGCAATCTTCGCCGAAAAAGCAAGAGATGTTAAAGATAACTCATTGAGAGTTCCTCACGGTGAAGGCGGCAGAGTACTTGACGTTAAAGTATTTGACCGCGAAAAAGGCGATGAATTGCCGCCGGGTGCAAATACAGTTATCAGAGTTTATATTGCTCAAAAACGTAAAGTTTCTGTAGGTGATAAACTTTCAGGACGTCACGGTAACAAAGGTATCGTATCACGTATCTTACCTAAAGAAGATATGCCTTTCCTTCCTGACGGAACCCCTGTTGATATTGTATTGAACCCTCTGGGTGTACCTTCCCGTATGAACGTAGGTCAAACTTACGAATTGTTGTTAGGTTTGGCTGCATACTTAACAGGTAATTACTACGAAGCACCTTCTTTCGATGAAAGATATGGTGATAACAAATCCGAAATCGCAACAAAAGCAGAATTAATTAAAGGTATTAAAGAAAGCGGCTGCGATTGGGTTACAGAAGACGGTAAGGTAAGACTTATTGACGGAAGAACAGGCGAGCCGTTTGACGAACCTGTAGCAGTAGGTCTTTCATATATTCTGAAACTTGTTCACCTTGTTGATGATAAAATCCACGCAAGAAGTACAGGTCCTTACTCATTAGTTACACAACAGCCTTTAGGCGGTAAAGCCCAGTTCGGCGGACAAAGATTCGGTGAAATGGAAGTTTGGGCTCTGGAAGCATACGGTGCTGCTTATACATTGCAGGAAATGTTAACAATCAAATCCGATGATGTAAACGGACGTAACAGAGCTTATGAAGCAATCGTTAAAGGTGACAATATTCCAAGACCGGGTATCCCTGAATCATTCAAGGTACTTGTAAGAGAATTACAATCTATCGGTCTTGATATTACGGTAGCGAAAAAAGACGGTGCCGAAGTTGACTTGATGACAGATATGGACGATTTAAGAAAATCTGCTCCAAAAAGAACACTTTCTGATATTGATTCAGAACTTCTGAACATCAACTTCTTTGAAACACCGACTACATTCGGCGATTTATAATTTAAGCGGAGCGGGGAGCTTATCCCCGCTGTGCAAAACAGGTGCGAAGGATTTATCTGCCGGTTAAAAAATATACTGAAAGAATTTCCTGAGTGCGTTGACAATATAAAGCCGGTGTATCAATATCGGCAAAGGTAACAAAATTACTAAAAGACGGCCTGCAAAAACTTGTAAGCTGTGATATAAAAGGAGAAAACTTAAATGTCAACAAGTATTGATTATTTTGACTATATACGAATTAGTATAGCGTCACCTGAAAGGATTTTAAAATGGTCCTACGGTGAAGTTACTAAACCGGAAACAATTAACTACCGTACTTTAAAACCGGAACGTGACGGTTTGTTCTGTGAAAGAATTTTTGGACCGTCAAAAGACTGGGAATGCTATTGCGGTAAATATAAAAGAGTAAGACATAAAGGTATCATCTGCGAACGCTGCGGTGTTGAAGTTACCGATTCAAAAGTAAGACGCCAGAGAATGGGACATATTAAACTTGCTGCTCCTGTTTCTCATATCTGGTTCTTAAAAGGTATTCCTTCATACCTTGGTTTGCTTCTTGATATGACTTTAAAAGATTTGGAACAGGTAATTTACTTTAACAATTATGTAGTACTTGATCCGGGAGAAAGCCAATTCAGAAAACTTCAGCTTTTAGGCGAAGAAGAATATGAAGACTATATGGCTGAAAATGAAGATTCAGAACTGAAAGTCGGTATTGGTGCAGAAGCTATCAAAGAACTTCTTGCAGAATTGGATATTAAACAATTGGCAGAAGAAATGAGAGCTGAACTTGCCGGCAACGTTACTTCAGTTCAAAGAAAATCAAAATTGATTAAGAGATTAAGACTATTAGACAGCTTAATTTCATCAGAAACAGATCCTACATGGATGATTATGGATGTATTGCCGGTAACGCCTCCTGATTTAAGACCAATGGTACAATTAGACGGCGGACGTTTCGCAACATCTGATTTGAATGACCTATACAGACGTGTAATCAACAGAAACAACCGTTTACAGAGATTATTGGAAATGGGCGCACCTGAAATTATCGTAAGGAACGA
This sequence comes from Brachyspira sp. CAG:484, assembly GCA_000431315.1. Classification (GTDB taxonomy): domain Bacteria; phylum Cyanobacteriota; class Vampirovibrionia; order Gastranaerophilales; family Gastranaerophilaceae; genus Scatousia. The sequence goes on from HF989706.1 coordinate 5,495, forward strand.
AAAACGTATGCTTCAGGAAGCGGTTGATGCTCTAATTGATAACGGCAGACGCGGAAGAACCGTTGTTGGACCTAACAACAGAGCATTAAAATCATTGTCAAATATCATCGAAGGTAAACAGGGTCGTTTCCGTCAAAACCTGCTTGGTAAACGTGTTGACTACTCAGGTCGTTCAGTTATCGTAGTAGGTCCGCAGTTGAGCTTAAATCAGTGCGGTTTACCGAAAGAAATGGCAATTGAATTATTCAAACCATTCGTTGTAAATAAACTGATTGAAAGAGGATACGTTCAAAATATTAAATCAGCTAAAAAGAAAATTGAACGTTCCGAACCAATCGTATGGGATATATTAGAAGAAGTAATTGACGGACATCCGGTATTACTTAACCGTGCACCAACCCTTCACAGATTAGGTATTCAGGCATTTGAACCAAAACTTGTAGAAGGTCGTGCAATTCAGCTTCACCCGTTGGTATGTACAGCGTTCAACGCCGACTTCGACGGTGACCAAATGGCTGTTCACGTTCCGTTATCAATCGAAGCTCAGACTGAAGCCCGTATGTTAATGTTAGCTACTAACAACATTCTGGCTCCGGCTACAGGTAAACCAATCATTACTCCTTCTCAGGATATGGTATTGGGTATGTATTACCTTACAATTCTGAAAAATGAAGATTCTGAGCCGAAAGGATACTTCTACAGCTTCCAGGATGCAATCTCAGCTCTAGAAGTTGGTGTAATTGAATTACACGATAAAATTGTAGTTAGAGATGAACATGGCGAAAGATTTGAAACTACAGTAGGTAGAATTATCTTTAACGAAACTGTTAGAAAAGCTATTGCATAGCAGAATTAAAATTGAGGAAATATAGAATGGAAACAACTTATACAAATTCAAAACACAAAACACTTGAATTTATTAACAAGAAAATGGATAAAGGCGCATTAAAATCGTTTTTATCACAGATGTATCTTGAATTCGGTGGTGCTACAACAGCAGAAGTTGCTAACAGCTTGAAAAACCTCGGATACAAATATGCAACGAAATCAGGTGTAACCATTTCAATTGCAGATTTGCAGGTTCCTGCTGTAAAAAAACAACTTTTGGAAGAAGCTGAAAAGGAAATCGAAAAATCTACAAACAGATACTTAAAAGGTGAAATCACCGAGGTTGAAAGATATACAAAGGTTATCGACACCTGGTCCGAAACAACGGCTAAATTAACATCAAGCGTAGTTGATAACTTTGACAGATTAAATCCGGTATATATGATGGCATTCTCCGGAGCGAGAGGTAACTTATCACAGGTATCACAGCTTGTTGGTATGCGTGGTTTGATGGCAGACGCACAAGGACAAATCATCGACTTGCCGATTAAATCAAACTTTAAAGAAGGCTTATCCGTTACAGAATACATCATTTCATCATATGGTGCCCGTAAAGGTCTGGTAGATACAGCGTTGAAAACTGCTGACTCCGGTTATCTGACAAGACGTCTGGTTGACGTTGCTCAAGACGTTATCATTCGTGCAGATGACTGCCACACTACAAAATCTATCAATATGAAGCCTATTACTGATGGTGATACTGTAATCGTTCCTTTAATTGACAGATTATTAGGCCGTACAATTGCAGAAGATATTAAAGATGCTGACGGCAATGTAGTTGTTAAAGCAGGAACAACAATGGACCGTAATGATGTTAGAAAAGCATCAAAATTAAACCTTACTGAATTGAAAGTTCGTTCAGGTTTAACCTGCGGTCTTGAATACGGTATATGCCAAAAATGTTACGGCTGGGCAATGACAACCCAGAAATTAGTTGACATTGGTGAAGCTATCGGTATTATCGCTGCACAGTCAATCGGTGAACCTGGTACACAGCTTACAATGAGAACATTCCACACCGGCGGTGTATTCAAAGGTTCCGGTGCAATGAAATCAATTGAAGCAGGTATTGCCGGTGAAGTTGTATCTAACGTAAGAACTCGTGAATTAAGAACACGTCACGGGGATGTTGTTAGAGTAGCAAACTATGAAGCCGATATTGAAGTTAAAGGCGAAAAGAAAACCGAAAAATACCATATTCCGGCAGGGTCTACCGTATTCTTTGAAAACGGTATGAAAGTTGAAAAAGGCTTCAAACTTGCAACTTATGAACCGGTATCTCAAGGTGATGGTTCCCGTTTGACAGAAAAGGCTACAAAAGATATTACATCTGATCTTTCAGGTGAAGTATTGTATGAAGACTTTACTGTTGATGAAAAGAAAGACAGACAGGGTAATATTTCAAGAACTACAAATAAACAAGGTATCATCTGGGTTCTTGGCGGTGACGTTTATAACCTTCCTGGCGGTTCTAAAGTTCTTGTTAAAAATGAACAAAAAGTTAAAGCCGGTGAAAAATTAGCAGAAACTTTGACTATCTCTGAACATGGCGGTGAAGTTCGCTTTGGTGAAGATTTAGTTATCGAAGATGTTAAATTTGAAGGTAAAACAATTAAGAAAATTGTTCAAGGTAAAGAAATTACAATCGTAATTGCTTCATTAATCCCTGACAATGCTTCTTTTGAACAGACTAAGAAAGAACAAATCTGGACTGTTGATAAAACAGGCGAAAAATATATCGTTAAAGCACCGGTAGATACTCCGGTTGAAAACGGTATGATTATTGCCGAACTTATTGACGATGAATGTGCTGTTTCATCTTCAGGTGAAATAAGATATGTTGATGTTGAAGTTGATGAAAATCAAATCATCACAAAACCTGGTTCTGTAGTATTTATTCCGGAAGAAATTCACCAGATTTCAAAAGACAGTACTTTAAAAATGGTTGAAAACGGAACTTATGTTACTGCGGGCACAGAGGTAGTGAAAGATGTATACTGCCACATTGACGGTATTGTTGAATTCAAAGAATACAACGATATTATCCATGAGATTACAATCAGACCTGGAGAAATTCACACACTTCCTAACGTTGGCGAATTGAAAGTTGATGAAGGCGAAGTTGTTAAAAAAGGTACAGTAATCGCTGAAGGCATTAAGGCAAAAGAAACTTCAATCGTTACTATTATGGATTCAAACATTGATGATCTGGATATTGACGATCTTGATGAAGAGCTTGATTCAAGCCTTTCACTCGATGAAGACAGTATTTCTAACCAGCCAATCCAAATCCTTGTAAGACCGGTTCAGGTGTTAAGCGTACAGCAAAAAGATGTTTCAATTAAATTCAACACTACAGATGGTTTAATTGATATTGTTCCTGTAACCCAGTTACAATACAAGGATGGCGCAAGAGTTAGAAACCTTGACGGTTCAACAATCACAAGAACAAGTTTGGTTCTTCAAATGCAGGGTTACTTATCACACCTCAAAGGTATGGTAGAACTCGATGATAAAGGCAATTTGAGAATTGTTGTTTTAGAAAACCTTATTGTTCGTCGTGAATTTGAAGGCAATGCTAAAACTATGTCTTCATTACAGACTGAACTTCTTGTTAAGGACGGGCAGACTATTGAGCCTAAAACTCCGGTTGCCAAAACTCAGGTTCTTGCAATAAATGAAGGTACAGCTTCAATTAAGAATGAAGATGCAGAGGCAAGAAGATTGCTTTTAACCAGCGAATCATTTGAAGAGAAAATCGCTATTACTGCAAAACCGGTTGTTAAAAAAGGCGACTTTATAAAAACAGACGGAGTTCTTTCAGAAAGCGGAGAAAAATCTACTGTTTCCGGTCAGGTTATCTCTGTTAATAAAGGCGAAGTTACTGTAAGAACAGGTCGTCCATACTTAATCAGCCCTGGTACAATGCTTCTGGTTGAAGCCGGTGCATTGGTACTCCGCGGTGATATGATTGCAACATTGGTATTTGAAAGACAAAAAACAGGCGACATCGTTCAAGGTTTGCCGAGAGTAGAAGAACTTCTTGAAGGTAGAAAACCGAAAGATTGTGCTATCCTTGCAGAAGAAGACGGTGTAGCTGAAATAGTTACAGATGAAGATCTTCCTAGACTTTATCTTGTAAATGAAAACGGCAGAACTGAAATCAAATATGCAATTGATGCAAACATTATCGTACAGGATAAACAAAAAATCACTAAAGGTCAGCCTTTAACAAGCGGACCGTTGAACCCGCACGATGTAATCAGACTTTGCGGACCGGAAGCTGCCCAGCAGTATCTGGTAGACGAAGTACAGCGTGTATACCGTTCACAAGGTGTAGAAATTGCAGATAAACACGTTGAAATCATTGTTCGTCAGATGACTAAGAAAGTTAAAGTTGTTGACGCAGGTGATACAACATTACTGCCTGGTGAGTTAGTTGAAGTTCAGCATTTTGAAAAAGAAAATGCTGATGTGGAAGAAAAAGGCGGAACACCTGCAACTTGTGAATATATGCTTTTAGGTATTACAAAAGCATCTTTGAATACCGAAAGCTTTATCTCAGCGGCATCATTCCAGGAAACAACAAGAATCCTTACAGAAGCTGCTGTTGACGGTAAGAAAGATATGCTACGCGGTTTGAAAGAAAACGTTATCATAGGTAGATTGATACCTGCAGGTACAGGTTTCCACCACCTTTCAAATGCTAACGAAGAAAAAGAACGCGAAGCCAGAAAACGTGCGGTAGCACAAAGAAATCAGGCAAGAAAACCATCTGCAATTTTGGAAGAAATTGAAGGTATGTTTGGCGCACCTGATTTGAATATAACAGACGAAGAATAAATACTGGATGTTATAGAGAGAAAAAGACCTCAGACTTTCTGAGGTCTTTTTTATTAATAACTAACTTTAAACGGATAATCATCAGGAATTTTCCAGCCGTTATATTGAATAATCGCAGTACAATATGCTCTATTTGTGTTACAACCGTAACTTCCGGTATATAAGCCTTTTTCTGTTCCATCCCAGGCATATTTGTATGGCTCAAACCCTTTATTTACATGATGACGCCATTCTACATTATTATCTTTTCCATTTGAGCCGTCACCTCCGGGCATAAAGATAAAAAGGAAACAACACTTTCCTCGGCTTTTTTCGCTAGAACCATATTTTTTTATACATTTGTCCGGATCTGTTGTGTAAAATTCCCAATCTCTCATATTTTCTCTCTGTATTCCTTTTAATGCACTGCCATCTGCAAACATAAATATTGGCAGCCCGTTGCTATCATACTTAACTCCAACTGTTTTCATATAAGGGGCAATATATTTTTTCCACCATTTTTCATCAATAGAGCTGCCAAGAATAGGCTTTCCCTCTTCATCTGTTTCAATCTTATTAGTATCTTGATACCAGTATTTTCTATCCCCGTAATCTTTTTCAGCAAGCATAACTGCCTGATTTATAGCGGAGTAGAATTTTTTCAGTCTTGTTTCTACAACCAGATTTGTGTGTTTTTGTACCAATGTCGGCAGTGTCATAGCAGCGACAACACCAATGATACCAAGAGTAATTAAAACTTCCGCTAAGGTAAACGCGGAACGGGATAATCCCGAAGCGTGAAAAAGCCCGCCGGCACTATCTAAGCCCCCCCCCCCTCTTTGAATTTGCAGCTATAATTGTATTTTGCATATATATCCTCCTTCTATTTTTATATTAACATATTTTCATTTATATTCAAGTCTTAAGCTAAATTTCTAAATATTACGGGTGATTTTGTAAAAGTTTACAACAGTTTCTTCCGATATTTCCATTGAAAGCGAGGATGTATGGCTAGAATTATTGAAGGTGAACGGAGGATTATCAAGATGTCAGTTGATGATGTTTTGAATATTGTCCGCGAATATCAGGTTATTACTCACAAATCCTGCTGTTACGAGCATACGCGGGAGCTTTTGGAAAAAGCAGACTTTTTTATTCCGGAAGATTTATAAAAAGGATTAGTCCGGTCTGCTAATAGCACAACTCTCTTTTTCGTTTATGATATGATTAAATTGAAAAGGAGAGTTTCTTATGAAAAAAAATCTAATCACTGTTTTACTGGTATTTATTATTCCACTGGTGGCTTACTTTGTTTTGAATAAATCAGTTGATAATCCTGTAAACGTTGCAGATGCAACAACAAACAAACCTCAGGTTATCAAATTTACATCAGCAATGTGTCTGGATTGTCAGGAAATGAACAAGATTATTAAAGAAATTTTTCCTAAATATCAGGACAGAATTCTGTTAATCGAAATCCCGGTTCAGGATGGTAAAGCCTTTACTCAGGAACAGATAAAAAAATATAACGTAACTCTTGTACCTACAATTATCCTGCTTGATTCTAACGGCAAACAGGTAAAAAGAATTGAAGGTGCTATACCAAAAGAAGAAATGGAAAGTTATTTAGAAGGTCTTAAATAATGACAAATTATGTTGATTTATTTACAGGAAATACAAGTATAATGCTATTATTTGCTCTCTCGTTTCTGGGAGGGCTGATAGCATCTATATCACCTTGCTCTCTGGCAATGCTTCCTATTATTATAGGTTATGTGGGCGGTTATTCAGACAACAAACCGTTTAAAACTTTTCTTCAGTTAGTATTTTTTATATTAGGTACGGCAATTGTATTTTCGGTAATAGGAATAATTTGTGCTATTACCGGCAAAGTCTTTGTATCAGCCGGAGGTTCTTATTTCAGCATAATAATAGCAAGTATTGTTATGGTAATGGGATTAAAGCTTGTTGGTTTTCTTGATTTTGATATTCCTGTATTGATTAAAGAAATGCCTAAAGGCGATAGTCATAGTATATTTTTCTATCCGCTTATACTTGGCGGAGTGTTTGCGTTAGCGGGAACACCTTGTTCTACGCCAATTCTTGCTGCAATTATGGCTTTTGCTTCACTTTCTGCAAGTCTTGTTCAAGCTGTTATAATGCTGTTTCTTTTTTCGCTCGGGCAGGGATTAATCCTTGTGCTTGCCGGTGTTTTGACTTCAAAGTTGAAAACATGGAAAAATTTTTATAAGCTTTCAGATATTCTTCTCAAAATAAGCGGTGTATTATTGATACTTACTTCATTATATATTTTTTATAAGATTTTCGCTCCTCTTATTGTAAAATAGGCTTCTATGGTGTACAATATGTGCATATAGAGGACTAAGGAGAAAAATAATGAAAACATATGAAGGCCAGCTTGTAGCAGGAGATGAAAAATTCTGTATAATAATATCAAGATTTAATGATTTTATAGGTTCAAAACTGCTTTCAGGCGCGGTTGATGAATTAAGAAGACATGGAGTAAACCCTGAAAATATTGATATTGTGAAAGTTCCTGGAGCTTTTGAAATTCCTCTGCTGGCTTTAAAATGTGCAAAGACAAAAAAGTATGATGCAATTATTACACTTGGCGCGATTATTAAAGGTGCAACAGCACATTTTGACTATGTAAGTGCAGAACTATCAAAAGGTATAGCTCAGGTAAGCCTGCAAACAGAAACCCCTGTTATTTTCGGAGTGTTAACTACAGAAAATATCGAACAGGCTATCGAAAGAGCCGGAACAAAAGCCGGGAATAAAGGCTCTGAAGCTGCAAAAGCTGCTATCGAAATGGCAAACTTAATTAAGACTATTTAGTGTTTATTAATTTTATAAAAAGGGGGTTCCTATGAGTGAAGTAATTACAGAATACAGTAATGAAAACACAAAAGACATTGACATTTTATCTACCATAGATATGGTGAGAAAAATGAATGAAGAAGACAAACTTGTTGCTCTTGCAGTAGAAGATGCCACGCCGGAAATTGCTAAAGCTATAGATTTAATTGCCAAACAATTTTTAAAAGGCGGCAGATTGTTTTACTTTGGTGCAGGTACATCAGGAAGACTTGGTATTCTGGATGCTTCCGAATGTCCTCCAACATTCAGCGTTTCACCTGATATGGTTCAGGGAATTATTGCCGGCGGTGATAAGGCTATCCGAACATCTGTTGAAGGTGCTGAGGATAATTTTGAACAGGGCAGGGAAGATGCAAAAGTCTTAACAGATAAAGATGTTGCGGTTGTAATTTCGGCAAGCGGAAACCCTAAGTATCTTTTGGGTGTCCTCGATTATGCAGAGCAGATTGGCGCTAAAACAATCGGAATTACCTGCAACTCTCAGGGCAGAATTGCAGAAGAAGCAGGACTTGTAATTTGTGCAGAGGTAGGTCCGGAGGTTATAGCAGGTTCAAGCAGGCTTAAAGCAGGCACTGCCCAGAAAATGATTTTGAATATGTTAACTACCGGTTCAATGATTAAAATTGGTAAAACGTATGAGAACTTTATGATTGATCTTCAGGCAGTTAATGAAAAATTAAAAGACAGGGCAATCAGAATTGTAGCGCAGATTGCCGGAGTTTCTCACAGCGAAGCTTTAGCTTCTTTATTGAAGACTAATTGGGAAATTAAAACTTCGATTATTTCTATAAAGATGGGTATAGATGCTGATGAGGCAAGAGAAGAGTTAAGACGACATGGCGGAGTTTTGAGAAAAATTCTAAAATCATCAGAACTTTCGGTATAGGGGGCTTATAGATATGAAATTAACAGTACTTGGTGCAGGATGTTGGGGGCTCACATTAGCATGGCTTTTGACAGATAACTTTGAAGAAGTAACAGTTTGGGGCAGAGAACAGGATTTGTCCGATGATTTGATAAACAGCAAACACTGTTCAAAACCTCTGGAGGTTCAGCTTGCCGATAAAGTTGAAATTACTTCTGATATGGAAGCTGCCATCAGCGGTGCAGATATAATTTTGAATGTTGTTGCCACATCAGGCACAAGAAGCGTTTGTGAGAATTTGAAAAAATCCGGAATTAAATCCGAACAAATTCTGGTTAATGCTTCAAAAGGGATTGAGCTTCCGTCATTGATGAGAATGTCAGAGGTTATTAAAGATGTTTTGCCCCAGCAGAAACTTGTAATTCTTTCTGGTCCTACACTAGCAAAAGAAGTTTTGCAAGGGCTGCCGACAGCTGCATCAGTTGCTTCTGAAGATATTGAAACCGCAGAGTTTGTTCAAAAAGCATGCAGTGTGCCGGGTAAATTCAGACTTTATACAAATAGTGATGTAATCGGGGTTGAGCTTGGTGGAAGCTTAAAGAATGTAATAGCAATTGCCTCAGGTTTTGCTCATGAAATGGGGTTGGGTGATAACTGTGCAGGAACACTTTTGACCCGCGGAATGGCAGAAATTGTTCGTGTAAGTATTAACCTTGGTGCAAATCCGTCAACTCTGTACGGGCTTTCCGGTATGGGGGATTTGATTGCAACCTGCTCAAGTCCGATGTCCAGAAATTATACAGTAGGCTCTATGTTAGCTAAAGGTAAAAAAGTTGATGATATTCTAAAAGAACTTGGGTCTGTTGCTGAAGGTGTAAAAACCTCAAAAGCTATTTGCGAACTTGCCAAAAAACTGGATATTGATGTTCCGATTTCCAATGCTATTTATGAAGCTGTTTACACTGATATTACGCCAAAAGAACTTTTGGCTAAGTTAATGAATAGGAAACTGAAAGAAGAAGAAAGATACGTATAATAATGAAATATGCAGTCAGATATTTGAAAAACACATTTTATCCCATTAAAGTTCCTGATACAATGCACGTTGAGGAAGGGCAGCTTGTTATTGTAAGAACTGATAAAGGCGAAGAGGCTCTGAAAGTTGAACTTGTCAGCCCGCAGGTGTCAAAAGCCTGGGAAAACTCAGACATCAAACCAGAACCTTTGCCTGTAATAAGAGTTTGCTCGCAAAGAGATTTACAAACTCTGGATGAAATTAAAAAAGAAGAAGTTGAATCGTTTTTTAAATGTCAGGCGCTGGTTAGGCAACACAAGCTTAATATGAATTTAGTCCAGTGCCGTATAACTTTTGACAGAAGAAAGATAACTTTCTACTATACTGCACCGGAGAGAGTAGATTTCAGGGCGCTTTTGAAAGATTTAACACAGGTTTTCACACGTGTGAGAATTGATTTAAGACACATAGGCGTAAGAGATGAAACTTCTATTCTTGAAGGCGTTGGTATATGCGGCAGACCTTTCTGCTGTTCATCATTTTTGCGTAAATTTGCGACAATTAACGTTAAGCTGGCTAAAGATCAGGGAATGCCGATTGCTCCCGGTAAAATTTCCGGCACATGCGGACGTCTATTATGTTGCCTTACTTACGAATATTCAAATTATATTGACGCTGCAAAAGGTATGCCGCCTATCGGCTCATCAGTTATGACTCCGGACGGATTGGGCAAAGTATGTTTCCTCCAATTCCTCAATGGTACTGTTGCAGTTAAGATGGAAGACGGCAAGACAAAAGAATTTAGCAAAACCGATATTGAAATGGTTGATGCTGATGTAAATGTAGAAATTGATGTTCCTGTTATAAATAACGCATATCCTGAAGATGATGCTAATATAGATATTAGACAGCTCGAAGATGACAGAAACAGTTCTACCGGAAATGTATAAATTTCTTACTGTTGTATTTGCAACAAGTATCAAATGTAACAAATTGTAACAAGTTATTAAAGTTTTTTCCTGAATATGCCGTAATAAATAATATGGGAAATAAGGGAACACCAAAAAGGGAAAAAATGAAAAAGACTAAACAATGATACCTGAGCAGGTCAAAGCGCTCAGGTTTTTTATTGTATATAATTATTTATTGTCCCTGGCAAATTATATATATTGTATAATATAGTGTATTGTATTAGCAAATACAAATAAAAGAATGTATATAATGTCACTTAACCAAATTAAATTGTTTTTCTTAGATATATCTATTTTATTTTTACCAACTTTATATATGTCGATAGACATTCTGATAATATAATACAGAGCTCCTAATGGAATAATAATAAGAACCAACAACACTAGCATTAAGGTAATAATTGGAGCAAGTTTAATATGATGTGAAACTATATATCTTGAATATAATAGTACACACACAGAAAACAAATAGAAATATGACATATTTATATAATATTTTGAGTGTAACCTGTAGCTTTTGATGATATTAAATATTTCTTTAAATTGATCCATATAATTACCTCATATAAAAATGTTGTTGAGTGAAGATTTCGCCTAGAAAATTATAGCAAAAAATACTGAAGAAACAAACAGGCTTGAATGTATACGAGGCTGCCCCCGGAGCAGGAGAGTTAATAATATTTGTTTATAGTAATATGGATAAAATGAAAGGAGAATTCTTTTGTGAAAAACATTACAATTCGACAAGAGCTGGAAAAAGATAGATTGAATGTTTATAATTTAATAAAGGAAACATTCTCGCAAGCAGTGCGTTCTGATGGAAATGAACATGAGCTTGTTGAAAGACTAAGAAAAAGTGAGGTATTCATTCCTGAACTCTCTTTGGTTGCAGTAGTAGATAATAAAATTGTTGGGCACATATTATTCACAAAGCTTAAGGTCGGCAAAACCACACAACTTGCATTGGCTCCGCTAACAGTTGCACCGCAGTTTCAAAAACAGGGTATTGGAAGCTTATTAGTTAATGCTGGACACAACATAGCAAAGGATATGGGGTTTGAATACTCCATTCTATTGGGTTACCCGGAATACTATTCCCGTTTTGGATATGAACCGTCAATAGCGTTTAATATCAAGTGTCCTTTTGACGTTCCGCAGGAATATTTCTTGGCTTTAAATCTTCAAGGTAAAAAATCGCTGCTTAATGCTGAAGTTGAATACCCAAAAGAATTTTCAATGTAGTTTATAATCTAAAGTATTAGATAAGAACTGAATAAAAAAGAGGTTTTATGAGCTCTTTTTTAATGGTGTACTTTATGGAACAAAGCAAAAAACAGCTCATTAGAGAGCTGTTTTTGAAAAAATGTCGAAGATGGGACTCGAACCCACAAGGCGTTAACCACATGAACCTGAATCATGCGCGTCTACCAATTCCGCCACTTCGACAGGAAAAAAAATATTTAATTTTCAATGTTGTATATTGTCTACGTGGCGGAAGTATTCGCCAGAGCTCATACCCTCTCAAAAAACGATATTTAATCGTTTTTTTCGGCAGAGTGCCACTTCGACAGGAAAAAAATATTTAATTAATTATTAATAAAATGTTCAGTTGTTAATTATTTGATATTCTTAAAAAATTCTTCCGAGATTAGCTGTGAATATTTACTTTTCTCGTTTGCTGAAATCAAAATTCTGGCATCTCCGTCTTTTGTTTCCGCTACAGATATTATACCAGAAACATCTCCAATTGGAAGCCTGTTTATTTTAGCGTTAAATCGCGCATATGGAACGCTTTTTCCGTAAGAGGTCATTTCGCCATGCTTTGTTACCTTGATTTCGTCAACAGAAATTGCCTGATATTTAAATTTTGAAAGCGTATTTTTGATTTTTTCCTCAAGTTTATCAGAGCGTATATCTTCCTGTGTAAATAAAGGTTTTGATGCTGCATCAACTACAATGAATTTTTGCCCGGAAGCTTTGTGCTCAGCTACAACTCCATTATAGCCAAACATCCCGGAAGCTTTTTCAAGTTCAAACTCTTCATTAAGTGCTGAAAAATCTCCGACTTTCTTTGCCCTCTCAAGCATGGTCTGAGGAGAAGGATTTATAAGTTGTGTAATATATTTTGTTACAAACTCCTGCCCGCCGAGTGATAAAAACCCTACTACGGCTAAGGTGAGGATTATTGCTCTCACTATATTTTTTAAACAACTCATTGATTTCCTCTTTTCATGCTATAATTAAATTATAACTATGACAAAATCTGAAATCAATATTATAAATACCAGTGATATTAATATAGAAGATTTAACTCCGGTCATGCAGCAATATCTGGAAATTAAAAGACAAAATCCTGATGCGGTGCTGTTATACAGGCTTGGAGATTTCTATGAAACATTTTTTGAAGATGCAGTACTTTTATCAAAAGTTCTTGAGCTTACTTTAACAGGTCGTGAGGCAGGGGCTAAATACGGCAGAATTCCGCTTGCCGGAATTCCAGCCAAGGCAGTTAATGTTTATCTTGAAAAACTTGTTCAGAAAAATATTAAGGTTGCAATTTGTGATCAGCTTGAAGATCCAAAACAAGCAAAAGGGCTTGTGAGAAGAGGCGTAACAAGGGTTGTTACAGCCGGAACTCTTACTGAGAGTGATTTTCTTAAACAAAATACAAATAATTATATTTGTGCGTTGTTTAAAGATGAAAAAAGCGGAGATTACGGTTTTGCATATGCAGATATTTCGACAGGTGAATTTAAGACTACCCAGGCGCCTTTGAACTTGATTATGGCAGAACTCACAAGGCTTAATCCTTCCGAGATTATTGCCCCTTCTGTTGCACAAAAGGTTCAGCCTTTCCAGATTGTTCCGGAAGAAAAAATTGATTTGCCTGAAAATATACAGAAGCTTTACAACTGCTCAAAGATACCGCAAAATGTGTTTGATCTAAACTTTGCAGAGAATAATTTGAAAGCCGTATTTGAAACTTCTTCTCTGGAAGCTTTCGGATTTTCAAAGTATAAATTAGGCTTTAGAGCTGCGGGCGCATTGTTGGCATATGTCTGGGAAACTCTAAAAGATAATATTCCTAAATTTGAAAAAATTGTACCTTATGAGCTTTCCGAATATTTAATGATGGACGGCAGTACCAGAAAAAACCTTGAACTTGTAGAAACTTTGCGTGAGAAAGCAAAATATGGTTCATTACTATGGGCGGTTGATAAAACAAAAACAAACATGGGCGCACGTCTTTTGAGAAGCTGGATTTGTCAGCCGTTGAAGGATGTTCAGGCTATTTTAAAAAGACAAAATTCAATTTCTGAATTTGTAGAAAAAACTGAGATCAGAAAAAATATGATAGAACAGTTTGAGAAAATCTATGATATTCAGCGGCTTTCTACAAGAATGAGCAACGGTTCTGCTAATCCGAAGGACTTTCTGAGCCTAAAGGAATCTTTATACAGGCTTCCTGAGCTGGTTAAGCTTGCCAGAGATTTGGACTTTAATCCGTTTGCAGGAGTGGAAGAATATTTATCTGAAATAATGGATTATACAAATCTTATAGAGCGAACTATTGATGAAAATGCCCCAATTGTAATCAAAGACGGCGGCATTATAAAAGAAGGCGTAAGCGGCGAACTGGATTACTTTAGAGAACTCTTAACCGGTGGAGAAAACTGGCTTAAAACTTTTGAAGAACAGGAAAAAGAACGAACAGGCATAAAAAGCTTAAGAGTTAATTATAATAAAGTTTTCGGATATTATATTGAGATTTCAAAATCCTACCTTAATCAGGTTCCGCCTGAATATATCAGAAAACAGACACTTACAACAGGTGAACGTTATATTACTGAAGAGTTGAAAAAGCATGAAGACGATGTACTTTCAGCCAGATTTAAATCAACAGAACTTGAGTACAAACTATTCACAGATTTTAGAGAATACTCAAAAGAATTTGTTACTAAAGTAAGAGAGATTGCAGAAAGTGTAGCAAATGCAGATGTATTGTCTGCGCTTGCTGAAACTGCAGTTGAAAATAATTACTGCTGCCCTGTAGTTGATGATTCTGATGATTTTATAGTTAAGAATGGCCGTCACCCGGTGCTGGAGAAAATTTTGCCTTTAGGTGAATATGTTGCTAATGATTTGGAATTAAAATCAAATTCCACTGACAGTACCCAATTTATGATTCTGACAGGTCCAAACATGGCAGGTAAATCTACATATATGCGTCAAAATGCGCTTATTGCCTTACTTGCACAAATCGGCTCATGGGTTCCGGCAGATTATGTAAAAATAGGAGCGGTTGATAAAATCTTTACAAGAGTAGGAGCTTCAGATGATTTAACTCTTGGTCAGTCAACTTTTATGGTTGAAATGATAGAAACATCTTATATCCTTAATTCAGCAACTGACAGAAGCCTTATTCTCCTTGACGAGATCGGACGCGGTACAAGTACTTATGATGGAGTTGCTATTGCATGGTCTGTTGCTGAATATATTGCTACAAAGATTAAGGCGCGGTGTATATTTGCAACCCATTATCACGAATTGAATGTTATGACAAAAACATATCCTCAAATTAAAAATTACAGGATAACAATTTCGGAAGAAAATGGTGAAATTGAATTTTTGCGTAAAATTGTGCAAGGCGGTGCAAGCAAAAGTTATGGTATACAGGTTGCAAAAATGGCAGGCTTGCCTATTTCTGTAATCAAACGATCTCAGGATTTAATGAATAAAATGCAGAAAGACTTTTCAAATAATCTTGCAACACGTAAAAGGTCAGCTGATAGTTCTGAACTTACAGTTCCGCAGCTTAATTTATTTAATTGATTTATGTAAATTTTTGTTAAAAATATGTCAAAAATAATTTTTATGCGTTTTAATGTATGTAAGTGAAAATGTAGGAGTGCTCTATGGTTATAGGAATAAGTCCAAGAATTAGTTTCAAATCAGCTTTCAAAATCTCAAATGAAAATGTAGATAAAATTAGAAAGCAGATGCAGGATTCTAATGTCAGCGAGCAATTACTTGATACATTTAATTCTTCGCTTGAAAAGCTTCCTGAATTTGATAACTCTGATAAAAAAGACACTCCTGCTAAAAAGAAAAAGACATTAAAAGAACGGATTGCGTCCGTTGCAAAGTTTTTCACTGCAACAGAAGAGATAACAAAAGGCACAGCTAAAGGTGCAGTTTACGGTACAATGTCAGGTATTGGTATGATGGCTTTAAACTGGCTGTTTGTATCACTTCCTAAAGGTTTTACTAAAAAAGGTTCATTGAAAGAAACATTTAAGCATCCTATTAAGAGTATAAGCAAAGGCGGGAAAATTGCTTCTGCCGTAGTCGGAGCTGGTGTTCTTGCCTACCATATCGTAAAAGGTAAATTACAGGCGAACCAGCGTAATGCTTTTGTTGATCAAAAACTTAATAACTACCAAAAAAAAGATGACTAGTCTTGTAATCCTTTAAAAAATATTGTATAATTACAATATAGATATTAAATGGAGGACTAGATATGCTAGAATTCAATAGTAGTAACCGTTTCGGGGGGGGGGG
>HF989707.1 GCA_000431315.1 Brachyspira sp. CAG:484
CTGTTTTACCTGTCCGCCGCCGAGTACGAAAACAAAATCTTCTATATTATTCTTTTTTATAAATTCAATAAAATTCTTTACAGCGAAAATAAGATTTTTTCTTGGTTCAAGCGAACAAAGACTAAATATGTACTTTTTGTCCTGTGGAATATTATATTTTGCTTTAATACTTCTGATTTTTTCATCATCAGTTACTTTATAGAAGTTCTCATTTGCACCCAGATAGGCAACAGAGATTTTTTCAGGGGTGAGAGCCGGTGCATATTTTATAAAATCATTCTTTGTGGACAGTGAATTAGAAAAGTAATAATCATCGCTGTTTAATGATTTTAAAAGTCTTCTGAACCATTCGCTTGAGAGGTTTATTTCATTATATAAATCTTCCAGAATTAAAGGTATGACATCATGGAGGAATAAAAATCTTTTGATATTTTTATCTTTTGCAACTTCCTGCGGTATGATTTCATATGGGGAAAAGTAGACATCAAATTCCTGCAATTTTTTTATAAATGCAGGGCTGTCTTTTCTTGATTTGTCATATATATGAAAGCTTCTGAAAGATATAAATCTTACGGCTTTTTTCAAAAGGTTATCCTTTATCCCGGGAGATTTACGAAACTTAAAGCTCATACCTGCAAGCATACCTATAAGCGGGTTTGTAATATCTTTTACTTCCATGAGTTTGAACTGTTTGAGCATATTATCCTGCGCCATAAGCTCTTTCATATAAAGTATTCTTTTGTAATCGCAGTACAATGTCACTTCAAACTTTGAATGTTTAAGAATTTCTTTCAAAATGTTATAGGTAACAAAATACACTCCGCTTCTTTTCTCATTTTTTTCTGAAAAATAAGATAGCAAAGTTGCGTCATATAATATTTTTATTTTTCCATCTGCCATTTCTGCTCTCTATAAAAGTTCTTTCAGATAATTTGGAAGTGCAAATCTTGCCAAATGGTAATCCTTATTATAAATTTTACATGTTTTTGTAATCTCTTCACAACGTTCTTCATCAATATATGACAAAGGTTCAACTGTTTGCGAGCAGAATGCCCATGCCCAGTATCCGCCTGGATAAGTCGGGATATTTGATGTGTATGTTGAACATATCGGGAATACTTTTTTTAATAAGTTATACATCTTTTTAATTTCTTCTTTGTTAACAACAGGACTTTCTGATTGAGCAGCAACAATTCCGCCTTCTTTAAGCGAATTTTTAACATTTGTATAAAACTCCTCTGTAAACAACCCTTCTCCTGGTCCCATAGGATCTGTACTGTCAATAAGTACTATATCAAATTCATTTTTCTTGTCTTTGATATATTCAATAGCGTCCTGAACAAGAATTTCTACTCTTTTGTCATCAAGCCCGCAGGAAATTGCAGGAAGGTATTTTTTGCAGGCATCAATTACCATTCCGTCGATTTCGCAGAGAACAACGCGTTCAACGGTTTTGTGTTTTAAAACTTCTCTCACTGTACCGCCGTCGCCGCCGCCTATAACAAGAACAGATTTCGGACATTTGTGGTTCATCATAGGAACGTGCGCAATCATTTCATGGTAATGAAATTCATCACCTTCTGTCGTCATCATCAAATCATCAAGTGTTAAAACTCTTCCAAGTTTGCTGTCAGTTTCAAAAATTTCTACTTTTTGAAACTCTGACTGTTCAGAAAACAAAACCTTTCCTGCTTTAATTGCAATGCCGAAGCCTGCCGGTGTAATTTCATGATAATATCCGTTTTCTATTCCGTTTTTCATTTATTAAATTCTCCTTATATCTGTTCTGATTGTTTAGCAATAGAAAAATCTATGCGTGCAAACTATTTTCCCATAACGTGGATATGCAGGTGGAAAACTTCCTGTCCGGCTTCCTTGCCGGTATTAATTTGAGTTCTGTAAGACTTTAGACCTGCTTTTTTCGCAGCTTCTTTAACACCCATCAAGAGTTCGCCCATGAGATTTTTATCTTCAAGTTCGTTTAGTGAAGCTACATGAACTTTAGGAACAACAAGCAGATGAACAGGTGCTTTAGGGTTAATATCTTTAAACACTACAAGGTGTTCATTCTCATAAACAAATTCTGTACCGAAGTCGCCGTTTATAATTTTGCAAAAGATACAATTTTCATCCATAACATACCTCACAATTCTCTGATACGTCATTTTATAACAGGGAAAATAAAAATGCAATATTCACAGGTTAGAAAAAAGATTAGCAAATATTACTATCTAATCTTAGACCTAAAGGGGATTATTTAGAGCGAAAAAACAATTACAATTTTTGTATAATTGATTGGAGTATTTGGTATGTTAACGGGAAACAATTATCACGATTGCAACAGATACAATCGCTTGGAAATGAAAAACGTGAATAAGGATATAGTGTCCTGGCTAGAAGATATTGTTGAAGAAAACAACAGCAGAATTGAAAGAAAAGAATGGAAAAGTAAATATAACAGTTATGTAGTATATGATTACGAACCATTCTGCACAGACGGTTTTGAGATAAACCTTGTAATAACCTCATACGATGAGGCATACCTCAATTTTATAAAGTACTTATACGATGAAAAGGTTAGTACGATTGATTACCTTAATAGTTGTATCAGTCAGTAGAGGCGGGGATTTACCCCGCCTTTTATAGTTATTTTATGCACATAAAATACCGGTACATTTTCTGAGTCAAATTCTCGTCATTTTGCATATAATCCAGCATTTCTTTAATCAGTTTTTTAGTAGGAAGGTAATAGTCAAACATATATAACTCGTATGGCCTTATCTTTAGGGCATCGGATAATTTTTCGAGGGTTTCATTATTCGGATAATTTTTGCCGTTCTCGATATTGCTTAGGCTCGGTGTTTCTATTCCTGCCAATTCTGCAAGTTTTTCCTGGGTTAAACCGCGCTTTTTTCTTATCTCCTTTATCCTTTTTCCTAACAGACTTTTTATATTTCCCATAAACTTTTCCCTCTAAATTAATGTTAGCGAAAGTTTTATTAAATATAATAATCTGTTAGCTAAATTTATATTGATTTTTTATTAAGTATAATATATAATATTATTATATTAGCTAATAAATCATAAATTTTTTAGCTGAAAACTAAATGGAGGAATTAGAAAAGATGTTAATTTGTCAAAAAGGATTTACTCTGGCAGAAGTTTTAATCACTTTAGGAATAATAGGTATTGTAGCAGCAATGACAATGCCTGTTTTAACAGAAAAAACAAAATATAAAGAGTTTGAAACAAGATACAAGGTTGCCGCAAATCTTTTGCATAATGCTGTTAACTATTTTCATTCTCAGGAATTAATAATGACTGAAAGTACGTATTGTACTGCCAATCCGGGTACAGAATCCTCAAATTACTGCCAAGACGGAACTTATAGAGTGTTTTCAGAAGTCCTTGCTGAAGCATTTACCGGCATCCATGCTTTAAATAAAAATGGAACTGGTGCATACGCTGCTGGTAAATATTATAATTTTACAGGGAAACAGACATTTGACCCCGGTCTTTTAAATGACGGATATATGGAATTAACCAACGGAATGAGTGTAATTGTTGAAACCGGAGGAACAGTTTCTTATCCGGTTGTTTGGTTTGACGTAAACGGTACAGCTAACAAACCAAACCGTATTGGACATGATACTTTTGCTTTTATAATAGATAAAAATGACAGGATATGCCCGCTTGGATCGCCTTCCTGCAAAACCCGAATTAATTATATTGAAGATACTGAAGATTTTACACAAAGCAAGTTTTGCAATCCTTCATCCGATAACAGTCAGAATGGCATAACTTGCGGTTATTTTGCAAGTGTAGACGAAAACTATTTTAAAAGTATAAAATAGGGATGGTGAACTTTAAACGCAGTTTTATTTAAACTGCATTATACGAATAATTGTATCAGTCAGTAGAGGCTGGGAATTTACCCAGCCTTATAACTATCCATTTTGGGTATTTATAAATACCTTTTATAATTAGAATATTTTATTATAATTATTTTATGGACGACAAAATTTATAATATATTATCATCAATAGTTTCTACTAATTGTGAGATTACATCTTTAATTGATATTCTTGAAGAATACAGTTTAGATAAAGCTGCTAAATCCCAAATAGCAGCAGATATTTACAACATGGTTAGCGTTATTAAAGAAAAGCATATTAAATCAGCGAAAAAGTTAGGAACCTTGATTTAAACTTTTTATAACGTTCACTTTTTCTTTTTTGTTGCGATGTAAAAAGAAAAAGTGAACCGAAAAAGAAAAATCACGCTGAACTACAGCACCGCTTACGCGTTGCGGATTAAATAGATGTAGTTGAGATTGCTAATCTCAACCTCTTAGCCTCGCTATCGTGGCTATGCCACACGCTCGGCTTAATAAGAACCTAATTATATCTCGCTATATGTTTTAAAATGGGTTTTGCAAACTTCTTTCAGGCGCTCTTTGCCATATTTAGCAATAAATTCTCTGGCACATTCTTTTACCTGTGGTGCGCAGCCTTTTGGAAATTCAATTCCGTACGCTTCCTGCATTTCCTTTATTTTATGCACAAAAGCTGCCCTTGCCAGAATTGATGCTGCGGCAACCGCAATATCGCTTTCTCCGCGAACCATCTGGTCTAGTTTTATCTGCTGCCCTTTTTTCATCAAGGCATCCTGTATAAAATGGTCGTTGCCAAACTTGTCTGATATTGCATAACCACACTCATTTTTTTCAAGAATATTCTCTATTGTTCTTGCATGACCCCACGCCAGAAGTTTATTCAGGTTCTTCATATTCCCGTAAAGCTCGTTATATTTTCCATTCGAAATCGCTATTACAGAGTATGGTACATTCTCTTTTATTATGGGCTCAAGTTTTAAAATTCTGCCGTCAGTAATTTTTTTACTGTCGCGAATCCTCAACTCCTCAAATATTTTTGCGGATTTCTCATCAACCATTACACCGGCAATTACCAGAGGTCCAAAAAAGTCCCCTTTGCCTGATTCGTCAACGCCAATATGTGTTACAAAAGTTTCTTCTATCATTAGTGCAAACTCTCCGGTACTGCCATCGGAATTGGAACTGGTGCAGGCTGTGCTGCCGGCTGCGGTGCAGGGGCTGGAGTTGGTGCATGTACAGGCTGAACTGCCTGCTGCTGTGCCTGCTGTTTTTTAAAGTTTTGAAGAACTTCTGCAGGTGTTGTTGCTTCCTGTATCTGATTCTGTGTTTCCGCCGGAGTAGAGGTTTCTTCCTCTTTTTTGTCTTCTTCCTGTTTAATAATTTTTATGCTGCCAGGTTTTGCCTGAAATGCAGTGAGTTCAATTTCCGGATAATTAAAATCAACTTTTCCGTATGGTTCGGTTGCTACTTTCATAACGTCACGCCAGATAAGTGCAGGAACAGTACCACCCTGAATAGATTTCATATCAGAGTTATCGTCATTTCCTACCCATACACCTGTTACAACGTTTGGAGTGTAGCCTACAAAACTTGCATCTTTGTAATCATCTGTTGTACCTGTTTTTCCGGCTGCCGGCTTACCTATATTTGCAGCAACACCTGTACCGCGCTGGATTACAGTTTTAAGCATTGCAGTCATTTCTGCTGCTGTTTTGAGGCTCAACTGTCTGGAAACTTTTGCTTTCGGAGCTCTATAAACAACTTTGCCGCGTGAGGTTTCAATTCTTTCTATTGCGTAAGGCTGAACTATATAACCTCCATTTGCAAATGCTCCGTAGGCTCTGGTTAATTCAAAAAGCTTAACACCGTTTGATCCGAGTGCAATTGTATAATCATATTCAAGCGGAGTTGTTATACCGAGAACTCTTGCAACCTGTATTACTGCACGAATACCTACTTCTTTGATTAATCTGACAGCGCAAACGTTTGATGATACCATTAATGCTGAATAAACAGGAATTTCTCCCCTATATTTTGAGCCGTAATTACGCGGAGCCCAGTCGCCGATTTTTATTGGTCTGTCCTCGATTAAATCATTCGGACTGATGCCTTTTTCCATAGCCGCAGCATAAACAAAAGGTTTAAATGCAGAACCTGATGGTCTTACAGCCTGAACGCGGTCGTACTGGCTCTGTGTATAATCCTTTCCGCCGGCATAGGCAAGAATTTTACCGTCAATAGGCGAGAATGAGAATACTGCTGCCTGCTGGTTTTTACCGGTAAGTCCGTATGCTCTCATATTTTTTAATATTGCTTCATTTACTTTTTGCTGGGTATTGTAATCAATTGTTGTGACTACTTTATAGCCGCCTTGGGAAATATCTGTTTCGTCAAAACCTAATTTTTCAAGTTCTTTCATTACATAGTCGCAAAAATACGGAGCTTTGTTTGTTGTGTAATATTTTGGAACGGATGTCAGATGTACTTTTGCTTCTTTTGCCTGCTCATACTCATCTTTTGTAATATATCTCATCTTATACATTCTCAAAAGAACCTGATTACGTCTTTGAACAGCTAAATCCATATTGTTAAACGGTGAATAAACTGACGGTGCTTGCGGCAGACCTGCCAGAAGTGCGAGTTCAGGCAGAGTAAGCTGTTTCAGATGTTTATTAAAGTAAATCTGTGCAGCGCCTTCAAAACCATATGCACCCGAACCCAGATAAACATTATTCATATACATTTCAAGAATTTGGTCTTTAGAAATGGTTTTTTCAATTCTTGCTGCGATAACAAGCTCTTTTATTTTTCTGTCAAAAGTTCTTTCGTTAGACAGGAAAAGTATTCTGGAGAGCTGTTGTGTAATTGTACTTGCACCCTGTACAACATGTCCTGCCAGAATATTCTGTACTGTTGAACGGGCAAGACCATAAATATCATAGCCTTTGTGTTTATAAAAATTTTTGTCTTCTGTGGCAATGAGGGCTTCTTTCAACTCATCCGGAACGTTTTCAATATCAACTTTTGCAAATGTGTAAGCTGTGAATGTTTTAATAATTTCCCCATCAGAAGAATAGAATTTTGTAACAATATTCGGCTTAAATTCCTCAAGGTTTTTAATAGGTGAAAGCGAGGATAGATATAACTCAAAAGCTGCACCTGCTGCTAATATACATGCGGCCCCAAAGATAGCAAGATTTCTCATATTTGCCCAGAAGCCTGTATTTCTTCTGGAAATATTAGATTTTGCAAAATTCTTTGCAGACATACCTCTTTCAGTTCTTCTTATCCTAACCATTACTATATATCCCTTCTTATGATATTTTATTTTATTATAAAATAATAATATAGGCAAATGTTTTATGATATGATTTAATTATGTTTGATTTTTTGTGCAGCATTATCAATGAAATCCGGTCCTATTTTGTACCCGAACAGGTAGTTTATGAGGTTACGGGTAAATGTAAACAGTGCGGCAAATGCTGTAACTATATGTATAGTATTGACACATATACCGAAAAAGAATTTAAAATAATGCAGTTTCTTTTTCCAACATACAGACGGTTTTATATAAAAGGCAAAGATGAGGAGGGGAACTTTATATTTGCTTGTAAACTAGTAACCCCAGACGGAAAATGTTCTGTTTATAATAAAAGACCTATGATGTGCAGAAAATATCCTGCAAAAAGAGTTCTTTATCCTGCGAAGCTTCATGATGGCTGCGGATATAAGGTTAACATTAAAACTTTTGATGATTATTTGAAAAAAGACATAAAATAGTTTATAATAAAAAAGCAGAGGAAAATATGTCAGAAAAGCTATAAATGTATTCTCAAACAGCCTTTCGTTCCCTCTGCACCCGCACCCAAATGAGCGCGCTGTAGTAAAAAACTGGCGTAATGTCGCGCCTTTGTGACTGCAATAGTATCGAACAGTAAAACATATACCAAAGGTAAAAGACAGACAATCAATCGAACATTTTAAAGTAACAAAAAAACTTTTTTCGGACACGCTCTAGCCCTGCTCCCGCTATTGCCTCAAAAAGTTTTTTAGTTACTTAGAAGAAGGCACTGCCAAAGAAAAACAAATAGAAAAATAAGGGAAAATATTTGTTTTCGAAACGATAGCGGGAACGGAGTGAGAGCGTGCTTGAGAAAATAAATATTTTCACTTAAAAAAGAAAGAAATAAAAGCAAAACAAAAAAGGAGATTAAGTATGGAAAACGCAGTAAAGACAAGACTTCGGGGGG
>HF989708.1:0-23626 GCA_000431315.1 Brachyspira sp. CAG:484
TTCAAAACCCGCCGCCTCTTTTTAGTATTCATCAATACAGGCAATCCTGATTTTGGTTTTTGTTGCAGCAAGCTGCCGGGCATTGTCTTTTAGTATTTTAGTGAGCAGATAAAAGTAACCGGTACAATCCTCGCCGACTTCAGGGTTGGCAATTTTATCAAGAAAATCTATCATCTCCTCTTGATTTGCGACTTGTTCGTCCCATGTTTCAAACAGTTTTTTAAGCTCTTTACGTTCCATTTTATCTCCTTTCTGACTTATATTAATGTATATATGTTGTAATATACGTAATTATATGCGTAGAATTATCATATGCAATAGTGTATTATTTTTTTATGAAGAAAAATGAAGATTTGGTAAAGCTGGGAGATGGTATACGGCTTGAACGCTTGAGGCGCAAATGGTCACAGGAGAAACTTGCAGAAAAAGCTAATGTTTCACAGTACCAGCATATAGGGCGTATTGAGCGGGCAGAGCTTGATACAAGAGCAACAACGCTGTTTTCAATTCTGCGCGCCCTCAATTGCAGGTTAGAAGATTTAATTGATTTGACAGGTGAGGCAAGTGGCAAAAACTAAGTCAAAATGGGTTTGTAAAGAATGCGGCTACGAAACGGCAGGTTATCTTGGCAAATGTCCGGAATGCGGTTCGTGGGGATCGTTTATTGAAGAAATACAATTTTCACAAAAACTCCCGAACGCTGCTGCTAATGAATTTATTAACAATGAGAAGCCCGAACTTTTAAAAGATATTCATATAGGTGAAGAGCTTCGTGTTTCAACAAATATTTCAGAATTTGACCGTATACTGGGCGGCGGGTTTGTACAGGGCTCTCTTGTGCTGCTTGCCGGTGATCCGGGTATAGGAAAATCCACGATTACACTCCAAACTTGCGGCGAACTTTGTAAAAACGGCAAAAAGGTTCTTTATATTTCGGCTGAGGAAAGCGCAAGCCAGGTAAAACTCCGCGCTGAACGATTAAAGATTTCTGAGGATAAATTATACATTTACCCGCAGACTAATATGGAAAACATCAAAATTCAAATTGAAGAAATTATGCCTGATTTTGTTGTAGTTGATAGTATTCAGGCTATTTACTCAAATAATGTGCCGAGTTCTGCCGGCTCTGTTTCTCAAATCCGCGAGTGCTGCAATCTCTTAATGCACATTGCAAAAAGCAAAAATATTACAACTATTGTTATAGGACATGTTACAAAAGACGGCAATATCGCGGGTCCGAAAGTTCTTGAACATATGGTTGATACTGTAATTTATTTTGAAGGTGATAAATATAAATCCTACAGAATTTTACGCTCTATGAAAAACCGTTTCGGCAACACTGCTGAAGTCGGAATTTTTGAAATGGCTGCGGACGGGCTCAGATGTGTAAGCAATCCGAATGAACTTTTCCTGAATGAGCGTTCTCAGGTTGCTGCTCCGGGAAGCGCTATTATTGTTACAAACGAAGGCACCAGACCTTTAATGGTTGAAATTCAGGCACTGGTCGGAATGACTTCTTATCCGTCGCCTCGCAGGGTTACAAACGGGGTTGATCTGAGCAGGCTTCATCAGATTTTAGCAGTTCTTGAAAAACGTGTCGGGCTTAACCTTTCAAAACAGGATGTATATGTCAATGTTATGGGCGGAATTGATGTTGATGAGCCCAGTGCAGATTTAGGTATTGCTCTTGCCGTTGCCACTTGTGCCCGCGATGTTGTGGTTGACAGCCAGACGGTTATTATGGGTGAAATAGGGCTTTCCGGAGAAATTCATCCTGTTAACAATATTGAAAAAAGACTTAATGAGGCAATAGCATCAGGGTTTAAAAAGGCTATTATTCCTGATGCAAATAATATCCCTAAAGATATGAAAAAAATCGAAATAGTCAGGGTCAAAAGACTTATTGATGCCATTGCAGCGTGTGTTTCTACCGGTAAATAGCCTGCATCTTTTCATCCGGGCTTCCGGCTTATGCCGTGATTGTGGTTATGGGCAAATTTTTTTATGTCTATGTTTTTATAATAATATAAGTGTAGTTATAAAAAGGTATAATATGACTTTAAATATTTCTCAGATTACAAATGCTCCATGCCGTTTTACCGGAGCAGCGGCAGTTCAGGCTGCTCCCAAACCTCAAAGTATTCCGGCAGATACTGTTGAACTCAGCAAAAAGAATGTTAAAAAAGGTGCAGGAACTTTTGCTGATAAGAAGTTTACAATCGAAGCCTCAGAAGGCTTAACCCACCGCGATCTGGCTGGCGAAATCGACGGCGTTGAATTTGATATAAGACATCAGGGTAAATTTTTAAAAGCCGATACTATTACAGGCTTTGTGGGTGATAAGGAATTAAATCTTAAATCTAAAGCAAAGCTTACCGGTTCTGTTGTTGAAGGTACAATCGGCGATAAAACGGTTAATCTGAAAGTAACTGACACCTGGGCAGGCAAAAGAATTAAAGGAACGTTTAAAGATAAAGATATTGACATAAAGCTTAACAGCAAGTTCGTTGGTTACGCACTTGAAGGTGACAATATTAATTTAAGAATTAAAAACAAAAATCTTTTCGGAAATGATGTTAATGTAAAAGGAACTTATAATGAAGATCCGGATTTAATCCCTATTTTAATGGATACGGTCTACGGGCTTCAAAATGAAGAACTTATGATGCTGCTGGTGTTATAGTTTTTTGTTTTTCAACACCTTTTGCATCTTTTATTATGAACGGTCTTACAAAAGCCCAGGTTCCGTAAAGTGAGGTTAATAGTCCTGCTGCCATTGTGCCTTTAAAAAGTTTTGGATGCTTTGCTCTATTAACAAGTCCGCCGAGTGTTACAATCGTTGTGCCCGTCATAATTCCCAGGTACCCCTTAAAAATGGTGCGCGGTACTACGATTGTGTCTGTCATATCTGATGAATTTTTAGTATTCTCATGGATTTTGTCCAGAAAACTTCCCTTTTTGTTTCCTTCAGTTCCTTTGAAGCTGTAAGTGTTTAATTGTTGTATTCTCATACTTTTCCCTAATCTAGTCAGGTATGTGCTCAAATATATCCTGAACTCTGCAATTTAAAGCATTACACAATTTGTTCAAAGTTTCAAGTTCTATGGTTTTTGTTTTATCATGATATATTCTGAAAACCGTTACATGTGTCAGTCCGGCAAGTCTTGCCACTTCTGCCATATTTAGCCGCCTGCGCCCCATTATTTCCGAGAGTTTATTTTTTATCATATCTTTATTTTGCATTTTTAACAAACTCTTGTAAAATTCATTATATACTTATATAATAATATTATATAATTGTATAATATTATTTTACTAATGTTTAAAAATCGGAGGTGTTAAATGAAAAAAGGATTTACTCTGGCAGAAGTTTTGATAACTTTAGGCATAATAGGGATTGTCGCAGCAATGACACTGCCTGCATTACTTCATAACTACAAGAAGCAGGAGATAGAAGCAAAGATTAAGAAGTTTTATACAAATATGGCACAGGCGGTGAAGCTGTCTGAAATAGATAACGGTCCGGCGTTTTACTGGTCAAAAGATGCCAGAATTGATGATGGTAATGGTAATCTTGTCGCCAATCCTACAGGAACGCTTGCTTTTTATAATACTTATCTTGCAAAATATCTAAAGAAAACTGCCGTAAAAGATAATGAAAGCACGTTTGTTGTTCTCGCTGACGGTTCAACAATTCATATGGGTACAGGATATTGCCTTGATATTCATTTCGATTATAATGGCAAAAAAGCGCCCAATACTCTTGGAATTGATCAATTTGATTTTCTTTTGTGTACTGAAGAAGGTTATAATGCAGGCTTAAGCCGTAACCGTCAAAATCCTTTTGATGCCTATTTCCCTGATTCTTGTGCAAGAACCGGATGTACAAGAGAACAGCTTCTTTCTGCATGCAAATCCAAACCAGAACACTGTTCAGGTCTTTTAATGTACGATGGCTGGGAAATCAAAGAAGATTATCCTCATAAATTGTAATAATTAACTTTTTCTTAATAATTCAGAAGGTCTAAACCTATTGATTAGTTTTTTTGTTGATGATATAACTTACATGTTATAGATTTACAAAATAAGAAGGAGTAAAAACTTATGGTAAATGTAGCAATTAACGGTTTTGGTAGAATCGGTCGTAACACTTTAAGAGCCGCTATCGAAGAAGGTATTTTTGACAAAATTAATTATGTAGCAATCAATGACCCTGGTCTTACACCTGCTCAGGCTGCTCATGTTTTCAAATATGACTCTGTTCAAGGTAAATTCTGCGGTACTGTAGAAGCTTATGATGAAGGTATCATCGTAAACGGTAAAAAAATTAAATTCTTTGCAGAAAAAGATCCAGCTCAATTGCCTTGGAAAGATCTTGGTGTAGAAGTTGTTGTTGAATCAACAGGTTTCTTCACAGATGCAACTAAAGCTAAAGCTCACTTAGATGCTGGCGCTAAAAAAGTTATCATCTCTGCTCCTGCTAAAAACGAAGACAAAACTATCGTTCTTGGCGTTAACGGAAATGATTACGACCCGGCTAAACACAACATCATTTCTATGGCTTCTTGTACAACTAACTGCTTAGCTCCGGTTGCTAAAGTTGTTATGGAAAAATTTGGTATTGTTAAAGGTTTGATGACTACAGTTCACTCTTACACTGGCGACCAGAGAATCTTAGATGCTGGTCACAAAGATCCTCGTCGTGCCAGAGCTGGTGCTTTAAACATCGTTCCTACAACAACTGGTGCTGCTCGTGCAGTTGCTTTAGTTATTCCTGAATTAAAAGGAAAATTGAACGGTTTCGCTATGAGAGTTCCTACTCCGGACGTTTCTGTTGTTGACGTTGTTTTTGAAACTGAAAAACCTGTTACTGCAGAAGCTGTTAATGCTGCTTTGAAAGAAGCTGCTGAAGGCGAAATGAAAGGTATTTTATGCTACGAAGAAACTCCGCTTGTATCTTCTGACTACATCGGATCTCACCAATCTTCAACTGTTGATGCTGCATTGACAATGACAATGGGCGACAATATGGTTAAAGTTGTTTCTTGGTATGATAACGAAATGGGTTATTCTACAAGATTAGCTGAAACTACTTTGATGGTTGCTGAAAAATTATAATTAACCTGTAAAGACCTCTCTTTTGAGAGGTCTTTATTTTAAAACAACAAAATTTTTAGTCGTTTTCAATATATTTAGTTTTAGGAAATTAGGAGGTCTTTTATGAGTATTCAAAAAACAAACTGCAGTCCTGCTTTTGGTATGGCTTTTCGTGTTAACGGTTACAAAGGTGCTAAAGCTCTTGCTGAGAAATTCCACAGTTTTAGTGATCCTGCTGTTGCTGAAAAATATTTTGTTAAAGATGTTGTAAAACCTTTAGAAAAAGTTAAAAGTGATGTGCTTTTTGATGGAACTGATGTTTTTGTTATAGACGGTTACACTAAAGATAAGTATAAGTTACTCAATGAAATGCCTGTAAAAACCGATAAGGCAGTTAAATATCCTGTTCAGCATGAAGGGAAAAAGACAACTTTTGATATTTTTCACAATGGTACGGTTGATGAAGTTCAGACTGATAAATTTAAAATAGGTGTAAAAATTGCAGAATTTATTGAATCTTTCAGAAAACCTGTGTCAGAAAGCACCGAAGAAACTGCCGGAAGATTATATTCTTTGTATAAAGAGGTATAATGTTCTGGTAATTAATTCAAAAAAGATCTCTCTTATGAGAGGTCTTTTTTTATACTTTCGGATTATCTTTCCGGAGGATTAAATTATGACGTATATCATTAATACTTATTCCGGAAAGGAAAATATTATGCGTGCTTTAAAAATTATTTCTTATATTCTTGTTATTATAGGTGCTCTTAACTGGGGGCTTGTCGGGCTATTTAATATAGACCTTGTAGCTCTTATTTTTGGTGAAATGACTATTCTTGCAAGAATTGTTTATATTCTTGTGGGTATTTCTGCAATTATATCACTTATTACCAGCTACAGAGATATTACTGACTACGAATAATTATGCCGCAAGAGATTTTAAATAATCTTCGTTGGCTTTTAATGTGTTTTCAGTTGCAACAATTGAATATGTAGGTTTTTCTTTGAAAATATAGTTAGCTGTGTTATAAATATCATCAACAGTTATTTTATCTATCATTTCCAAAATCTGGTTTTCTCGTGATA
Organism: Brachyspira sp. CAG:484; assembly: GCA_000431315.1. Lineage (GTDB taxonomy): Bacteria > Cyanobacteriota > Vampirovibrionia > Gastranaerophilales > Gastranaerophilaceae > Scatousia. The sequence goes on from HF989708.1 coordinate 6,184, forward strand.
AACCATAAACACTGTAAATATTATAATCAAGACCTTCTGTCTTGCCCAGATTGCTTTCATTCTGGGCAAGAATACGGTTTTTCATTGCTAGCTTCGCGTTATCAAGTTCTTCCTGTGAAACTTTTTCTGTTTTTAATTTGTTAACGTGATATTTGAAGCCTTCGATTGATTTTTTAAGATTGTCATAACTTATTTCACCGGTGTCTTTGTTTTCTGTTGTAGTACCTATTGTCAGGTTAAGCACCTTGGTTGTATCAATTCCGGAAAGTCCGGAACGTACAGAATATGCAAGTTTTTGCTGTTCTCTGAGGTCATTGAATAATCTTGATGATGGACCGCCGCCTAGAATTATATTCATTAATTCTATTGCGGTATTATCTTTCAGGTTTTCGTTTATATTAAATTTATACGCCATAACAATATTTGCCTGAATTTTATTATGAGTATCAGTCAGAACTTTTGTCTGCTCTACCGGTGTAAAGTTCTGGTATATGTATGGTGAAAATTTCTTTACCTTTGGCATTTGTGCAACATTGCTAAAAAGAATTTCTTTTAACTGTGGATTTTTCTCAAACGGTGCTGAAACTGTTATTGTTGCTTTGGCATCATTCATCATAGAACTGTAGAGAGCCTTCACATCATCCAGGGTTACATCATCAAGGCTGTTGAGGATGTCGTTTTCAGAATAACCCAGCAGCGTTCCTTTAAACAGTTCAACATCAAGTTTTTTATAAGGATTTTTTTCAGAACGTAATATTGAATCTTTTATGTAAGCTTTTACATTATCAAGGGATTCCTGAGTAAATCTCGGATTTAACAGAACTTCTTTTGCAGAATTAAGTGCATATCCCATATCTTCAGCATCAAATTTTGCATTGCATTCAATTATATTTACACCTGATGCAAAGTCTATTTCTATCCCTTTTTTCTCGTTATCATTTGAAAATTGAGCATGTTTTCTTAACATTGAACCTTCATTTAAAAGTTCGCTTAATATAAAAGCAGTTGCCGGTTTTGCTGTTTTTCTCGGTAAATCATCGCGGAAAGAGATTTTAACAGAGGCATTTCTGTTTTTGGTATTATTAGTGACTATTCTGAAGTTGTTGCCAGGCATATCATACTGTTTTACGTTATCAAGGTTGACTGCTTTTTTCTGCCTTGCTCCTGTGAATGAAAGTTTTTGTGTGTTATTGTAGTTATCTTTAATATCTTTTTCGCTGTAGTCAGCAGGGTGTACTACGGTGATGGCTGTTTTATTCAGGTCAAGATATTTTTTAGCAGTATTCATAATATCTTCAGGCTTCATATCATTAACGATTTTTTCAAAATTGTTAATGTAATCCATGTTGTCTTCCAGAATAGATTCACCAATCAGGTTATTCATCAAAGCCGAGTATTCAAATTTTTCAGAAAAACTATTCAGCAATCTTTTTTTAACAATCAGCATTTCATCTTCTGTAGGAAGAGTATTCGCGCGGTTTGTTATCTGCTGGTATAGAATTTTCAGGATTTTTTCAGCATTTTCCTCATTGGTATCAGAGCTGAACATTATTGTTGTAGGGGCATCCTGTTTTGTGCTTATTTTTTCATCTTCATAGAAAATATGTGTGTTTAACGGTTTTATCCATTTCATTGTTGCTGGAGAAGATGTCAGGAGGATGCCGAGCGCTTTCATATAAATTCTGTCTTTTGCGTTGTTATTTTCAGGACCTTTAAATCCTGCAGCTACAATTGTTGAAACTGCTTTATCGGAAATAATATCTTCTCTTACTGTTTTAGTTAGAGGTGTTAATTCTTCATAGTGACGATCATTTACCGGCGGCTTGTTTGAAGTAAAATATTTTGAAACAAGCTGCATGGTTTCCTCCGGCTTAACTTCACCGGATATTACTGTCACCATATTTGCAGGATAATAATTTCTGTTAAAATAATCTACAACATCTTCTCTGGATAAATTGGTAATATTATCTGTTGTTCCTGCTATTATATCTGAGGATTTTGTTTTTATGCTGAATAAATTTTTAAGTGTCCTGTTAAATGCTATGTTTTCAGGGTTAGATGTAATCATGTTTATCTCAGAATTTACGATCCCCTTTTCTTTAAAAAGCATATCTGCTGCAAAACGAGGAGTTTCAAGCATTGATGCGTGAATCCTTATCTTCTTTTCCAAATCACCGTCGTTAAGCAGATAGGAGCTTATGTAGTAATTTGTTTCAGCAAGTCCTGTGCTGGCATTTGTTTCTGCTCCCATTTTATCTGTTGTTTTAAAGAATTCTCCGGCTTCAAGTCCTTCAGAGCCGTTAAACAGGTTATGCTCAATGTAGTGGCTTATTCCGCGAAGTTTGTCCGGCTCATTCATAGAACCTGTATTAACATATGTTTTTACAACGGTTTCCCCGTCATTCGGCACAATTATAACCTTTTGACCATTTGAAAGCTTATACATATGGGCTTTTGTATCAAATGGAAGATTTATCTCTCCTGTTTTGGTGTATTTTAGCGGGGTTTTTACGCTGAAATCCGGTGTCACATTAGAAATAGTATTTGTCTGCACAGTTTGATTTTCCTGCTTTTTTTTCACAGCAGGCGGCGGGATAACACTATTTCTATTTACATTGCTGATTGGATTAAAATTTAACATAACTACCTGTATTTATAAAAACACGAGGCATAAAAAAATTGCCTCGTGAATATATTATTTAAAAATAGTTTGTTCTCGGTCAGGTCCTACACTTACTATAGAAATAGGAACTTCAAGTAATTCTTCAAGGCGTGCAAGGTATTTTTTGCAGTTTTCAGGCAGTTTTTCATATTCCCGAACAGCAGAAACATCTTGCAGCCATCCTTCATAAGTTTCATAAACCGGTTCAAGGTATTTATGAATAAATACATCTGTTGGATAAGATTTGTAAATTATGCCATTACGTGTATCTTTGTATGCAGTACACACTTTGATTTCCTCAAATGTGTCGAATACATCAATCTTAGTTAAAGCTACAGAGGTTAAACCTCCGACAAGAACTGCATATTTCATAGTTACGGCATCAAACCAGCCGCATCTTCTCGGGCGGCCGGTTGTAACACCAAATTCATGACCTATTTCCCGTATTTTATCACCGGTTTCATCAGTTAGTTCTGTTACAAACGGACCTTCCCCGACTCTTGTTACATATGCTTTTGCCACCCCAATTACTTCATCAATCATTTTAGGTCCGTAGCCGGAACCGGTGCAGGCGCCTCCTCCAATAGGATTTGATGAGGTTACAAACGGATAGGTTCCGTAATCTATATCAAGCATAACCCCCTGGGCACCTTCAAAAAGAATTTGTTTTTCCTTTGAAGCGTTAAGCATTTCCTGCCAGTCAAAACAAACGTACGGTCTGAAGATTTCTGCATATTTCTCGCAAAGTGAAAGTATGCAGTCTTTTGAATATGGTTCAAGTCCGTACACTTTTTCCAGAGTTTTATTTTTCAGCGGAAGTATAATATCCAGTTTTTCATTTAAGGCTTCAGGAGAATAGAGGTCTTCAATTTTTAGACCAATTCTTGCCATTTTGTCAGTATATGTTGGTCCGATGCCTTTTTTAGTTGTTCCGATTTTGCCTTTTTGTGCATTGTCTTCGCTGTAGCCGTCGACTTCTGTGTGGTAAGGCATTGTTATTGACGCAAGAGGGCTTACTTTTAAGCCGGAAACATCTATTCCCTGCTCAATAAGTTCATTAACTTCTTTTTCAAAAGCTTCTGGCAGAATAACAGTTCCTGCACCAATAAAACATGTCTTGTTGCCATACAAAATTCCTGACGGTATCAAGTGGAACTTATAGGTTTTATTATTGGCAACAACTGTATGACCGGCGTTGCATCCTCCCTGATAACGTATAATTAATTCTGCATCAGCTGCTAATAAATCAGTAATTTTAGCCTTTCCTTCATCGCCCCACTGGGCTCCGACAACAACTTTATTCATGACATATCCTCTCTTAATTCTTCCTTTTGCTATTGTATTATTATTTTACAACAGCAGGCTATTTACTGATTTATTCTATCACAAAAATTATCTTATTTCCAAGGATAGTCGTCTTTTATTTCCCAGCCGTCTATCATTATTAATGCTGCACAATAGAAACCATCCTGGCTTTTATTGCATCCTCTTCCGTTTCCACCGTTTAAAAACCAATCTCTGTCGAAATCTGTAGAGCCTTCTATCGCAGAGGTATAGCCTACACCTGCAGGAACAAATCTTTTTTCAGGCTGAATTGAAAATGCAAATACATCCCTTCCATATTTATTTGGTCTTTTAAACCCGTTTAAATCTACAATTATATTCATTGCGTTATGCAGTTCACCTGTATCAGGATCAGGGAGGCTTGCAACCAAATCGGCTGCAAGGATCATAGTCCCGTCAGCAAGAACCAGTTTAGGATTATTGTTTTTTACTTCTCCGTAAGAATCACAATTCCCGCCTTTCAGGCATGTGTAGTGAATATCTTCAGGAAAATCTTCCGGGGAATATTCTTTTATAATTTTTACATAAGGTCTGATATATTTATCTGTAAACATTGCTGTATTTTCATTTCCACCGATTGTGAAATTCCAATCAGAAACAGGACCATAGTCAACTTCTGCTCTGGTGATTGCCTGCTGCATTATTGAGTAAAATTTCTTTAGCTGTGTCGCAGTTTGTTTTTTCTGATATTCCCCCACAAGAGTCGGCAGTGTCATGGCTGCAACTACCCCTATTATTCCTAACGTTATCAGTACTTCAGCCAGAGTGAATGCTTTCTTTTGTAATCCCATCAAAACCTCCATCTATTAAATAGAACCATATTATTATTATATCTTATGAATAGAATTAATTCAATATGTTAAATAGATTTTATTTATTTTTCTATTTGCTGAATGGTTATATTTATTATTTTAAATCGTAATTATATTAATGGAGCATCGAAGTGTATGTTAATGAAAAAGCAGCTAGGACAAAAAATTCAAATGCTCAGAAAAAAACTCAAACTAACTCAAGAGCAATTTTCTGAACTTGTAGGTATTGATCCTAAAAATGTAAGTAAAATTGAAAACGGTAATAATTATCCTTCGGCAGAAACCCTTACGTCAATAGCAGACGCGCTCGGTGTTGATATTTATGAATTGTTTGTATTCAAGGAAGAAATCCCATATACAAGGATGAAACAGGAAATTATCAATGCCCTTGAAGATAAAAAGACAGTCCTTTATTTGTATCAAATGCTTCTTGAAAAATAGGCTTATTTAGGCATATTGTTCCAAAAATCAGAATCTGTTAGAGCCAGGTAAGTGCATCCTGCTCCATTTAATTTATTAGTTGAAGTATTAGAGCAATATGAATTGTCTTTATCGTAATAATCCGTTCCCTCAGCTCCCATAGGTCTAAGCACACCTTTTGAATCAATTTGAAACATAAACAAATCCTGCCCCAGACGATTTGGTCTGTTATTATATCCGTTAACATCAATACTTATGTATAAATTTGTTGCTGATGCAGCACTTTCTAATAGTACAAGGCTGCCGTCGTTTAATACAAATTGACCGTCATCAAAATAATTAAGATATAAAGTTTTCCCGTTATATGTCGTGTATTTTGTTGAGTTCTTTTCATTATCAGGTCCATAGTTAGGTATGCAGGCGTCATCATCTAATGAGCCGTATCCGCAGTCTTTAACTGTTTTTAGATATTTCATCAGTACCGGTTTTAAGTCCCATCCTATTTTAGTTTGCGGTGTTATTCTTTCCCCGTTTTCTGCCTGATACATATCAAGAGCCTGCGACAAAACTGAATAACCTCTTTTTAACCTTGTCTGCATTTCACGATTACGGTTATTTTGCACTAGTGCCGGCAGAGTTAGGGCAGCTACTACCCCGATTATACCCAGAGTTATCAATACTTCTGCAAGAGTAAACCCATAATTTTTCATTTAAACCTCCATGACACCTATAGGTGGTAGTTATCTTGTAATTAATGTACCACAATAGGTGGTATGAGTCAACCGGAATTTTTGAAAAAAGAGTTGTTATTGAAGCTTGGTGCTAATATTCGCTCATTAAGAATGCAGTTAGGAATATCTCAAGAGGAGCTTGCATTTAAAATAGATTCTGCAAGAAATTTTATAGGCTGTATTGAGCGCGCAGAAAAATCCCCCACTATATTTACTCTTTTTCGTATAGCGCAGGCTTTAAATGTAAAACTTGAAGTTCTGGTTAAAGATATTGATAGATTTTGAACTAAAATTTGAACGGGTAATCTTCAGGTATTTTCCACCCATTCTGGAATATTACCTGGGTACAGTAGGCTGCTCCTCCAGAGCTTCCTTCTTTACAGCCGTATGCAGGGTCATTGTATAGTTCTTCTAATGTATAATCATACCCACCAAGCCAAGTAAGATTTCCATCTTCATCTGTAGCACTTTTTGATGCTAAGTAAGGCTGAATACCTTTCCTGTAACTTTGTTTATTATCTTTGAGCTGTGGTCTGAACCCAAATACAAAAATATCTTTGCCATAACGCTTCATTCTTTGTGTTGCAAAGGTAGCTTCATTAAATTTTTTAGCATCAGGGTAATAGAAATAATCTATTCCTGATTTCACAACACATAAGCTCCCATCTGGAAAGTAGGCGGCTACAAATCCGTCTTTGATTGTTTTTGTCTTGACGGTTTTCCAATATTTTGCCAGGTATATGTTATACCACTCTTCGGTATTTTGTACTGTAGAGTTAGTTTCAAAATACCAAAAATCCCAAGATTCATTTTCTGCTTGAGATGCAAGGAGTGCATTATTCGCAACAGAGTAAAATCGTTGTAGGCGTGTTTCAATAACTTTCTTTTTATAATTCCCTACTATGTTTGGGATAGTCATTGCTGCTACAATTCCTATAATCCCGAGTGTTATTAATACCTCTGCTAAAGTAAATCCGTTCGCTGTATTACTAATCTTAAAAGCGTTCCTAATGGAAAACGACCAGAAATAAGTCGTGCGCTTAATAAATAATCGTGCAAAGTGCTTTTTAAAAATCCGTTCCAGGGTAGTGTCCTGCCTCAGGCAGCCCCCCCCCCCATCTCTGAGTGCCTGTCATATCTTGTGTTTTCACGTTATACCTCCATTCTTTTATTCTTATTATAAACCATTTTTTATAAATATCAAGAGTGGAGGTAGCCGTTTTATTATTTAGATTTTTATATTTAGTTTGCCTGCATTTTTAGCATTTTCAAACATTAAGTCAAATGAAACTTTCATTGTTTCGTGCAAGTTTACAGCACCGCATTTTTTTGCAAGTGCAAGAAGTTTTTTGCAGATTGCTTTGTACTCTTTTATTTCTTCCGCTGTAGAAGGTATTTTATTGAGTTTCTGTGATAAAAATATGAGTTTTTCATTTTTCATTAATTCTTTATTGAAAAGTTTGGCTTCTTTTTCAAGTGTTTTGTGTGAAAAAGGCAGAGAATCAGCTTTGTCCATAAATGCGTCAAACGCCTGATTTTCGCCACGTTCAACATTTTCAAACACTCTAACATTTCCAGACTCGCAATTCTCGAGATGAGTAAAAAGTTCTTGTTGTTTTTTTTCTTTAATAGCCGTAGTTGCAGGATGTTCTATAATTTTCATTAAGTTTCTCCTTACTGTGGGTATAAAGAACCAAATAAAAAAATTTTTGCTACATATCAGTTTTAAAATTATATTTTATTAATTCAGGCAGAATTTCGAAAGCATCCCCAACCATACCATAATCCGCTATGTCAAATATAGGCGCATTTGCATCAGTATTAACAGCAATAATCTTATTTGAATTTTTCATGCCGATTGTGTGCTGTATTGCGCCGGATATACCACAGGCAATATACAATTTTGGAGTGACAGTTTTTCCGGTTTGTCCTATTTGCATTTCATGAGAAGCCAGCCCCATTTCAACTGCAACTCTGCTTGCGCCTACTGCAGCACCTATTTTATCCGCAAATTCTCTCAAAAGCCTGAAACCTTCTTCATTTTTCATTCCTCTTCCACCGGCAACAATGATTTCGGCACTATCCAATTCGTTCAGGCTGTCTGTTAATTTTTTATGAAATTCAACTATTTCAATGCTTTTTGGAATACTATCAAGATTTACTGATTTGTGTATAATTTCAGTTTGTTTAACATTATTTTTCTCAGCAGGTTTAAACACTTTGGGACGTACAGTTGCCATCTGCGGCAAATTTTTACAGAGAATAGTTGCCATCAGTTGACCGCCAAATGTCGGACGGGTGGCTGCGAGTTGTCCTTTGTCATTAATATCCAGCCCGGTACAGTCAGCCGTCAAGCCTGTATGAAGAGCCGTTGATATTCTTGGTGCCAAATCTCTTCCCTGATTTGTAGCACCTATTAATAGTATTTCCGGCTGAATTTCCTTTATTGTTTCAACTGCTGCTGTTGCAAAATAATCTGTACTGTAGATTTCAAACCTGTCATCTTCAATAGCGTATATTTTATCTATTCCGCTGTTAACAAATGCTTCTTTGTATTCATCTGCAAGTCCTTTTTTTGAAATCAATAAAGCATTAACTTCTGCATTATCAAGTTTTGCAGCCAGTTCTTGCGCCTTATTAGCAAGTTCAAAAAATGCTGTATGGATATAATTTTCTCTGGTAACTTCTGCGTATATAAGAATTTGCTTAGTCATTTTGACCTCCTAAGCAGCTGTGAATTTTTTTAGAAAGCTCTTCAGTAGTATTACAAAATTCACATGCAGTTTCTTTCGGAGCCGGGCGGAAAGCTTTGCTGACGTAAGTTGGAGAACCTTTCAGCCCTACTTCTTCTGCGCTTAGCCCTAAGTCTTCAAAACCGTATGTTTTAATTTCAGCATTTATAGCTTTTTTTATACCGTTAATTTTTGCTCTGGTTGGTTCAAAATAATCTTTTAAAACACATATTAATGCAGGAAGTTTAACCCTGATAATTTCTGTTCCGTCATCGAGTTCTCTTCGTACCGTAATAGTTCCGTCGTCATATGAAAGAATTTCCTGCACAAAAGTTACCTGTGGAATACTTAATGTGTTAGCAATACTTGGACCGGTTTGTGCTGTATCACCGTCAATAGCAAACTGTCCGCATATTATTAAATCAAAATCAGACAGTTTTTCTTTTATTGCTGTACCTATTGTCTTACCTGTTGCGTATGTATCTGCAGCAGCGAACTTTCTGTCAGAAAGTAATATACCCTCATCAACACCTGTAGCTAAAGTTTTTTTCAGCATATCCGCAGCCTGAAACGGCCCCATTGTAAGAGCCGTTATTTTTATATTATCGTAAGACCTTTTTAACTTTAGTGCAGCTTCAATTGCATAAACATCATACGGATTTATAATGCTTTCCAGACCTTCTCGTTGGATAGTATTATTTTCTGTCCATTTTATATCAGAGGTGTCAGGAACCTGTTTTATGCACAATACAATTTTCATATAAAATTCTCTCAAGCTTATAATATTAACTATTATAAATTATATGCGTTTCTTTGGCACTTGTCTGGTATTCGCATCCAACAGGGCATCATAAGCAATGATGTACAATGCGCATTTTTTTATATTAGGAACATACCAGGCGCATCTTTCCTGTGTGCAAACCTTATCTATATCACAGCCTGCACTCATTAGCGGGCAAAACGGAATATCATTTTTCTTTTCAGCCATTTCTTCAATTCTCCTAATTTATTAATTATGCTTTAGCTCCAGCTTGTTTTAACAAGTTACAATTTTCATCGCGTTTTCTTTCCTGATCTTTATAAATTTTTGTTCTGTTGATAACTTCATCAAAATCGATTTTGTGAGCATCAAAATCAGGTCCGTCAACACAGGCAAACTTAACTTCGCCGCCGACAGTAACTCTGCAAGCACCGCACATTCCTGTTCCGTCAACCATAATAGGGTTCATGCTTGCTTCAGTGTATATTCCTTTATCTCTTGTAAGATTTGCAACTGCTCTCATCATAGGCATAGGTCCTACAGCAATTGCGTAATCAATTTTTTCCTGGTTCATTAATCTTTCCATAACCTGGGTTACAAATCCTTTTTCTCCCATAGAACCATCATCAGTTGTAATAAATAATTCTGTGCAGGCATCTTTCATTTTATCAGCCCAGAAGATAAGGTCTTTATTTCTTGCACCCATAATCATGTAAACTTTGTTGCCGGCTTCTTTAAAAGCTTTGGCAATCAAATAGCAAGGTGCAGCACCGTAGCCGCCGGCAAGACAAACAACTGTTCCGTATTTTTTGATATGAGTTGGCTTTCCTAAAGGTCCAACGATGTCTGCAATTTCATCACCTACGCCGAGTGCAGCAAGTTTTTTAGTTGAGTAACCTACTGCCATAAATACTAAAGTTAAAGCTCCTGTTTCTTTGTTTACATCTGCTATTGTCAGAGGCACTCTTTCTCCGTTTTCATCAGCTCTAAAAATAATAAACTGACCGGCTTGTGCGTTTCTTACAACATAAGGCGCGTCAATTGTTATTTCAAATTGATTTGGACAAATTTCTTTCTTTGATAAAATTTTATATCCCATTTGTTTATCTCTCCTTACTAACTTATGTAAATATTATACACAAAGTAAGAAATATAATCAAGATTAATAACTAACCTTATAAGGATAATCATCGGGAATTTTCCAGTTATTTAGCTGTATAAGAGCTGTGCAGAAATTTCTACCAATAACGCTTCCTTCCATTTTATTTGTGTAGCATAAATCTTCAAGATGTTCTCTTGTCCTGTCCCAACGGAATTTCCAAGGCTCAAAACCCCTATTAACGTGATAAACCCATTTCCACTCCTCAGTTTCCTTGTCTGGACCGGTCGGATAAAAATTAAATGCGAATACACAAGTTCCTATTTTATTGCCGTTATCAATACATTTTTGAGCTTTCCCGGGGTAGAAATACCAATCTCTTGTAGAGTAGTCCATGGCTCTTAGAGCACTTCCGTCAGGGAAATATACTATAAGGCTTCCGTCTGATAATAACTCTGTTTTAATTATTTTTATATAAGGTGCAAAATATTTATTAAACCATTTTTCTGTTTCAGAACTTCCGGGTACGGGTTTCCGTCTTTGTCAATTTCTGCTCCGGTCAAATCTGCATACCAGTATTTTTTATCACCGTAATCAACTTCGGCAAGCCTTACAGCCTGATTTATTGTGGAATAGAATTTCATTAATCTTGTTTCTACTACCTTGTTGTTGTTTTTCTGAATAAGAGCAGGCAATGTAAATGCAGCAACAACACCTATAATTCCAAGAGTAATTAAGATTTCTGCAAGAGTGAAAGCATGTAGATATTTTTTCATAATTTAACCTTTCTTTACAAAAATTACATTATTTATATTGTAATAATACGAATTATATTGTAAATACAAAAATTGTCAAATTTATAATCACTAAAGATAAGGTTTTTTGGCATATTACTTTTATAATTAAAGAATGGAAGCTAAAAGTGCCCGAGAAGTCGTAAAAATTTTATTGATGAAAAATAAAGTTTCGCTGAGTAAACTGGCGAGAATGTTATCAACCGAAGATAAAAAAGTATATCAGCAGTCGCTTTCTGCAAAGTTGATAAACGGAACTCTTAAATATAATGAGATGGTTCAAATTTGCGAGCTTTTGGGATACGAAATAGAGTTTAAAAAATTATAAAAAGTAATATAAGCTTTACAATATTTCTTGCTTTATCTATAATTTTCTTACATTTATAATAATTATAGAAGGTGAGAAATGAGTAAATATTTATTGGAAATAGGAACAGAGGAACTTCCTTACAGATTTATTCCACAGGCTATAGAACAGTTAAAAAACGGATTTGAAGGATTTTTAAAAGATAATAAAGTCGGATATGAAAAGGTTGACGTTTATGCAACTCCGCGGCGTCTGGCTGTAATTATCAGCGGGCTGGAAACTCAGACCTCTGATGAAACAAAAATTGTCAAAGGTCCTATTGCGAAAGTTGCATATGATGAAAGCGGAAATCTTACTAGAGCCGGTGAAGGTTTTGCCAGAAAAAACGGGCTGGCTCCGGAAGATCTGTATGTTGAAAACGATTACGTGCATGCAAAGATTGTTATTAAAGGAAAATCAATCGTTGAACTTTTACAGGAAAATGTTCCGGTAATATTCTCAAAACTCCAGGGCTCACATTTTATGAGATGGGGGTATAATGATCAGAAATTCTCCCGTCCGATAAAATGGATAGTGTCCCTTCTTGATAAAGAAGAAGTAAAAGTGAAAATTATTGATAAAGAATCTTCAAATGTTTCGCGCGGACACAGGTTTGCCCAGCAGAATGTTATTATCGGGCACCCTGATGATTACGTTGAAATTATGCGTAATTGCTGTGTAATTGTAGACCAAAATGAACGTAAACAAATTATTGTTGATAAAGCTAAGGCAGAAGCTGCAAAGCTTGGCGCTGAACCTTATTATACAGATGATTTGCTTGATGAAGTAACATTTATTACAGAATATCCGGTTCCTGCAGCATGTGAATTTTCCGAAGAATACCTTAAGCTTCCGGAAGAACTGGTTGTTACCGTAATGGCAGTTCACCAGAGATATTTTGCTTTATATAAAGATGGAAAGCTGATAAATAAATTTATTACAATGACAAACTATATCGGCGATGAGTTTGCTAATATCAAAGCCGGTAATGTAAGAGTTATTAAAGCTCGTCTTGATGACGCTGTATTCTTCTTTAATGAAGATACTAAAAAACCTCTTGCTGATTACGTTGAAGATTTAAAAGGCGTAACTTTCCAAAAAGGCATGGGCTCTGTTTATGATAAAACACAAAGATTAATTACTCTTTCAAAAGATATAGCAAAAGAGCTGAATGTTCCTTCAAAAGATATTGAAAGAACGGCACTCCTTTGTAAAGCTGACTTGGTTACACAGCTTGTATTTGAGTTTACCGAGCTTCAGGGATATATCGGTTCGGATTATGCAAGAGTTGCCGGAGAAGATGCAAGAGTTGTAGAAGGGATAAAAGAACACTACTTCCCGCTCAATGCTGAGAGTGAAACCGCAAAAGGTATTGAAGGTCAGGTTGTCGGGATTGCCGATAAACTTGATACGATTTGTGCGGTATTTGCAGACGGTAAAAAACCTACAGGCTCATCTGATCCTCTGGGTGTAAGACGTGCTGCGCTCGGAATAATCAGAACTGTTTTGAATAATGATTTAAAAATTAACCTTAGCAATTTGATACAGAAAGATCTGCTTCTTTTACCGGTATCAATTGAAACTTCTTCAGAAAAAAATGCGCTTCAAAAAATTGCAGATACGGTTAAGAAAAATGTAGCAAGAATTGCACCAGACAAATGTCTTGCTGAAATTAACGAATTTTTCGTTCAAAGGTTAATAATCTTACTGAGTGATAAATACAGTAAAAATGTCCTCGAGGCATGCGCTTCTAATAAAAATCCAATGGAAGATCTGGCAGATTATATTGCTCGCGTAAAAGTTGTCCAAACACTTGATAATCAGGCTCTTCTTGAAAGTGCAAACAGGGTCATCAGAATTTTGAAAGAAAATTCAAAATCACAGGTGAACAAAGACTTGTTCAAAGAGGCGTCTGAAGGCATGCTCTACAGAGAAATTCAATCTGTAGACGAAAACGCAGATTACGCGGCATATCTTGAACAGTTAATTTCGATTAATCCGGCTGTTGAAAAATTCTTTGATGAAGTTCTTGTCATGGATAATGACGAAAAAGTTAAAGAAAACAGGCTGGCTTTATTAACATTACTAAAGAAAAAATATGAAGTTTTGACTGATTTTAGCAAGTTATAACCGGCTTTATGCTGATTTATAAAGAATTGTAAATAATCATTCAAAAAGAGTAAATTATTTTTTTCAGGTTACTTTAAAATAGTACAATAAGGTAGTGAATTTCAATTCAACTAATCAAAGGTAGAGGTTCTTATGTTAAACCGATTTAGAAATCTAAAGATTGTAAGAAAGCTGAAAAATGAAATCAGCCCGAGATTAAGATGGTTAATGTTTGAAAAACAGAACATTGATAAATCTTCGCCTGAATACATAAAAATGATTAGCGGAGTTGAGGATATACAAACAAATTCTGACGAACGCAGGCTGGAAGCAATGGTCAGAGAACAACTCAAGGAAGAGTTCCCGAATATCGAGAACATGAAATCCTATGAACTTCTTGTTGATGCAGTAATGCACAATTTAAAGAAAAAACAGCTTCAAGCCACTGAAGACCTTGATATTGAATAGGTCTGGAAAAAGGAGAAAATAACTCCAATTATGAAAAAGAAAATAATACCCCGTAGCGGGTGTTATTTTTTTTTACTTAAGAATAATTTGTTTTAGGGTGAATGGGAAAAGAAAGGAGAATTCATATGACAACAATTATCGGGGTTAATTTAACAAACAGAGCGGAATGCTCGGCAGAGTTCCAGCAAATCCTTACAAAATACGGATGTTCTATCAGAACCAGAATAGGACTGCATCATTCCGAACAGGACGTTTGTTTGAATAGAGGAATTGTTCTTCTGGATTTAAAAGATGATGGTCAGGAGCTTATTGATGAACTTTCAAAACACTGGGAAGTTCAGACAATGAAGTTTGAATAGTTAAGATATGTAAACATTTGTTTGCTTAATAGCAAAAATAAACTTTTACGGATATTTATGTAAAGGGATCCGTAGAGATGATTAATGCTGTGAATGTATCACAATCGACAAACTTACTGGATAAATACAGAAGGCAGAAACAAAAATTGCCGCCGGATAAGTCTAATCAATCATTAAATGTTAAAACAAGTATATTTTACGTTAATGATTATCATGGAAAAGCAATGAATATGGAGCGTACAGTTACAGCATCCAACGAATTTGACCAATATATATCGTCTGATAAAGTTGATAAATTAAAACTTTCATCAGGCGATATTTTGTTAGGGGAAAATCCTAAAGTTAATCAGGTAGCATTAAACTTTTTAAAACTAATTGGAGTTACAGCTTCTGCTGTCGGGAACCATGAGTGTGATATGAAGTCTTCTCTTTTTAAAGATATAATGCAGAACATTAGTTTTAAATTGCTGGCATGTAATCTTAAACCTGTGAATAATAAAAACCCGCTCTCACAAAAAGTGGAGAAATCAATTATTGAAGAGCATAACGGGCACAAATACGGAATTATAGGTGTCCTTCCAACAGATCTGTTATCAAGGGTTAAGTATGGAAAAGTGTTGCAAGACCAGCAGATAGACCCTGTAAGTATCGAAGAAACTATTGACGATATTCAAATAGAGATTAATAAACTAAAATCACAAGGTATTAATAAGATTATTCTGCTTTCACACAGCGGCTACGGCTATGATAGAAAGATTGCACGCGAAACTGACGGATTAGATGTTATACTTGGCGGTCATTCGCATAATTTAATCGAAGGAATTAAGGAAGGTGAAAATCTCTTGTATTCAAAAAGCGGAGAACCTGTCGTAATAACACAAGCCGGACGTGATGGAAAGAATTTTGGTGTATTAAATCTTGAATTTGACGATAAAGGAATTATTAAGAAAGTCCAGAATAATGTTGCCACAACAAGAAAATTCACAAGAAATGTTCCTGCCAGATATATGTTTGAAAAAATCCTTGGTAAGCCGGAAGTTGTTGGTGTCATAAGGACTGCGCCGCCGCTTTTGACTAATGATTTAATTGAACCAAGCCCTCTTGCATATTACGGACTTGATGCAATAAAAGAACGTACAGGTGCAGACATTGCAATAGTCGGAGCGGCAAATATCCGCGGATATGTGGAAAAAGGCAAAATCGATACCAGAACGATAGAAGAGATTTCTCCATTTAAAAATAAGATTTTGAAAATCAACTATAGTGAAAAAGAACTGGTTGACGCTTTAAAATTCGGAGCAAAATCATTTGTGAACCGTAATAACAAACCAGGCATAATGTATGTTTCCGGTCTGCAATATACTATCTCAAGAAATGGTCAGATTTATAACTTAAAATACATAAGAAAAGATGGTACTGAAGAAGAGATTGATGTTGCAAATCCGCGTAAAGATAAAATGTATTCAGTTGCAATAAATGATTATTATTCTTCAGGTAATGATGATTTAACTATGCTTAATAAAATCGATCAGGCAACTGAAAGGTATGATTTTGATTTAAATGAGTGTATTGAATATAAAATACGAAATACAAGTGATCCTGTCGATATGGTTGATGACGGAAGAATAAAGATTGTTGATTAGAATTTTTGTAATATAATTGATATATGGAAACAGAACTAAAACAATTGATGAATGCTTTGAAACCTCGTGTTGACAGTATAAAGGAGTGTCTTTGACTATGCCGGGTTAGGCAGAAAACTCTCGGCTCTGGAAGCTGAAATGCAAGCGCCGGATGTCTGGTCAGACCAAAACAAAGTTTCAAAGCTTGGGACAGAGATAAAAGAGATTAAAGAAAATATTTCATTTCTTGACAGTTGGAGTTCTGCTATTGATGATGCAGGAGTTGCACTGGAAATTCAGGATGAGGACTTAGTTGCTGAAAGTTATGAAGCTTTGAAAAAAGTTTCAAAAGATCTTGATAAATTTGAAATTAAACTTATGCTGAGCGGGGAGTACGATGAAGCAGATGCAATTTTGACAATTAATGCAGGAGCCGGCGGAACTGATGCCCAGGATTGGGCAAGTATGCTTCTTCGTATGTACATGCGCTGGGCTGAGAGCAGAGGCTGGCATGTTGATTTGCTTGATAAGCTTGACGGGGATGAGGCAGGTATCAAGTCTGCTACAATAAAGATTACCGGCAAATATGCTTTTGGTTATGCAAAGGCTGAAAAGGGTGTTCACAGGCTCGTCCGTATTTCACCTTTCAATGCAAACGGAAAACGCCAGACAAGTTTTGCATCGCTGGAGGTTTCACCGATTATAGCTGATTTTGAAAAGACAATAACAATCCCTCCGGAGGACTTGGAAATAGATACTATGCGTTCAGGCGGAGCCGGCGGGCAGAATGTTAACAAAGTTGAAACTGCTGTGAGAATTTTGCATAAACCTACCGGAATTGTTGTTAAATGCCAGCAGGAGCGCTCACAATTGCAAAATAAAGAAAATGCCATGCAAATTCTTGCCTCAAAACTTCTTGCAATCCGTCAGGCAGAACATGAGAAAAAGCTTGCAGAACTAAAAGGTGAAAATGTTGATATAAACTTTGGTTCACAAATCCGTTCTTACGTTTTCCATCCGTATAAAATGGTAAAAGACCATCGCACAGGTTATGAAGCAGGAAATGTTGAAGCAGTGATGGATGGAGATTTGGACGGTTTTATTGAAACCTATTTGAAAAATTTCAAAAATAGTTTATAATAAAAAAGCAGAGTAAAACATGATAGAAAAGCTATATATGTTTTC
>HF989708.1:23647-23826 GCA_000431315.1 Brachyspira sp. CAG:484
TCTATGTTTTCTCAAGCACGCTTCCACTCCGTTCCCGCTATCGTTTCGAAAACATATATAGCTTTTCTATCATCAGAACATTAAAAGTAAAATACAGCTAATAAAAAAAGAAAAGAAAGAATAAACAAAGGAGATTAAAATTATGGAAAACACAGTAATAGTAAGACTTTCCGGGGGGG
>HF989709.1 GCA_000431315.1 Brachyspira sp. CAG:484
GGCAGAGTAATTTAAGCTCCATAACCGGTATTGGTACTGGCATCGAGCCATTTAGCACCGCCGGACAAAAAACCGTTAAACCAGGTTTTACCTTAGCCGAGGTGTTGATAACCCTGGGAATAATAGGTGTAGTAGCTGCAATGACGCTGCCGGCTCTTGTGGGAAATTATAAAAAAGCGCAGACAATATCTCAGCTAAAAAAAGTTTACTCTACTTTGAGCCAGTCAATGCTTAGTTCTGTTTATGATAATGGCGACAGCAGCAACTGGGTTGATACGTCATTGGAAATTTCAGCTGAAAATTCAAAACAATATTTTGATAAATACTGGAAACCTTATCTTAAAATAATTAAAATGTGTGATACCCCTAAATCCTGCGGTTACAGTTCAGATAGGGTGAAATATCTTTCAGGTGATGAAGTAATTCTTATTGTTGATAAAACCAGAACAACAGGCTTTCTTCAAGATGGAACATTGCTTTCTTTTGTAACTGTTGATTGGGGTGAGGAGGGCGCATATTATACTTCAACCCAGTTAGTCAGAGCTGATTTAAATGGTCCAAAACCTCCTAATGTAATTGGTAAAGATATATTTGTTTTTCAAATAAATTTAAAAACTAATTCTGTAAAACCAACCTGCAATTCAGTTGGTGAAGAAAAAGTTAATGAAGACTGTAAAGCCGGTGGAAAAGGCGAATGCTGTCTGCAAAAGATTATTAATGATAATTGGACGATTAAAGATGATTATCCTTGGAAATAAAAAAAGCCGCAACTTGCGGCTCTTTTTATTCTATTCGGCGCAGCGGCTTTTTCCATCTGCGTTTAGATGCCTTATTACTGTCTGAGCAAACTGTTCTGCTGACTGGTAATTTTGACCGGTAATTAGATTATCATCTTCGATAATATTTATCTCGCCTTCATCTTTTTGCATAAAAAATGCTCCCTGTTCTTTCAAGGCATCTTCAAGGAAGAAGGGCACAATTTTATCCATTTTCGCACACTGCTCTTCTTCATTTGTAAAACAAGTCAGCTTTCTGCCGTTTACAAAAGCTGTACCGTCTTTTTTGGCAGGTAATAATCCTGCAGGTCCATGACAGATTGCAGCAATTATTTTGCTGTTTTCACTGAAATAATTAATTATTTCTCCCATAAGCTCGCTATGTGCAAGATCAACCATTGGTCCATGTCCGCCCGGTAAAACTAATGCATCATACAATGTATAATCTATACTTTCAAGAGGAATTGTATCTTCAAGAGCCTGTTTGGCAGCTTTCCATTTGAGATCTTCAATTAAATTTTCGCTTTTTTTGTCTATAGGTGCCTTTCCGCCTTTAAGACTGGCTGTTGTCACAAAATATCCTTCTTTTAGAAAGTCAAGATACGGAACGGCAAATTCTTCAAACCACACACCGGTTTTATGTTCTTCTTTGCCTATTTTATCAGCACTGGTAACTACCATTAACACTCTTACTGGTCGTTCAATTTCGCATGCTTCAATGATTTCCTCGTTAATTTCAATATTTTCTTCTGACATTTTCCCTCCTTTTTGTTTCTTGATTAAAACCTAAAAAGGAAAGTTTTACATTGCCGAACCGGCTAATACATTTTTATTTAAATAAATAAAGAATAAGGCAAAAAAAAAGCCTTTTAGAAAGGCTTAATGGAATTAAGAATAGCTGGAAGTATGAAAAAGATTTTCTTTTAATTATATTCAATCACATCATATTTCCTGTGCAATCACCCAACCGGGCATAATTATTCATAATATTTTCTTGTCATAATTATATTGCCATTTTCGTCAAATGCGTTTGCTCCTACCCAGTGTGCTAGCAGATTTCCGTCAGGTGTATATATAAAAGTTTCTCCTTTTGAAACCCTGAGGCTCATATTGACTAAACGTCCGTCAGGTGTATATTTATATGTTTTGTAAGGATATTCCGAACGATTCTTTTTCTCTGCATAAATTAAGTTCCCGTATGATGAGTAGTACCAAACATACAAAGGATTGTCATTATACATTACTGCGTAAGTCTTATCCGAGAAAAATGCCAGAACTCTGTCTTTTAATTCTGCTTTACCCTGATATAAGTATTTTGTATTTTCGCTGTAATATTTGTCGATAAAATGTGTTTGTACAAGATTGCTGTCAATTTTTCTGTCCGGAGTTTCCATTAAAGTCCGGCGTGCAGTGTTTATGTCAAATTTTACTCCGCCTTCTAAAGTTACAGCGCCGGCAGGAAATGACAAAAAAAGAATTAATGATATTAAAATAAATTTTTTCATATTTTTATATTTAAAGATTTTTGTATAAATTGTCAATATTCTTAAAAACTTATCCTGTCGCCGGAGCAGACCTCTTTTATCTCCAGTTCTTGTGCCATAACTATCTTTGAATTCAAGTCACAGCAATGGCATGGATAAAGAAATTCAACTTTTTCTTTTTTCAAATAACTGGTAATTTCTTTAATCTTTGATTTTTCCATGTCTAATAAGTGCAGACCTCCAACAATTGCGAAGATTTTATTACTGCCTGTTACCTTTTTTGCATACTCTATAATGTTTATTATACCGGAATGGGAGCAGCCTGTTATTATAACCAGACCTTTGGCTGATTTGTATACAAGAGCAGAATCATCTATATCTTCACTTGAATTATTTTCTATCTGACCCAAAAAACATAAATTTTTAGTTAAAAAATATGGATCTTTTGTAAGATTAAGGATGAATTGTTGTTCAAGAGTAGTTTTAGTAACAGGGCATCCGTAAGAGATATTATTGCTGTCAGTTTTACTGTCAAAAATATTCGGGTGTGCTGTAAGCTTAATATTTTTATTTTTTAAATTCAGAAATTTTAATCCTCCGGTGTGATCATCATGTCCATGAGAGATTACAATATCAGTAATATTTTCAAGGTTTACACTTAATTTCAAGGCATTTTTAATAAACACATCACTGTAGCCGCAATCAAATAGAATTTTTTTACCTTCAGTTTCAATAAAAATACTCAAAGCAGGTTCTGCCAGTAAATAGCGGTCTATACGTGAATTGTTCTCAACAAGAAAAGTAATTTCCATAAAACTAATTATACATAAAAACTGCCATTTTTAAGTTTTTTTTCTACATTTTTACGTTTAAGTGTTTTAGCGGTTTTGCCAATATATTTTTCTACATTTTGTTTTAAATCCATAAAACTATTATTCTTTTTTTTCATACAGCTGACAAATCTATCCTGATGTTTTCCTGTAAGAATATAAAGAGTTCTTTTGTATTTTGATTTATCGCCGTAAAACACGAAGCTTTCAGGCAAAGTTTCTCTGATAGACTTTGCAACAGGGTTAAGCTTATGTGCGCTTCCTTTAATTTTTACAAAACCGGTAAATTGTATATTTGAATTTATTTCAGACATAATTTTACATTCCTGCTTGGTATTCTTTATCTGATAAAACAATACAACAAAAAAAATTTTGCTAACGGGATTTAAATAAGGTTGCAAAATAATCAGGGTTAAAGCTACAAAATAATATCAGCAAATTCAGTGGTAAAATGAATACAGCGTCAGGTTTTCACCATCTCTGATTTGCGCCTGATCTCAACGTGATTTATCTCAATATCTGCTGGCAAATGTAAAGAAAGACATTAGATGATCATTTGTAACAGCAAAATGAGTATTTGAACAATTTCATAATATATATTATAATCAAATTATGAAAACGCAAAAGTTGTCTAAATTTGGAATTGTAGGTGCCTCTTTAAATATTTAGTTAGTAATATTTAAGGAGGTTAAAATGAAATTTGAAATAAAAGACAAAAACTGGAAACGATATAATTTATTCTGGCATTATATCAATAATTTGCGTAACGTTATAAGTATGACCTGCGACATTGATATAACAGGTTTTCTAAATTTTGTTAAAAATAACGGGTACAGATTTTATCCTTGTTTTATGTGGGCTGTAAGCAGAATAATAAATTCACATGATGAATTCAAACTTGGCTGGAATAATGAGAAACAAGTAATGGTATATGATGTTATTCATCCATATTTTGCCCATTTTTATAAGGAAGATGAACAGTGTGCTTTGCTGGTTGCGGAATACAATGATGATTTAGAGATATTCCATAGAAATTTTGTAAGCGTACTTGAAAAATACAAAGATTACAGGGCATTTGAATTTAAAGATGTACCTGAAAATACATTTAATGTTTCTTGTCTGCCATGGATACAATACAAAAGTTTTGATATACACGTATTTGATGAAGGCAAATACCTGGCACCTGTAGTAACCTGGGGCAAATATATCCAAAATAACAAAAGAACTGTAATTCCGTTGTCGTTTAATATTCATCATGCTGCTGCAGACGGTTATCACTGTAAAAGAACACCTTAAATGATTATTTGTAACAGCCAAAATGGGTATTCAAAAAAGTATTAAATTTGACCTATTCTTGCAAAATTGAAATATAAAAATTGAGTTTAACAAATTTTGCATTGAGGAATGATTGATTTAGTCGCAAAGAACATTATTTCTTTACCTTTTTTATTTTTACCTTCAGCTGCAGAATAAGCTATGTTAAATTCTCGTATTTTATTTGATTCTACGAATTTATATAAATCAATAATTTCTGGAGTATTATCATAGCTCACAATCCACTTTCCTTTTAACCCATTTACACATTTTGCAATTTTTGCATGATCCTGATATTTATAATGATTTGTATATAGTTGATTTCCTTTATTGAAATAGGGAGGATCTAGGTATAATAAGCATCTTTCAAAGATTTTCTCATTTTCTTCTAACAATTCAATAGTGTCTTTATTATATAATTTTATATTTTCATTATATTCTGCAATTTTCCTTATCCTTTTAATTAACTCTCCTTTATTAAATCGTGCATCTATTTTCCATTTTCCAAACTGATTTACACCTCCAATTGGTCCGCCTTTTATTACGCCGGAAAAATTACACCTGTTTAAATAAAATGTTGCAAATCCAATTTCTAATATATTATATTCATCTTGATTTTTATAAATATATTTCTGCACTTTCCAAGTAGGAATATCAACTTTTATATTTTCTATTTTTTGAATGAATTGTTCCGTATGATTTAATATGGAGTACCAAAAGCAATAAATTCCATTATCTTTATCATTTATCCATATTTCACTTACATAACCTTCAATCAATAGGGTTAAGGCTAATTCAGAACCTCCCGCATACGGTTCAACATATACAGGCAATTCGTCAAAATTATCTTTGATAAATTGTTTCATAAATTTTGCAATTTTACCTTTTCCTCCAGGATATCTTAATGGTGAGTACCTCATATTAACACCATATCCTTTCAAATAATGGACGAAGATTATCCCAAAAAACCTTTAATGAATTTTCATCTGGACTAAATTTTGAATTATGAACATATTGATTCAAAGCTTCTATTTTTACGGGTGATTTTTCATTGTCAATTGTCGTTTTAATTGAATTAAATTCCTTATCTGTTAAATCTCCTCTTTGATACAAATTTTCCGCAACACAAATAGTTCGTGCTCGCAATTTAAAGTTATTACTATCTTCTCTCTTCTTTTTATAATCAGCTATATTTGCATCTCCATAAGCATCCACGGTAAACTCTAAGAATATTCTTGTCATTATAGAAAATGATTCTTTTTGATTATTAACCGACAAATCTTTCATTTCAAGATATATATCATTAATTCTTGATTTTGGAATTTTTAACTTAAAATTTGCAGGGAATAAAGTTACTCTATCTAATAAAGATTTATTTTCTTTGATTAAATAAGCAGAATGTTTTTTATTTGCTATTTTATTGTCTGTATCATTAGAAATATTTATTTTATCTTCGTTAAACAACTCTTTATGTTCAATATGTAAAATTTTTTCTTCTGTTTTAATTGTACTAATATTATTGTTAGTAGAATCAAAAAGATGTCTTTGTGGAGAAACATAACCATTCTTGGAAAAAACTTCATCAAAATATTCTTGTATTGTACTTTTATTAATATTGTGAGCAGTTATTTTATTTGATGGTTGTAACCATTCAATAAAAGAATTTATTGAATTCGTAAAAACGGTTTTATCTAATATATTCAGAGACAAATCTTTGTTGAATACAAATCCCATCTGTTTTAATAAATTTTCTTTGCTAAAAAAACGTTCAACTATTGCAGAACGTTTCCATTCAATTAACATTTCTTTAAAATTATTAGAATGTTCCTCATCAATTTGACTTACAGCCTCCCACAATTTAAATAATCTATACACATTCTTGTAATCTTTAATATTATTTAAATCAGATAACCGGCCACCTTTATTTAAGTACTCTTGTATTGCTGCACCTTGAGCTAATCTAGACCAACCCTTTACTTCTATTTGAGTATGGCGATTAAAGATTTTTTCATTTAATGCTTTTATATTGTTATATACAAGACAATTTACCGAAGATACAAGAAAAGGTTCATATTTTAAACCAGAAAGATACTTTGATGGTTCAGCTAATGCTTTTAATGCTGCAATTCGACGATTCCCTTCTTTTACGATATACCTATCATTATTTTCTAAAACATAACAAAATGAATCTTCAAAAAAATCTTTATTTTCATAAATTGATTTAACGATTTCCAATGCATTTTCATTTTTTAATAAATAATTAATTATGTCATCTTGAGAATAAGAATCTCTATAAAGCAATAAAAAACGTGGATTTTGGGTGTCCAAATCTATAAGTGAAATATCTATTTTTTGTACTTTATAATATTTATCCATTATATTCCTTTATCTTTATTAATTGCATAAAATCAGTAAGAAATAAACGAATTTTAAGATTTTTGTTGTTCTATTTTTAAATTGAATCTTGTAATAAATTTATCAACCTCAGAACCATTTTTTGATATCCAATATTTAAATAGGGTATTCCAAGATTGATGGCTTACATCTTTTTTTAAATAAGAGAAAAATTCTTTTAATTTTTCTCTCCTTACTCCATCCTGATTTTTATTCACACCTTTTAAAGGGATTTCGACAAAACCTTTTAAATATACTTGTTGAGAGGGTTTTGGCTTTTTGAAAAAAACATCATCTTTGTCCATTTGTGACAACATAGAATGAATTAATCCTTCTGGAGAATCATTTCCAGGCAGACATATAATATTATTTTTTTGTGTCTTTTGGTCCCCATCTAAAACAAAAAGAAAATTATTGTACCTTGATATTTGAGAAGTAGCTAAATTCATTAAATTACCACAACCTAATTTGGTAGATATAATAACTATCTTATCTTTGATATTTTTTGGTAATATTGCTTTTAAAAAGGCAACTGCCTCATCGTCTTCACACAATACTTGCTGCTTATATGTTTCTTTTTTGAGAAGCTTTGCAGTCATATCTTCTTGGATATCTTCAAAATTCGTTTTTTCCCAAAATTCCAAACTTCCTCTTGTCTTTGTTAGATAAATAATTTCTGTATCATTTTTGTATTTTTTCTGCATGCCAATTTGAAGCACTTCTAGGGAATGTGTTGTAATAATTATTTGTAAAGAATAATCTCGTGCAAATTTATATAACATATTTATTAAATTTTCTTTTACAAGAGGATGTAATGTCGATTCAATTTCATCTATCAACAATAATCCGCCTTTATACTCCATTCCAACCTCTTCTTTTAATTTTTTAAATGATAATATGGCTGTAATTATTTGGCTTATGTTATCTTGTCCAGAAGAAAAACCATTCGAATCATAGTTTTCATTTTTTCCACCTAACAATGATTTATTTGATGTATTAACATTCTCCAATGTGTAATTTATATTGGGATCAACAAAAAGCTCTCTGTGTATAGCATTGTATAGATTAATATATTCCGCAGTAATATCATTACATTCCTCTATATGTACATCTTTTTCATTGTGTTCTCCTAAAGGGTATAGACGTTTTAACCCAAGGTATATAACTGGGAATTTATAATTCCCTTTTCCAGCTTCGCGTTCTTGAGGAAATGCTACAAATCTTTTTTCTATTTTGGCCGTTTTATCTCTATGTTCTCCAGCAACAGGCATTTCAATAACATTATGCTCTGATTCAACTAACAAAAGCTTATATTTAATAGATACAATATCGTCATATTCTGTTAAATTATGAATATCACTAAATTTTGTCTCAAAGGGTTTATTTGTAATAGTACGGTAAATTATTTGTGAGGTTTCTTTACCTAATTTTTCATTATAAACACGCTCTCTATATGAAAATGGCTGAGCAATAAGACCCAATAATGATGTTTTAGAAGTACCGTTACTACCAGCAATAAATGTTAGTTTTGAACCTAAATTCAATTTCAGATTTTCAATATCCCTAAATTTTTCAATAAAAACATAGTCTATTTTCATTTCATACCCCGTATAAAATGATTATAGTACAAAAACAGTAATTATGAAATTTTCTATATTATTTTTAATAACATATATCCTTATGTAAACTTTCTTTTTGTTTAAATTAATTACTTTTATCTTTATAATATAATTAACCTATGCAAAAGGTCTATGAGAAAGATGATATAACCTTATTTCAGGGTAATTGTATTGAAATTTTAAACAAAGCAACTCCTGAATCAGTTGATATGATTTTTGCAGATCCGCCTTATATGTTATCTAATGGCGGAATTACCTGCCATGCCGGAAAAGTTGTTTCGGTGAATAAAGGCAAATGGGATGAGAGTAAGGGTATTGAAGAAGATTTCAAATTTCATCAGGCTTGGATTAACGCTTGTAAGAAAGTTTTAAAACCTAACGGCACTATATGGATTTCAGGCACTTACCATTCAATTTATGCTTGTGGATTTGCTTTACAGACAGCCGGATTTAAAATCTTAAACGATATTTGTTGGTTTAAACCTAATGCCTCGCCCAATATGTCTTGCAGATATTTTACAGCAAGTCATGAAACACTTTTGTGGGCAAAGAAAGATAATAATTCAAAACATACTTTTAACTATGAAGCAATGAAAAATGGCAGTTGGGGGGAAGATTTTATCAAAAAGCCCGATAAACAGATGCGTTCTGTTTGGGCAATAGGAACCCCAAAACCCTCTGAAAAATTTTTTGGTAAACACCCGACGCAAAAACCTTTAGAATTGTTAAGACGGATAATCCTTGCCTCAACTAATAAAGGAGATTTAATCCTTGACCCATTCACAGGAAGCTCCACAACTGGTATAATGGCATTAGAGTTAGGAAGAAAGTTTATCGGTATAGACTTGGAACAAGAGTATTTAGACCTTTCAATCAAAAGGTTTGAACAGCAATTTTCAAATAAGGAACTAAAATGGCGGTAGTACTTGAGAAGTTAAAAGAGGAAACATATCCCATAGTCAAATGGGTTGGCGGTAAGCGTCAGCTTATGTTTGAACTTCTCAAAAACATGCCTGAAAACTACAACAGATATTTTGAGCCGTTTATCGGAGGCGGTGCCTTATTTTTTGAATTGCAGCCTCAAAACGGTTATATCTCTGATATGAATGAGGAGTTAATAAATTTATACTCTGTGGTTCGGGATGATGTTTATGAACTTATTGAAGATTTAGGCAAACACGAAGTGTCAAAAGAATATTTTTTAGAAATTCGTAATATTGATAGAACTGAAAAATATGCAGAATTGTCAAGTATTGAGAGAGCAAGCAGGTTTATTTATTTAAACAGAACCTGTTTCAACGGAATGTATCGGGTAAATTCACAAGGGCAGTTTAATGTGCCGTTCGGGAACTACAAGAATCCTAGAATTGTTGATGCCGAAAACTTGATTAATTGTTCTAAATTATTGAAAAATACAGAAATTTATTGTGCAGATTTTTCAGAAATTTTAAACAAAGTGCAAAAAGGCGACTTTGTCTACTTTGATCCGCCTTATGTACCGCTGAATGAAACATCAAGTTTTACTTCGTACACCAAAGACGGTTTTGACCTTGATATGCAGTTTAAATTGCGAGATGTTTGTGATGAACTGGATTCAAAGGGCGTAATGTTTATGCTTTCTAACTCAGATACAAAACTTGTAAATGAATTGTACTCAAATTATGAAATTAAAAAAGTTTTTGCCTCTCGTGCGATAAATGCTAATCCAAATGGCAGAGGAAAAATAACAGAAGTATTGGTTAAAAACTATTAAGCATTATCTTTTAAAATTTTCTTTAAAAAACAGGTTCTTGCGTAAAAGGCTCTGGTTTTAGGAGCACCGTTACCTTGACCTTTAGTACGAGGTTGAATCCATTTTCCCATTTTACCTGATAATGCATTAAATCCTTTATTTCTTATGCACTCTCGTGTTTCTTCATAGTCAGCTGCAATTTCTGCATATAATTCTTTATCATTGTCAATATCAAATTTGAAAGCTGAAAGTAATTCAGAACGAGGTTCAGATGTTGCATACCACATTCTTGTTATAATCAACAAACAATTCAATTTTAATTTTAGATGGCTATGCTCAAAATCGTTATTGATAACGTCTTCAGGGTTTATCATTGTTATTGCCATAGTTTCTTTAGGAACAATTATGCCTGATTTTAATTTTTTCATTGATATAGTTTTTAATTCCCAGTCTCCAAAATCAGGTAATTGTAAACAATTACGGGGCAATCCTAAGTGACACTCTACGACATGCCCAACCCAACCTTTATTTTTCTTTCCATCTTTAAATAAGGTTACACCACATTCAGCAGCGATTTTAACTAAATCTTTTCCAATTATTTCCTGCAACTTTTTAGTTGCTTCATCTCTATTCATAAATTTATTTTATTTCAGACAAAAATAATAAACAATCCTATCTGCATAAAAAATCATAAAGCGTTTAAAGATAAATGAACCCCCGTTCAAAAAGTGTTCAAAATGCTCTATATTGAATTTTATACTCATAAGAGATAGGGAATTATACTTTACCAAAGAATTTTGCTTAAAATACCTGTTATTCGCTTTTTATATAACTATTTATTACAGTAATACCTTCTTTGTGTCAAAATGATACTTTTTGTGTATTTTTGCTTGATATTTAACTCATTGAGAGTGATATATGTCATTGTTAATAAGAGGTAAC
>HF989710.1 GCA_000431315.1 Brachyspira sp. CAG:484
GCTTTACGTTAGCCGAGGTGTTGATAACCCTGGGTATAATCGGCGTAGTTGCAGCAATGACGCTCCCGACACTTGTGCAAAATTATCGTAACCATGTTGTTGAAACGCGTCTGGCTAAGTTTTATACTACAGTTAACCAGGCTATAATGCTTGCTGAAGCTGATTACGGAAATAGAAGCTACTGGTTTGAAGAAGAAGCTGGTAATTCTACTGAAGAGGGAGCTGTCAACGAAAAGTATGAATGGTTTAAAAAGTATTTTTATCCTTATATGAAAATTGTAAAACATAAACCATTTTATCAAGGAACTTCCGGTGTTTATGTTTATTATTTGCCGGATGGAGGTGCTTTTGGCAGTGTCAACGGCGGTAAAGTTAACAGGGATTGGCTTTTTTGGCCTGGAGACCCGGACAAATGTCCAAATAATGACAGTTCAACCGGTGTATGTAGATTTTGGTTTTTCTACTCCCCTGGAAGTACCTCCTTTTATAAAAATAAAGGTCTTGAGCCTTGGCGTACGACCAGTAAGCCGGAAGAATTTCTGGAAAACTGTAAAAATACAAAATACAGATATGATTGTACAGCTGTAATACACGCCAATGGATGGAAAATTCCTAAAGATTACCCGTATAAAGTTCACTATTAGTTTGCGTCTTTTAATATCGCAATAGTTTGTTCGATTTCGGCTTTTAAATACTCAAGCTGTTCGTTAATATTATTGGCGTTATAGATTTTACCAGCACCGGTGTATGCAAGATAAGGACTGTATCTTTCGGCTTCCGAGCGAAGCTGGGATACAGTTGCTGCATGCAGACTAAGTTCCATTATCTTTTCAAAAGATATATAGCTGCTTTCCGGTTTGTCCAGATATTTATCGCGGAAGTAGTCGGCATTTTTTGTGAAATAATATACCCGCGCTGCAAACTTTTGGACATCTTCCTGGTTTTCAATAGAATCATATATTTTTTCCAGCATTGCTATAAAATCATTAATCTCATTCAGGTATGGTGAAGTTTTATCCTGTTTCAAAATAATATTAACAAATGCAGGGTTATCACGCGGAATAGGTTTTAACTGGTTTTCAGAGTTGAATTGTTTTGTTTTGTCATAAACAGGTTTAGCTTCGGCAGGTTCTGTACTGTGGAAGCTTTTTGTTACATCGGGAAGTGTACCGACATAACCCTGACCTTCAAAATTTCCCATAGACCGCGCAGCATAACAACAGGCGGGTGTAAAAGCCAGTATGAATAGTATAATAGACAACTTCTTCATACCATGATTATAATAATTTCTGTAAAAAAATCATCCTTTGTTTAATTTATTATTTAGATTTTATTGGAATACTCAATAGATGCTAATAGCTGATATAGTTTTACAATCTGTTCTTTTATTACAAAGTTATATGGTTCGTTATTTTTAAAATCATTAAAATATTTTTTATCAAAATCGTTTTGTTTTATATATTCTCTAATCCTGTTCTGCCAGATTTTAAAATTATAATCTCCGTTAAAAGGTCCTGAAAGTCCGCCTGTTGCAATTGTCTGAGTATAATGATTCTCTGCTTCTGCCAGCAGCTTTTGTCCTTCGGAAATTATACTTTGCAAATCTGTTTTTTGTTTTTCAAGGACTGGATTTATGTGTCTGTGAAGCGTATCAGCCTTTACCCAGCCGATCTGCGGGTTTCGTTCGATTTCCTGCAAAAGAGCTGCAAGAATGTCGCCTTTCAGATTGCCTTTTTTCGTAAAAAATTTGCATAATCTGTCTTTCGTAACTTTATTACGAAAGTTTGTAATCAAAGTCAGGTCTTTATCTTTATGCTTAAGTTTTGTTATATCATTATACAAAAATGCAAGTATCGGGATTTTCTTTTCTACAGCATAGTCAAATTCCATTTCTGTATAGCTTTTGCCTGTGGAAGGATTAATTGAACCGTAGCATCCGCCGAGTATTAATATGTAATAGTCGCTTCCGTCAATGCAGTCTTTTATATAATCAAACTGTTCATCGCTTGAAGCTACAAAGGCTTCCATTGCAACCGGAAGCTGTTTGGCCATTAACACAGCCTCAATAGCGGATGTCCGTTCTTTTTGTAAATCCTGAAATGTAGCGCTTATGAAAACCTGATACTTCTTTTTCATATTAACTCCCGATATACTTATATTTTAACATAAATTGCCCTTTTGCATAAGCTGTTTTTTAAAAATTTGTATTATTATAATTTATGTGTAATTTATTGAGGGAAAATAATGATTAAAAAAATTTATCTTGCAGGCGGCTGCTTCTGGGGTATTGAGGAATACTACTCCAGACTTGAGGGTGTTGCAAATACTATAGCCGGTTATGCCAATGGTACAACCAAAAACCCTGATTATAAGGAAGTGTGTACCGGAACTACAAACTTTGCAGAAACCGTAATGGTAGAATATTACTCTGATATTATCAGCCTTGATGATATTCTTGACCATTTTTTCGGAATTATAAATCCTACCACTCTTAATAGGCAGGGGAATGATGTTGGAACACAGTACAGAAGTGGTATTTATTATGTTGATAGTGCAGATATGCCTGTTATAGAGGCTAAAATTGCAGAAGTCCAAAAACGATATGATTGTCCGATAGTTACAGAAGTAAAAAAACTGGAAAATTTTTATGAGGCAGAGGATTATCATCAAAAATATCTCAAAAAAAATCCAAACGGGTATTGCCATGTTGATTTTTCAAAATTGGAAAATAGGTAAAATATAAGTTATAACTATGTTTTTACCGGAACTATTGTTTAAAAAGATAATTGTAACAAAATGTAAAGTAGTATATAAAACTGCCTCAAATTCAATTATACTCACAGATATGATATGATATGATATGATGTGAGGTGAATTATAAAGTTTTAAACCCTAATTGCCGTATATTGTAATACGGGAAACAATCGGGAAATTAAGGGAAACCGAAAAGGGAAAAGTAAAAATTTAAAAACTGCCATAAAATGGCAGTCTTTTTTTTTGTGAAGTGTCCTTACACATTTTATTTGATAAAAGGTAAAACTTTTAACCCGCGTTTTTGAACTTCGTGCTGGTGATCAGGAAGCTCATAGCATTTGATGCAGCGTGCCTCATAGGTTTCATCCCCGCCAATCATAATAAGCGGAGAATTTTTGTCAGCCGGCTTACCGTCAATTAATCTTTGTGTTCTGGTTGCATGCTCACAACCGCATTTCATGCAAATTGCATGTAGCTTATCTACTTTTGTTGCAATACACATTAACTCAGGCATATGTCCGAACGGTTCAGATTTAAAGTCAAGTTCCAAGCCTGTTCCAATAATTTTTTTGCCTTCATCCATAAGCTTTGATATTACTTTTGTAATATTGCTGTCAAAAAATTGCAATTCATCAATAGCTACGACTTCATCTTCAGGTTTAACAACACTCATAATTTGTATTGAATGTTTTACCTTGATAGCATCAAGCCATAATCCGTTACGTGATTCTATATAATCACCCTTTGAGCGTGTATCAACTTCAGGCGAAATTACTTTTACTTTTTTCTTTGCAATAATACAGCGTCTTATTCTTCTTAAAAGCTCTTCAGTTTTGCCGCAGCTCATCGGTCCTGTTATTAACTCGAAACTATAACCTTCCATTATATCTCCCGTATGCCCCAATATATATTTTTGTCTTCAAACAATTTAATTATAATTCTTAATTTTTAATTTGAAAATTAAAAGTAAAGAAAATGTTACTTTAAATTTTATACTATGATTGGTGAATTATTGAGAAAAAAAGAAAAATAGTTTATAATAAAAAAGCAGAGGAAAAACATGTTTGAAAACTATATATGTTTTCTCAAGCACGCTCACACTCCGTTCCCGCTATCGTTTCGAA
>HF989711.1 GCA_000431315.1 Brachyspira sp. CAG:484
GGCTCAGCTATCGGTTCGAAAACATATATAGCTTTCTAACAAGTTTTTTCCTCTGCTTTTTTAATTATAACTAATGTGGTGATTTTTTTCAACTGTAGGAATTTTATGATAATATCTAATATAGAAAAAAGGATTAAATCAATGTTTGATAACAGGGTGAATGTATTAAAAGCACTGGCAATATTACTTGTAGTATCCGGACATCTTGAATTTTCGCTTTTGGGAATGTTTACGCCGTATTCATTCCAGCTTGCATTATTCTTTTTTATTTCAGGATACTTATTTAAGGACAAGTACCTTGACGATGTGGCAAACTTTGTTGAAAGAAGGGTTAAAACGCTGTTACAGCCATACTTTCTGTATAGTATTTTCTATCTTGGAGTCACTGCTGTTATTGCAAAACTCACCGGTAAATGGTGGGGGATGCCTTTAAGTTTCAAAAACTTTTTTATAACACCATTTTTAAATGGTCATCAGTTTGACCTTTCCTGTCCTCTGTGGTTTGTTACACAGTTATTTATGACAATGATAACCTTCCTTTTCGCATTCAGGGTTTTGAAAGGAATAAAGGATAACAGATTTTTCCACCTTGCTGTATTTGGAATCTTAGGTGTTATGGCAATTCCGGTTTCCAAAATTTTTCCTCTAACCCCTTTAATGCTGGTAATCGTAAGAACAATGTTTTCAATGTTCTTTGTCTATCTCGGCTACTTCTACAAACACTACATTGAAGATAAATATGACATTTTTACAATGAAGTGGCTGGGAGGCGTAATAGTTCTACAATCAATATTATGGCTGTTTAACAGGGATTACGATCCGGTGCATGGCATCGGGCTGAGCTATGTGCTTGTGTGGGCAAGATTTGACCAGCAGCTTATTGTTCCTATAATTACCGCTCTAACAGGAATATGGGCTTCTTTATTTGTCGTAAAAATCTTCTATCCTTACGTCAAAGATAATAAATTTGTAAATTATATGGGTAAAACCACATATCATATTATGGCAAACCATCTGCTTGTTATGTATATTATTACGGCAATTTTCTTTAAAATTAACGGAATACCTATTACAGAACGTGCGAATCATGATATTTACTGGATATATAATCCTGTTCAGACAACATACCTGTATTTTGTCCTTACTATGGTAATCACAACTTACATAGGCGTTGCCCAGCAAAAAGTTTGGAAAAAAATTAAAGAATTATTTTCCAAGGATAAGGTCTAATTCTTTCAAAAGCTTATCAAGAGCCGGCAGAATTTCAGGCGTACCCACAGCTTTAACAACATTTTCCACATCAGGCTTGAAATTAGCCGGGAGAACTCTGCACAGTTTTTCAGCATATGCTGTTAGTTTTTTTTCACCCGGATGTGTCTGCCCGTTAAATGCAAACAGAACGTCAAAATAACTTGCAAGCAATGCTGCTGTTCTATGGTTCTGGCTTACATAATCATTCCGTTTCAAGGCGAATTCAATCTGCTCATAAAATGATGCGCCCTGTTTGGTTTTCAGCAGCGGATAATTCTTTGCGATTATATTTTTCTTTAGTTCTTCAGGAAAAGGTGAACTTAACTCATCAACGAGTTTCTGAAACCTGCCGTCCCTGTCAAAAAGCACTCTGGAAGTTTTGACATTATGCAGGAAGCAGGTTGTATAAGCAACTTTGGCATTATGTTTACGCCAAACCCAGTCTACTTCATTTTCTGCCCACTCAAGCCTGCGATACATTAAGTCAACACCCATTTTAGGGCTGGCTAATGAAAGCTCATCTCCATCTTCAAAAAATGTATTGCCAACCTCGTATTTGTTCGTATATTTTGAGGCAAGTTCTTCTCTGAACTCTAACGGCACAGGCTCTTTTGAATATACATACATATCAAAATCAGACAGCTCATCATTAATAAGCCCTGTCTTTGAACCGGAAAGAGCAACAGCTTCTACTGCGGGAAGTTTTGAAAATTCTCCGGCAATCTCTTGTATAATACTATCTTTATCCATTTTATTTAACATCATCTTTTATAACAATAAGATTATTCATAATCTTCATAGCACAGGTAGGAAGCACAACATGTTCCAGTCCGTCTGCAATACTGATAATCTTACCTGCACCGAGAACAACATCTTCACCTTTATACATGAATTTGTAATCGGTTTTTCTGTCTGAACGGATAGTAATTTTTTCCATTTTGTGTCCCTTTCTTTTCCATTAAAATAATAACAATTCTACTTATCTTCCATAATCCCCAGAGGATTAAAAAATATGCCTTCCTGCATTACTTCTTCATACAAATCTTCATCAGCTTTAAATTGCTCCTGGGTATATGGATACAAATCAATACATACATCGAGTTCTGTTTCAATTTTTCCTACAATAGGCCATATCTGTTCACGCTTGGATTTGTCTTCAATATCAAACAGAGCAACAATTTCAATATCTTCATCCTCATGCTCCTTGCCGTCAAGATAAGCACCGAAAAGATATAATCCTTTATAATCCTCAAAATTTTTCCTAAAGGCATGTGAAAGCCTTTTAATAACTTCATGAATTTGACCTGCCATATTTTACCCCTTATTTTTCGAGTTGATTTAAAACCAGGTTTCTATCAACTGTGACCTGTTCGGATGTTTCAAGATTTTTAACAGAAACTTTATTTTCTTTTATTTCATCTTCACCTAAAATCAGCGCATATCTGGCTGTTTTTGAAGCCTTTTCGAGTTGTTTTGTGAATTTTTTATTTGCAAGATCAAACTCAACATTTTTTCCTGCATCTCTGAGTTCTTGAGCAAGAGCAAAAGCCTCAACAGGGGAATTTGAAACTATATAACCGTCAAGTTTTTCAGGCTCTACATCAGGAAGCAGGGAATTTAAACGTTCCATTCCCATAGCCCAGCCTACAGCAGGAGTATCTTCCCCGCCAAGATTTTTGACAAGGCTGTCATATCTTCCGCCGCCGCAAACAGCATTTTGTGAGCCTAAATTGTTTGATTTAATCTCAAAAACTGTTCTGTTATAATAATCCAAACCTCTTACAAGAAGTTTGTTTTCAACATACTTAACACCCATCTTATCAAGGTAAGACTTGAGCTGGCTGTAGTGTTCCGAACATTCTTCACAGATAAAATCAGACTGGATGACCTTTTGAATTTCCGGTTTGTCAAAAATTGCCTTGCACGATTCCACCTTACAATCTAACAGACGCAGAGGGTTTTTCTCATATCTGTTTTGACAGTCTTCGCAAAGGTTATCAAATTCAGGTTTTAAAACTTCTTTAATTTTGGCTTTATATTCCTCGCGGCATTTTGGACAGCCAAGAGAATTTAATTCCACTTCCAAATCATTGAGTCCGAGGGATTTCAAATAATCCACCGCAAGCATAATAACTTCAGCGTCTGCTGATGGTTGTTTTATGCCGAACATTTCAACCCCGACCTGATGGAATTGTCTTTGTCTGCCTGCCTGAGGACGCTCATAGCGGAACATAGGACCTTTGTACCAGAGCTTTACAGGTGCAGAAAGTCTTGCCATCCCGTTTTCTATAAAGGAACGCACAACACCCGCTGTATTTTCAGGGCGAAGAGTTAAAGAACGGTCGCTTTTTTCAAAAGTATACATTTCTTTATTCACAATATCGGTTGTATCACCGACTCCGCGGGCAAAAAGTTCAGTTGCTTCAAAAATCGGAGTTCTGATTTCTTTGTAACCGTATTTTGTAAAAACTTCCAGAGCTTTTTCTTCTAATCTATGCCAAGCCTCGACGTCTTGAGGTAAAATGTCTTTTGTCCCTTTAATAACTTTTATAATAGCCATAATGCAATTATAGCTATTTAAGCGGGAATTGTCAAACAGAAATTTTAGTCAGACGCCTATAAGTTTTTCCAGTAATCTTTATCACTTATAGCTTTATTAGCACAAGCTATTCCGTTATATTTATCTGTTGAAGATTTAGAACAGTAGGTATCATCAGTATAATCAGTTCCTTCAGCACCCATAGGCAGAAGCTTTCCTTTGTCGGTGAGCTGGAATGTGAATAAATCATACCCCCACTGGTTTGGATTTTTATTTATACCATTTACATCTACGGTTATATAGATACTTCCTTTATTGTTTTCAAGCATATAAAAAGAACCGTCTGACAGGATAAATTGCCCGTCATCAAAATAAGTTAATGAAGAAATTAATCTGCCATCAAAGGTCTTATATTTTGTAGAGGATAACTCTGGATTATTGTACATATTAGAAACACAGGCATCAGCCTCAAGTGTACCATAACCGCAGTCTTTTAAAACTTTCATATATTTCATCATATCTTTTTGTAAAGTCCAGCCGCCGATGTCTGCCGGTCTAAGACTGCCGCCGTTATCTGAGGCAAGATGTAAAAATACTTGCTGAATTATTGAATAATTCTTTTTCAAAGATGCCTTTAACTCTTCTCTCTGTTTAGAAGCAGTTATTGATGGGAGTGTCATAGCCGCAACCACACCTATTATGCCCAGGGTTATCAATACCTCGGCTAACGTAAAGCCTGATTTAATAGTTCTTTTTTCGGCGGCGCGAAATGGTCCTGAGCCTGCGCCAAT
>HF989712.1:0-18501 GCA_000431315.1 Brachyspira sp. CAG:484
TGTTTTCGAGGCGATAGCGGAAGCGGAGCGTGAGAGTGTCCGAGAAAATAAATATTTTTTCTTATTTGTTTTTTCGCATCC
Organism: Brachyspira sp. CAG:484; assembly: GCA_000431315.1. Taxonomy (GTDB): domain Bacteria; phylum Cyanobacteriota; class Vampirovibrionia; order Gastranaerophilales; family Gastranaerophilaceae; genus Scatousia. The sequence goes on from HF989712.1 coordinate 82, forward strand.
GCTTAGTATAAGCGAGAACACAGCGGAAGCGTGTTTGAGAAAACATATATAGCTTTTCAAACATGTTTTCATCTGCTTTTTTATTATAAACTATTTTAACAACTTTTTCAACACATAAATTTTGTGATAAAGTTAATGTGAGGGATTTGTTATGAAAAAATTATTTATTTTACTTATTATGTTAACAGGGTTAATATCTCCTGTGTTTGCTGATGAAAGTTCAGAATTACCATCTGTTACGGGAGTTGTTGAAAACATCCAATATGAAGATGTTCAGGGATTGCAGCAGGGAGATAACAGCGTAAAACAGGTTGTATTAATAAAGGTTCTTTCAGGAGAGTTTAAAGGAACTGAAAGACTTGTTGATAATATGCTGACCGGTAACCCTGCATATGACATCAACCTTAAACGCGGTGACAAAGTTATTTTACATGCTGAAGCCAAAACTGAGGAAATAACTTCAGCTGATGATGTTGATTTTTTCATTGCTGATATTAAAAGAGATAATGCGCTATTAGGAGTATCTGCTATATTTATAGCTTTATTGCTGCTTATAGGCAGAAAAAAAGGGATTTACAGCTTAATTTCCATTATAGCGACAGTTGCCTTAATATTCTTTATGCTTATGCCTATGATACTAAATGGGTTTTGCCCTATAGCTTCGGCAGTCCTTGTCGGCATTTTATCGACAATAATAACAATCTATCTTGTGGGAGGGCTTAATTCAAAAAGTTCTTCTGCAATAATAGGAACATCTCTAAGCCTTGTTTTTGCAGGTGCTCTTTCTCTCTTAACCATATATTTAGCACACTTGACAGGTTTTGCGGGTGAAGAAAGCATGTTTTTATATTCAGCACACCCGGATTTAAACTTTCCCGGACTTTTATCAGCTTCAATGATTATAGCTGCGCTCGGCGCACTTATGGATACAGGAGTTTCAATAGCAAGCGCCATTAACGAAATTTATGAAACAGACAGAACTCTTTCGGTGAAACAGTTATTTACTTCCGGTATGAATATAGGGAAAGATGTTATAGGTACAATGTCAAATACACTTATATTAGTATATTTAGGTTCAGCTTTACCGCTGGTATTGTTGTCAAACAATATTGATTTGCAAAAGTTTTTTAACTTAAATCAGGTAGCAACAGAAATTTCATCTGCTGTTATAGGAAGTATAGCAATACTTCTTTGTGTTCCGCTTACTGCAATTATAAGCGCATATTTGATAAAAAAACAAAAAACAAAAGTTGAATTTAATTTTGAAGAAGAATAAAAAAGGAGAGTTGTTTAACTCTCCTTTTTTAAATAATCCATATATTTGTACTTACTTAGCACAAGAACATAAACCGCAAGCCTGAGATTTCAAAGCTTCAGCTTTTTCAGTTCTTTCCCAAGGTACATCAATATCGGTTCTGCCCATATGACCGTAAGCTGCTAATAATTGATAGAACTTACCGCCGTTTTTAGCAGGCAATCCGCGCAAATCAAATTGCTTGATAATTGCAGCAGGTCTTAAATCAAAGTTTTTGAATACCAATTCAGAAATTTCATCATCAGAGATTTTACCTGTACCGAAAGTATCAACCATGATTGAAACAGGTTCAGCTACACCGATTGCATAAGCAAGTTCGATTTCGCATTTTTCAGCCAAACCGGCAGCAACGATGTTTTTAGCAACCCATCTTGACGCATACGCAGCAGATCTGTCAACTTTTGTAGGGTCTTTTCCAGAGAAAGCTCCGCCACCATGACGTGAATAACCGCCGTAGGTATCAACAATAATTTTACGGCCTGTTAAACCTGCATCGCCCTGAGGACCGCCTACAACAAATCTTCCTGACGGATTTACAAGAATTTTTGTTTCGCTGTCAAGTTTAATTGCTTCATTAGCAAAAACTGCGTCTATAACATATTTTTTAATATCGTTTTTAATTATTTCCTGAACTTTTGAATTGTCAGTTACGCCGTTAATCTCAGGATCATGCTGGGTTGAAATTAACACAGTATCAATTCTTGAAGGTTTACCGTCAACATATTCAACAGTAACCTGTGATTTACCATCCGGTCTGAGATAATTTACAATACCCTGTTTTCTAACCTGAGCAAGTCTGTAAGAAAGCTTGTGGGCAAGACTGATAGGCAAAGGCATCAATTCAGGAGTTTCGTTACAAGCGTAACCAAACATAATACCCTGATCGCCAGCACCAATATTTTCAGTTTCTGAAGTTGAAGTATCAGCATTATCGCTTCTTGTTTCAAACGCTTTGTTTACACCGCCGGCAATATCGCATGATTGTTCATCAATACTGGTTAAAACAGCACAGGTTTTATAATCAAAACCGCCGCCTTCACGACCGACATAGCCGATATTTTTAATAGTATTTCTTACAACTGAAGGAATGTCTACATAACAATCAGATGTAATTTCTCCGCAAACGAGAGCCATACCTGTGGTAACAGTAGTTTCGGCAGCTACGCGTGACTGCGGATATTTTGTCAAAAACTCGTCCAAAATTGCATCAGAAATCTGATCGCATACTTTGTCGGGGTGACCTTCTGTAACTGATTCAGAAGTGAATAAAAAGTTTTTTGGTGTCATTTCCAATTTCTCCTTAATTTGTTTTTGTACCGGCCGGTAAGTTTTTTAATTCCAACCCGGCCACATCATTAAAATACAGTTTAACTCTAAAAGTTTTTAAAAGCAAATAATGTATTAATATATATTAATCTAAATTTCGCTAACTGAGCAATGTACTTTTACGCAGGCGGGAGTTTTAATAATTTTGTCAGTAAAAATTACGGGGAGAAATTTATGTTTTTTAATGTACTTAAAATTAAAGATCTTGTTGATTTAGACGAAAAAAAGTTTGACAGAGTTCCTTTAATGGAGAGCGAACATGGAAGCCTTAATGCTATTGCAATAAAAAAAGATGAAATTATTGATACACACACTTCTGCAAATGATGCTGCGGTATGTGTTTATGACGGAGAAATCGAAATTCATTTTGATGCTGAAAAATTCAAAGTCGAAAAAGGAGAACTGCTTATGTTCAAAAAAGATAAGGAACATAAAGTTGTTGCACTTAAAGACAGCAAATTTCTTCTTATAAAAATTTAAGCGTTCTTTTCATATGAAACATTAACAATGATTTCATTTTCTGAAACCTCTGTAATTGCCCAACGTAAAGGATTAATACTGTGTTTTGCAAACTCTTCCTCAATATATGCAGGCTCAAGCGGAGGTTTCAGACTTATTTTAATATTCTCGGAAACTATCATATACTAAATAATATAAAAAAATATGCTTCCGGACAAGTTTATCTATAAAAATAATTTTAGGTTGAATATTTTACAAAAATAATTTATAATAAACAAAAAGGAGGACAATCACATGCAAAACACAGTTATAGCTTCAAAATCTCTGAGGGGGGGGGGGCTTAGATAACGCCGGCGGGCTTTTTCACGCTTCGGGATTATCCCGGTCCGCGTTTACCTTGGCGGAAGTTTTAATTACTCTTGGTATTATAGGTGTGGTTGCGGCTATGACGATGCCGATATTAACAGCAAAGTACCAGGAACGGGTTTTGGTTACAAGAGCTAAAAAGACCTATTCAACAATTCTTGCTGCAATAAATACTTATAAAGCTGATAATGAAGTATTTGACGTAAGCGGATTATTTGATACAAATAATACATCATTACAAACATTACAGAATTTTTCAAAATATTTTAAAGTAAGCATGATTTGCGATACAAAAAGTAACGGATGTCAGGGTAAGTATAAAGTAAAAAAGACAAAACGGAGTCCCGACGGGAAGGGTGGTACGGCGATGCTGACACCATCAAGTTCAAGCCCGAGAATGTCTTTAACTGATGGCAGCATTATCTGGATTACCCAGTATTCAAACTGTAATCAATATTATGAAACAGGCAGCAATAAATATGATGAAGATGGAAATCTTATAGAAAGCAACCCATGGACAAGAACATATTGTGCAAGTTTGTGCTTTGACACAAACGGGAAACAGAAACCAAATCAGGCAGGACAGGATTACTTCTGCTTTGGAGTTAAACAGAACGGAACCATTTATGGCCATAACACAACTAATACCGGAAGCATTACATCTGTACTGGCTAACGATAAACTAAATGATGTTGAAAATTACTCGGAAGGTTCTTGGAAATAATTATTCAACCGTTACTGATTTTGCAAGATTTCTCGGCTGGTCTACATCTTTGCCGAGAAATTCTGCTATATAATAAGCCAAAAGCTGGAGAGGAACCATGGCAACCACCGGAGAGAACAGTTCCTGTACTTCCGGAACTCTGATAATATAATCAAATAAATCATCTAACTTTTCATCATTAGAGTTTGTAAGAGCAATCATCCTTGCGTTACGTGCTTTTGCTTCCTCGCTGTTTGAAAGAAGTTTTTCATAAACAACACCGTTCATTAGAATTGATAAAACAGGCATTGTTTCATCAAGCATAGCAATAGGTCCATGTTTGAGTTCTCCTGCAGGATAGCCTGTTGCATTTATATAGCTTATTTCTTTAAGTTTCAAAGCACCCTCAAGAGCTGTCGGGAAATTAATACCTCTTGCTATATAAATAAAATCCTTTGTAGCAGCATAAGCTCTTGCACATTTTTGAATATCTTCGGTATGTGCCAGAATTCTTTCAACCTTCTGCGGTAAAAGCATTAATTCAGCCTTTAATGAAGTAAGGGTATCTTTATCTACGCTGTCTTTTACCTCAGCCATATACAAAGCTAAAAGATAGAAAGCCATTAGCTGTGCAATATAAGATTTTGTAGCGGCAACGGAAACTTCGATTCCTGCATTAACGGAAATAAGGCTGTCTGCAAGTCTTGCCATTGCAGAATCAGGTCTGTTTGTGATAATCAGGGCATGCGAGCCTTTTTCTTTTGCCTGTTTAATTGCAGTAAGCGTATCGGCTGTTTCTCCGGACTGGGAAACTCCTATAACAAGCGTATGATTATCTGTAACAGTTTTTCTGTAAATATACTCACTTGAAGCTTCAACATCAACAGCTATTCCACAGAAATTTTCAATCAGATATTTACCAACCATTGCTGCATGAAGAGATGTTCCGCAGGCAATTATCTGTATTCTGTTAAGATTTTTAAGAGTATCTTTATTTAGCTTAACCTCATTTAAAACAATATGTTCATCCGGTGCATGAAGCTTCCCTACAAGAATATTTCTGATTACATCAGGCTGTTCATGTATTTCCTTCAGCATAAAGTGCTTATAACCGCGTTTGCTGAGTGCAACCGGCTCCCAGGGAAGCGTTTCAATTTTTGGCTGAAGCTCTTTTCCGTCAGAATTTACAAGAAGCATCTTTTCCGGAGTTAATGTAACTATCTCATTATCGTTTAAGTACATTGCTCTGTTTGTATGTTTTATAATTGCAGGAACATCAGATGCCGCATAAAATTCACCTTCACCTACCCCTACAAGCAGAGGAGCATTTCTTTTGGTCGCAACAATTGTATTTTTATAATCATTGTGCATTACACAAAGTGCATAAGCACCTTCCAAATCTTTTGCAGCAAATCTTACTGCTTCTGTTAAGTCCTTTGTCTGTGCATATTTTTTTGCAACAAGATGCGCCACAACTTCAGTATCTGTTTGAGAGCGGAAAGTACAGCCGTCTTTTGCAAGCTGTTCTCTTAATTCTTTATAATTTTCGATAATTCCGTTGTGAACGATAACAAGTCTTCCGCATGTACAGGTGTGAGGATGTGCATTTAAAACAGTAGGAGCGCCATGTGTTGCCCATCTGATATGACCTATACCGCAGGTTGCTGATGTAAATTCGCTTACATGTCCGCTTAATACATTAGACAAATTTTCAAGCTTTCCTTCAGCCTTATAAACTTTAATATCATCTCCGCACTTTACAGCAATTCCTGAGGAATCATATCCTCTGTATTCCAACTGCTTAAGTCCGTCAATCAATATATCAACAACAGATTTATTTCCGGTATATCCTACTATTCCGCACATATCTTCTCTCCAATCAAATTATAAACTGTAACGACATTATAGCATTTAAAAATTTAAAATAAACTATCCTTATAAAAGTTTTACATCCTCTTGCAAAATTAAAATCAGTATAGTAGAATTGAACTCGGAATTAAGAAAAAAGGAGTTATTATGAAGAAATTTCTTGTACTGTTAGGGGTTATTTTACTTGGTACTGCAGCATTTGCAGATGTTATGTATGTAGAAACAAATTTAAACATGGACAACTTCTGGGAGAAGAATGGTAAAGACGAACAAAAAGTTCTAAATATAGGTCATAGAATTCTTTATAAAAATAAAATTTCAAAAAGAATACCGATTATAATGAACCGCAGCACTACAGAAATAAATGCAACTTCCCAGATTTTTGATAAAACAGTAACTGTATATTCCGGAATTTTGCCTTACATAGATAGTGATGATGAACTTGCTGCTGTTATGGCGCATGAAATTGCACATTCTGTCGAAGCTTACGGCGGTCCGATAAAATATATTGCGATGAATGTTAACTCTAAATCTTACGAAATAAAAGCCGACTTAAAAGGGATTGATTATATGGTTAACGCAGGATATAACCCGATTGCTGCAATAATAGTTGCAACTAAAATTTATCCTGAGCCAATGTGGGACTGGGGCTTTACATCAACACACCCGAAAGGCTCTAAAAGAGTAATGGCTATGTATAAATATATTTACAAAAAATATCCGCAGTTTTTGAATTCTGATATGACACATAGTATTTATTACAGGAATTTTGAATTTGCTATGGAAAGAGAGATAAAAGGTTTCCTTGCTAAAGAAAAAAGCCGCAAATATCAAAAAGACGGAGATTTATAATGTTTAAAAAGTTTCTTGCACTGGGACTTTTAATAATCGGCAGCAGTGCTGCGGCATCAGAATTTCTGATAAAAGTTACTCCTGCCGAAAAAATTACAACAGCGGGCGACAAAATTCAGGAAGGTGATGAAGTTCAGTTTCAGGTTGTCAGCAGTACTTCGCCCAAAATAAAAAAAGGTGAAAAAATTTCCGGGTATATAACTTATTACGAGAACAACGGCTTTGGCGGAAGAGAAGCTACAATCAGCATTGAACAGTTCAAATCCGCTTCAGGAACTGAATTAAACGGAACAGTCTTTGCAAAAGGCAACCAGCATAACCAGTTTATGGAATTTAACGAAACAACATTAATTCCACCGCTCTGGACAAGAGGCGGCGAGGTTACACTGATTCCTGAGAAAGATGTTTTCCTTTTGTATTTGGAGAAATAAAAATGAAGAAACTCTTATTAGTTTTAATTTTAATACTAACATCAAACGCTGTATATGCACGACAAATTCCGGTAAAAATTTATCCTGATGAAAATATTTCAACAGCATATGATGCGATTGAAACAGGTGACAAGATAAAATTCCGTACAAAGCGTGCATGCAGTTACGGGAATATAAAAATTGCAGCAGACACACCTGTTACAGGCATAGTCGACTATGTTCAGGACAACGGGTGGGTTGCAGATAATGCACAGGTCCAATTTAAAAAATTTATAATCCATCTGCCTGACGGTAAAAATATTAGCACAAATTCTGTGATTACCATTGACGGATTTGAAGAGCTGAAAAACAGAAACCCTAAAATACTCAGATTTTTTGAGTATTTTGGAGTGCTTGCCAGAGGTAAAGAGGTTGATATAAGAAAAGGCAAAGACACACCAGTATATAATATCTGGATTAATCTATAAATGTCCGAGGTAAATCCGGAATTGGCACTTGAGCTTATATTTAGAGCGGTATCAGAAAATGGATTGATTTACAAAAGGCGCTGGAGCAGCAAAGCTGTGACGCCAGATAGATTAAACCCGGGAGGCAATATATTCACAAAGGATTTTTGTTGCCTGAATTGCGTTTGAGATACCGGTTTGAGCTATTTCATACCATTCGTTTTTATTATTTTTTCTAACCTGTTTTCCATTCTCGGATAAGAATACAACTTCATCAAATATTTCATAAGGATTATCAGTTTCAAGTTCAAAAATGGCTGGTTTAGCATTTTTTATAAAAGTATCCTGGTTCTGTTGTGCAAACTCTTCAAATTCTTTGTGCAGCCTCAGATCACGCCACTTTTTATAGACGGTTCCACGTTCAGTATGCTGGGGCTGCGTCACGTCTTGCAGAAAATGGATTGCCCTTCCTGCATGCTCAAAAGCTTTTTCATTATCTGCACCTGCAAGTTCTTCGAAATAAAAAAGATGCTTTTCAAACCTTGCTGCTGCATTATTCCTGCCTGTAATATCCAGAAAGCTTTCCCTTGGTCTGAATAACTGCGGTGTATAATAAAAATGGTTGTTACCCTGAAAACCCCTTTCATCAAAATCCGGCTTTTGAGCAAATTTCACCAAAATATTCTTGTATTTTTTGAGTTTTGGAATTTCATTAACAGTCAGCGCTGTAATATCTCTATGAGCTGTATAACGCCATCCAAAATTTGTATTACTATCAAGAGAATTGAGTTTCATTTTTACACATATATCCTTTTATGCATAATATATCACAAAAATTCCCTATGTAAAATTAAAGCCCCTTTCAGGGGCTTTAAAATTTAAGCTTTTTTGAAAACAATTTCATCATTATCTACATCGATTATGAGCTTTTCACCGCGCAGGAATTTCTGCGCAAGAATTTCTTTTGACAAAGGATTTTCCACTAACTGTCTGATAACACGTTTGAGTGGTCTTGCACCGTAAACAGGGTTGAAACCGCGTGTTGCAAGAAATTCTTTTGCATCATCAGTTATTTCAACATCTATTTCCTGCTCTTTCAGAAGTTTTCTCAAATAATCCATCTGAATATCAACAATTGCAGATAACTGTTGCAATGTGAGTGCTTTAAAGAAAATAGTTTCATCAATTCTGTTTAAGAATTCCGGTTTAAAACGGCTTCTCAAAACATCCAGAACTTTATCCTTTGTAGCTTCAAAATCAGACTGTGAACCCAGAGAATTAATTGTATTTTCAAGTATTATGTCAGAACCAATATTGCTTGTCATAATAATAAGAGTATTCTTAAAGTCTACAGTTCTGCCTTTCGAATCAGTTAATCTGCCGTCATCAAATATTTGAAGCATAATATTGAATACATCCGGATGAGCTTTTTCAATTTCATCAAACAGAACAACCGAATAAGGTTTACGGCGTACGGCTTCTGTAAGCTGACCGCCCTCATCGTATCCTACATATCCCGGAGGTGCTCCTACCAGTCTTGAAACATTATGTTTTTCCATATATTCAGACATATCAATCCTGATAAGCGCATCCTCATCATTAAACATAAATTCTGCAAGAGATTTTGCAAGTTCAGTCTTACCAACACCGGTTGGTCCAAGGAAAAGAAATGTACCGATAGGACGTTTCGGATCTTTCAATCCGGAACGGGCTCGCCGTATAGCATCTGCCACAGTTTCAACAGCCTCATCCTGTCCTACAAGGCGTTTATGCAAAACGTCTTCCATATGAAGAAGTTTCATAGTTTCGCTTTCCACAAGTTTTGACACCGGAATGCCGGTCCACTTGCTTACAACCTCTGCAATATCATCCTCATCAATTTCCTCTTTTAAAAGCTGGTTAGAACTTTTTTCCTTGTTTTGAGCAGCTTTTAACTGTTTTTCAAGTTCAAGCAGAGTACCATATTTAAGTTCCGCGGCTGTCTGCAAATCGGTATTTCTTTCAGCCTCTTCAATTTTGGCTTTTACTTTTTCGATTTCTTCTTTTATACCTGCTTCGCCGACAATTGAAGCCTTCTCAGCTTCCCATTGAACCTTAAGCTTAGCAACTTTTTCTTCAAGTTCACTAATCTGTTTTGTCAAATCGTTAATTTTCGCTCTTGCCTCATCGCTGTCTTCTTTTTTCAAAGCCTCGCGTTCAATTTCAAGCTGGATTTTCTGCCTCATAAGAGTATCTATTTCCTCCGGCATTGAATCAATTTCGATACGCAGAGAAGATGCAGCTTCATCAATTAAGTCAATAGCTTTATCTGGAAGAAACCGGTCTGTGATATAACGGTCTGAAAGTTTTGCAGCTGCAATAAGAGCGCTGTCAAGAATACGTATTCCATGGTGGACTTCATATTTCTCTTTCAGCCCCCTCAGGATGGAAATTGTATCTTCAACACTAGGTTCGCCAACCATTACCGGCTGAAATCTTCTTTCCAGAGCAGGATCTTTTTCTATGTACTTGCGGTATTCATTAATTGTAGTTGCACCGATAGTTCTCAGAATACCTCTTGCCAGCATAGGCTTTAAAAGGTTGCCTGCATCCATTGAGCCTTCTGTTGCTCCGGCACCTACAACGGTGTGAAGTTCATCAATAAACATTACAATCTCGCCGTTTGAATCTTCAACCTCCTTCAAAACAGCTTTCAAACGCTCTTCAAATTCACCCCTGAACTTTGCACCGGCAACCAGTGCACCCATATCAAGTGAAACAAGTTTTACATTTTTTAAGCTTTCAGGAACATCACCGCGCACTATACGCTGGGCTAATCCTTCAACAATAGCAGTTTTACCAACGCCTGGTTCACCGATTAGCACTGGGTTATTTTTTGTACGCCTGTTCAAAACCTGAATAATACGCCGGACTTCTTCATCACGTCCTATAACCGGATCAAGCTTACCTTTTCTTGCAAGCGCGGTTAAATCTGTTGAAAATTTTTCAAGCGCTTTCATATTTTCTTCTGCATTTTTATTATCCACTTTTTTATTTCCCCTTATTTTTTTCATAACATTTAAAACAGAATTTTGATTTACTCCAAACTCTTTCAAGGCGGATTGGATGTAACTGTTATCCAGTTTTGTCATAGCAAGAAGTATTGCCTCAATACTGATAAATTCATCCTTTAAATCTTCTGACTGTTCTTTTGCAATATCAAGAAGCCTGTATGTATCATTTGAAAGAAAAAGCTGTCCGGCATTCGGCGGACCTGAAATTGTAGGAAAAGACTTTACTTTAGCTACGATTTTATTTATAAAACTCTGGTTTAAAAGTTTAAGTTCTGTGAGGTAATCTTTTATAATCCCATTATCCTTTATCATCGCCAGCATAATATGCTCCGGCTGGAGCTCTGAATTTCTGTATTCATTCATTAAAGCACCGGATGATGACAGGATTTCCTGAGAATAATTTGTGAATTTGTTAAAATCAACCATATAAATCAACTCCATTCAAATATTATCCCCGCATTATAATAGTTGCGGAAATCTTATTTATTTATATAATTATTTTAACTTTTTTTTCAACAAATTTTAATTAAATTAATGTTTATTTAATTTTTTAGCGGTAATTAATCTCCCAGCCTTCCCTCATAATTCTTGCAGCACATGCTTCTCCGCCGTATAAAGCTTTTAAATTACATGCATTCTGCTTAGACGGACTGCTTATATCCTCATCCGTCCAATCCCAGCCAAAAGGCTTAACAACATTTCCCTTAATTGTAAAGAAAAACAAATCATATCCCGCTTTATTCGGACCTTTTGCATTACCGTTCACATCTACAAAAACATTTGAAGCACTTCCATCTTTGCTTACAAGATTATTTACGCCAATACAGATTTCGTCAGCTAATTTCATTGACGCAGTATTATTTGAAAAGAAAGGGCTAGCAATATGTATATCATCAAACCAGACATACTGGGTTTCAGTTCCGTATGATGTTGTTATATTTTTGCCATCATAACACATAGCTTTACTCCAGCTTTCAGCACTCGGATATATTTTTAAAACCTTAAATGATGGAGCTAAATAGTCATTAATCAGCTCTTCTGAAGGAATATTATCCGGCCAGTCATTAACCTCTCCGAAATCGGCAACTGCTCTCTGGAGCCCTTGGTTTAATAAGGAATAAGCCCTTTTTAAACGAGTTACCGTTTCAATCTTCTCATATTTTGCACTAAGTGCAGGCAGTGTCATTGCTGCAACTACACCTATTATTCCGAGTGTTATCAAAACTTCTGCAAGAGTAAAGGCTTTTTTGTACAAATAGTCCGAACGAACAGAATAGATAAGACCTTTTGTCAATGTTAATACAGTATTTTTCATATTATCCTCCATACATGTTTCCATATGGAAACATGTAATAAGAAGTATAACATTACTATTTAAATATTGCAAGCAAGAATATTGACTAAGGACTTTAATGAATAAAACACAGGAATATCTTAAACAATTTGGAAAAGCTCTCAGGAAATTAAGAACATCACAGACAGGAAAGAGTCTTAGAATGTTTGCGTATGAATATGATATTCCTTGTGCAACCCTGAGCCGCATTGAAAATGGTCAAAGAGAAGCGCAGTTAACAACTCTTAAAAGAATTTCCGAGGGATTTGGCTTAACTTTTGGGGATTTCATAAAAAAAATTGAAAACGAAATGGAAACAAAAATCACACTGAAAGATGAATAGCTGCCCTATTTCTTTTTTTGCACAATAAGGTCATAGCCGAGAATATCACAAATCAGCTTCAACTCTTTAAAAGTCAGATGCTGACGTTTTAGCTTGCAGGAAAAATTTGAAGCCTTAGTCTGCTTTCCTAGTTTCTCATTAAGCTTTTCATTCAAGTCTTTCTGCAAACAATATTCCTGGTTAAGAAGATATTTTACAAGCTGAAAATCATCCAAGTCATTAATTATCATAAATTTATTATATAGGGTTGACATAATGTATCAAAAATGTCATAATAAATTATAAATAATCAATCTAAATTGATTATAATCAAATTATGTTAAATTGAAAGGGGATTATGATGAGATACAAATATGCCTTTACTCTTGCGGAAGTTTTGATTACATTAGGGATAATCGGAGTGGTTGCGGCTATGACACTGCCTGCGCTGGTAACTAAATATAAGGATAAAGAACTTGCAACAAGAACGAGAAAAGCTGTTTCAGCAATCCAGCAGGCTGCACAGCTTGCACAGAGCGACTATGGAACTCCGGGAGATAACTCTTCATTATTTGATATAACTAAAACCTCAGAAGAAGTTACCCAAAATTTTGCAAAATACTTTAACGGAGCCAAATACTGTGAACCAGATAAGGGGTCAAAGGAATGTATGGGGCTGCATTATAAAATTAGATATAGTTCAAAAATAGAAAGTTCAAATGGACTTGCTGGCGATGTAATAGTATATAATTCCCCAAGAATAATTTTAAATGATGGAACTGTACTAGCATTAAAGCAAATGGACAACGAGTACAGAGAATCTGAATGTACCCAGTACAATGAGGATGGCTCATTACAAAAAGATGAAGATGGAAATCCAATCTTAAAACCCTGTTCCGGTAGCTATATTGCATTAATAAGATTTGATGTAAACGGAAACAAACAGCCAAATCAATTCGGGCGGGATGCTTTTCAGCTGCTTATTTACAAAAATAAAATAATACCGGGCGGAGCAGGATTTTATGGGCTGGCAAGCTTGAAAAGTATTTTAAGCGGAGGTTCGGCAATATACACTGACTACACTGCGGGCGAACCGTTTGAATGGTAATCTTTTTACTTTACACTCCTGCATGTTTTTGCTAATATTCTGATATAGGGATATAGAAATAAGAGGATTAAAAAATATGTCAGGACACTCAAAATGGTCAACCATCAAACATAAAAAAGCTAAAATAGACTCACAGCGTGCTGTAGTCTTTCAGAAATACTCAAGAGAATTAATAGTTGCCGCAAGACTTGGCGGTCCGGATCCTGCGGGGAATTTCCGTTTAAGAACTGCAATAGAAAAAGCAAAAGCCGCAGGACTTCCTAATGATAATATCAAACGTGCAATAGAAAAAGGCGCAGGTGCTGCTGGAGCAGATAATTACGAAGAATTAACATACGAAGGATATGCAGCCGGCGGAGTTGCAGTTGTAGTCGAAGCAATGACAGATAACCGCAATAGGACAGCAGGTGATATTAGAAGCTTCTTTACAAAATACAACGGCAGCCTTGGTGCTACAGGCTGCGTTGGCTGGATGTTTGACCAGAGAGGCGTTATTACATTTTCCGAAGACGATAATGATTTTGAAAAACTTTTTGAAGCAGCAATAAATCTTGATGCACTTGATGTTACCGAAGAAGACGGTGAATATAAAGTATTAACAACCGTTGAAAACTTCCAGAATGTAGTTGAAGGTTTAGAAAAAGAAGGCTTCAAGAGTGCGTCTGCCGAACTTTCAAGAATACCTCAAAATACAATAGAGGTAACTGATGAAAAAACAGCAGATCAGATAATGAAGCTTCTTGATAAACTGGAAGAACATGATGATGTACAGAATGTTTATGCAAACTTTGACATCTCTGATGAAATCCTGCAAAAAATTGAGGGCTGATGCAAATCTTAGAAAAATTGAAAAAATTATCTAAATCACTTGGGGAATGTGACAATATTGATACTGCCGCAAGACTTTTGGATGAATATTCAGCCCGGAACAATTCAGAAAGTAAGGATTTTCTGGATATAGCGCTTTGGATGATAAATCTCAAACTCCAAAACCTAACTCTAAGAGAAAAGATGAACAAAAGTGTTGAGTTTCATGATGCAATGAAAAATATTGCAAAAATAATTGAAACCCAATACGAACTTAATTATATAATTCCTATCGTAGGTGAAATAATTGACAAATTAATTTCAAATCAGCTAATTTATATTTTTCTTAAAGAAAACGGAAAGCTTAAACTTGAATGGCCATCAGCCTGTAATGACAGAAGGATAAATGAACTTCTTTCGCAGATTAGTCCAAAATCAGGTTATATTTTAACAGATGACAGAAAAATCGGACTTTTCCCGCTTGTGAATGAAAACAGCCTTCTGGGCTGCATAGCTGCCAAAAGTATGGAAGAAGTTCTTGATAAAGAAATCATAAGTTATCTGGAACAGCTGGCATCACAGGCTTCTACAACAATAAACAGAGCAAATGTTTACGGAGAAATCTTAAAACATGCAACTCTTGATGCCCTGACAGGGTTTTATAACCGCAGACAACTTGAAGAAAGAATTAAGCAGGAAATTTCAAGCGCAAAGCGCCGGAAGACCTCCCTTTGCGCCATTATGGCTGATATAGACTACTTTAAACAGGTTAATGATACATACGGACATGCAGCCGGAGATTTGGTGTTGAAAACAGTGTCAAAAATTATGCGCTCACAGCTTCGTGAATATGATATTGCGGCAAGATACGGAGGAGAAGAGTTTGCAATACTTTTGCCATTTACGCAGGAAGATGAAGCTGCAATGGTTGCAGAGCGTCTTAGGAAAGCTGTTGAAAATAAGGTAATAGATATAACAAAAGCCAATCCGGATGCAGCAGTTAAAAATATTAAAGTTACAATAAGCCTGGGCGTTTATAAATACAGCGGAAAAGATGATGAATTGCTAAAAAATGCAGATAAGGCTTTATATGAAGCTAAAGAAAAAGGAAGAAATCAGGTTATTATTTATAAAAATTGAAAAAGATGTAAATAATCCTTACCAGCGGAATATCCAGAAATAAAGTGAAAAGGGAAAATATGAAGTACGAAAAAATTTGTAATACATTAGAAGATACAAAAGATTTAGCAGAAAAATTTGCAAAGCTGATTACAAAAGGCTGCTTTATAAGCCTTTACGGCGAAATCGGCGCAGGGAAAACCGCATTTGTTAAACTTGTAGCTGACGCTCTAGAGGTTAAAGAAAAAGTTACAAGTCCGAGTTTTGTAATTCTTAACGAGTATCACAGCGGAATATTGCCGGTCTACCATTTTGACCTTTACCGTTTGGAAAATGAAGGTGTGAAAACAATTATTGACGAACTTAGAGAGTATTCTGAAGGTCATCAGGTAACTTTTGTGGAATGGGCAGAATTTTCACAGGATGAAATCCCTTTCAGCCATATAAAAATAAATGTTACATATGGTGACAATGATGAAAGAAAATATTCGTTTGAAGGTTTTGGTTGTGATAATATTAAAATCATAGAGGAATTAAACAAATAAAATGAAAATATTAGCTTTTGATACTTGCCTGGATAAGATGTATGCCGTTTTAAAAGACGGCGACAAAATACTTTCCTCTGTAGTTATCGAAAATCAGGGCGGGAAATACCACTCCGCATTTTTAATATCAACACTTCAGGAGATTTTGAGCAAAAACAGTCTTAAGCCGGAAGATATTGATGCAATAGTCACCAATATCGGTCCCGGAAGCTTTACAGGAATACGTGCCTGTACAACAGTTGCAAGAGTAATGGCGCAACAGCTTCACAAAAAAGTTGCAGGGGTTTCTTCACTTGAAATTCTTGCCCGTACAGCAGGCAAAAATCCGCTTGTAGCACTTGATGCAAGGAAAAATGCAGCGTATCTTTATTGCGATAATGAGATCAAAGGTGCTGTCCAGTTGGATGAAGTGAAACAGCTTATAGAAAGTGGCTGCTATAATGTGATAACAGACGACAAATTAAAGCCGCTTCTTGGTGGAAAATCATATCAGCAGGAAAACGCTGCTCTTGGAGAAATACTTGCGGAAATAGGTATTGAAAAATTAAAAACATCAGACGGTGACTGGCATAAATTAAAACCTTTATATATACAGCCGCCGCCAATGGGTTAACTTAAAATTTTGACAGTTACGTTTCTTCACGAACTGTCAAAATTTTTTATCAGGGGATTTTATATAATATGAGAATTACCGGAATTAGTGCATTTAATATAAGCTCAAAGAATACATTTGAGCAGAAGCGTGATGCTTCTGCTCTGAATAAATCATTTATTCAGCTTCCTATGGATACATTTAACAGACAGGCTGCGGACATATCTTTTAACGCAAACGTAATCACAAGCCAGTCAAAATTTAAAAAACTGGTAAGAAAACGCACAATGCACTGTATATACTGCAATAAAGTTCTTGTTGACGAGGATAGTATTAACCAATTGCAAAACAGAGGAGTGTTTAATGGACCTATTAATAAGTTCGTTGCACAAACAAAACAATATTATAAATCTATGCACAGAGCACATAAAACCGTTTTCAGAATAATATCTTCTTATGCCAAAAGATCTCCGCACACCACTCTTTCTCAGGTAATGCAGGACTTATACCCGAGTGCGCTTAAGCATCTGCGAAATGCCCAAAGCCCAATATTTAAAAGATTACAAAAAGCGTCGAAGCAGCTGCCTCCGGAATATAAGATAAAATTCGATCAATTTATGAGAATTCAAAACTACAGGCTGCGTGATAAACCTTATATAAACGAGTTTAGCGGTAAAGAGTTTAACTATAAGCTTATGAATATGTGTAAAACTATCGGTAATGAGCGTCTTGTCAACATGATGCTTCTTAACTCAAATTATCTTACACATCCGGCGTTTAAAAATGAAGAGCTGGAAATTCCTGAAAAGCTTCTTTTTAAAATTTTTAATATTAATATAAGGCATAATAGACAAAACTTTAAAAATTTAAAAGATAAACTTCCGCAGTCAAAAGAGATTATAATGCTGCACATAATCCAGAATATAAAGCAAATTGGTCAAAAACTTAGCAGGAATGATATTATTGAATTATGTAACAAAGCCCAGAAAGAAATATTCAAAATTCCAGTAAAAGTGCCATTTAGCAACAAAAGTTTCAGATATGACCTAAATGAACTTCTAACTGGACTGCCTGATAAAACATTAAAAAGAAAAATGCTGGATATAACAAAAGAGCTTCCAACTTCAATGGAAAACCCTTATTCATTTATAACAAAACACGCAACAGCATCTTCCGAAAAAGTTGGTCATAACCTTCTTTTTCCTTCAATCGTTACAATTGAGCATATGCAAACAAAATTTGATAAAGGAAAAAGTGTTATGGGAAACTATGCACTAAGCTGCGCTTTTGATAACAATTTTGTAAGAAGTAACAGAAATATGCGTGCAGTGCTAAACCGCTACAACGAAGATAACCCACAAAAGTATTTTAACGAAATCTTTGAAGTAGTAAGGAGCGGTGAACTTTTATTAGAAGATGTCTTGATGCAGGTAAAAACGTTTGAAAAACAAAGCGGACGAAAAATTGATACATCTGCTATTACAGACTTAATAGAGGCCTCAAAAAACAATAACAATAAATCTTCAGCTTACAGATTAAGCAGGGATTGTTAAGCCGTAAAAAACATGTTATAATTAATATTGTAATTAAGGAGGACAAAAATATGCAAAACACACTTATAGCTTCAAAATCTCTGAAGGGGGGGGGGCTTAGATAGTGCCGGCGGGCGTTTTCACGCTTCGGGATTATCCCGCTCCGCGTTTACCTTAGCGGAAGTTCTAATTACTCTTGGTATTATCGGTATTGTTGCGGCTATGACGCTGCCGACTTTGAT
>HF989712.1:18529-21794 GCA_000431315.1 Brachyspira sp. CAG:484
TGATTCAGAAAAAGCAGGATAAAGAATTGATTTCGATGACTAGAAAAGTTTATGCAGACATCAACAATGCGTTTTTGCTATCTCAGCAGGATTACGGCGTTATTGGAGATAATTCTTTTCTATTTAATGCAACTGATAATGCTTTAACTATTGCAAACAATATTGCTAAATATTTAAACGGAGCTAAGGTTTGTGAAAAAGCCTCACAAAAAGGCTGTTCTCAATATTATTATGATATAAAATATGCGACATTAAGAGTTGATAGTAATAATTCGGGCACAGTACAGACCAGTAACAATGATCCCAAAATCATCTTTTCTAATGGTGCTGTTCTCGATGCTTTAACTATTGCAAAAAATCTTGCTAAATATTTAAACGGAGCTAAGGTTTGCGAAAAAGCCTCACAAAAAGGCTGTTCTCAATATTATTATGATATAAAATATGCGACATTAAGAGTTGATAGTAATAATTCAGGTATAGTACAGACCAGTAACAATGATCCCAAAATCATCTTTTCTAATGGAGCTGTTCTCAGAATAACTACCAACAAAAGCGGCTGTGAAAATAAAGAGTACACTTCTAATGTAGTAGATGAAAACGGAAAACCTGTAAAAAATCCTGATGGCAGTAATAAAACTCAAACATACTATTCTACGATATGTGCAAATTTATATTTTGATGTAAACGGAAACAAACAGCCAAATCAATTCGGGCGCGATGCGTACTGGTTTCACGTTTACAGAAATAAATTACAGCCAGCAGCAGATTATTTAGGCAAAAAAAGTTTCGAAAATATCCTAACCGGCAAGGATAAATTGGAATATGAAAATTATTCAAAAGGGC
Organism: Brachyspira sp. CAG:484; assembly: GCA_000431315.1. Taxonomy (GTDB): domain Bacteria; phylum Cyanobacteriota; class Vampirovibrionia; order Gastranaerophilales; family Gastranaerophilaceae; genus Scatousia. Next base: position 19,373 of record HF989712.1, read on the forward strand.
AAAAATTTGAGTTTTAGCTTAATCCGGCAAGCATAATATATATGCTTGCCGGATTTTATTGAAACTAATATTAACAAATGTAAAACTTTATTACTAAAACCTGAATTTTCATGACAAATATGCCGATACCCTTAATGTTCTTAGTAAAAAGATAAGGGTATAAAAAATGACAGAAACAGGTGCGTCATTTAACAGACCATATAAACCGTTCGGGTTTAACGTAAAAGTTCCGGAAATCGGCGACAGGACATTAAAGCTTGCCGAAGGAACTTTAACAAACATTGTATCAGCTCCGGTTGAGCCGTTATTTAACTTTTTAGAAGAAAATGAAAAAGTATTTAACGGGGATATTAATTTTGAAATTAACAAAGCATTTGCTGAAAGCTTTACAATCGGTAGTGCTATGCGTATGGAAGATGAAAAGATTAACGGAATGCCGCCGTCATTTGATATGCACTTTTAAGAGTTTTGCCGGGTGCAGGTAAGGGTGTGTGTAAATTGAGAGTTATGAAAAAAATATTTCTGCTATTTATAATAACAGCATTTATCTTTATAAATCAGATACAATCGGCAATATGTGCACCGCATTGGAAAAAAATGCCGATTAGAGTTTATATTGAAGATAATCCTAAAGAATACATTATGAAAAAAGCCTTTAATAAATGGAAAACAGCTTCAAATGGTCTTGTAAGCTTTGAATTTGTAAGCTCACCCGCACAGGCAGATATATCAGTAGAGTTTACAAATAATCTTGACGGCACAGCAGTGGGATTGTGCTCATACGGAGGAGTTGTAAACGGTTACTTTACTAAAAATACAATTTACCTTGCCAGAAGCGAAAGTACATTTAACAGAGTACTTACTACAAATGAATACTACAGGATAATGCTTCATGAAATAGGTCACGCCCTTGGGCTGCCGCATTCTGATAATGTAAGCAGTATCATGAAGCCTACTACAACACAAATTCTTACAATAACAAAAGATGACTTAAAGGATTTGAGAAAACTATATAATAACTAACAAGCATTTTAAATTTTTAAACCTAGTAATGTTCATCATCAAAAATCCTAAAATCTTCAGGAAGCTTTTCTTCAATACATTCAAAAAGCTCAGATAGTGTCAAACCGAAACCCTCTGCAATTTTCTTTAAAGTTACAAGCTGAGCCTCATTTTCACCATTTTCAATTCTCCATAATGTGGATTTTGGAATATCATTTTCATATGCAAACATCAATCCGCTTTTACCGGACCGCTCTTTTCGTATATTGCGAAGTGCACGACCCACATATTTACAATATGCTTTTTCTCTATCTTTCATTGTAACAAAATTCCTAAATTCCTTAACATATTTGTCCCATATATGGGATTTTAGTTTATACTATTAATAAAGATTACCCATATATGGGAAGGAGGATTTATGAGATTTAAAGCATTCACATTAGCTGAAGTTTTGATAACCTTAAGCATTATCGGGATTGTTGCAGCTATGACTCTGCCTACTTTGGTGCAGAAAAAGCAGGATAAAGAACTGATTTCTATGACTAGAAAAGTTTATTCTGACATTAACAATGCGTTTTTGCTATCCCAGCAAGATTATGGCGTACTGGGAGATAATTCGTTTTTGTTTAGTGCAACTGACGATAACGTGACAATTGCAAAAAACCTTGCTAAATATTTCAATGGTGCAAAGGTTTGTGAAAAACCCTCACAAAAAGGCTGTTCCCAATATTACTACGAACTAAGTTATGCAACAAAACGGTATGGCAGTGACGATACTACAATAACCAGCACCTCAAATAGACCCAAAATTATACTAAATAATGGCGCAATTATCTCTGTACAAAGCAATCAAAGCGGCTGTGAAGCAAAAGAATACACGGAAACTAACTATGACGAGAACGGGCGTCCTATAAAAAATCCGGATGGAAGCGTGAGCACACATACTTACACTTCAACAACGTGCGGAAACCTTACATTTGATGTAAATGGTAACAAGAAACCTAACCAATTCGGAAGAGATGCTTATGGATTTTTGGTTAATAGAAATAAATTAAAGCCATCAGCCAGCCATTTAGGCGGCAATAGTTTAAATAATATTCTTACCGGAAAAGATCAACTTGAATATGAAACTTATCAAAAAGGACAACAGTTTGAATTTTAGATTAATCCTGCAAGTATAATATATGCTTGCGGGATTTTACTTTTTAGCGTAAAGGTTCCGGAAATCGGAAATGGAACATTAAAGCTTGAAGGTATTTTAGTGCAGTTTTTAACGCTGTCATTTAATATGCACTTGTAAAAATTTTGCCGACGGCAGGGAAGTGGTTAAATACAGCAACTCCTGATATAAATTGCAATTTAAAAAGTTGTACAATCGTAAAAAATATGTTATAATTAATATTGTAATTAAGGAGGACAA
>HF989713.1 GCA_000431315.1 Brachyspira sp. CAG:484
ATGGCAGAAAACGATTACGGTGATAAAAAAATCTGGTATGAAGATTTAGCCGGAGCTGATATAGACGATGAAGGAAATGTTATACCCGATTCGTCTGATGTTGAAAAGTGGTTTAACAAATACTTAAAGCCATATATGAAAGTACAAAAAACAGAAACTCTTGCTGATGGATCTTATATGATTTATTTATCTGATGGAAGTGCATTTCGACCATGGGCATCTTCAAATCGGGACTGGTATTTTTATCCTGGTAATCCTAAAAAATGTCTTGACAAATACAAACTTAACATTCATGCTGCTAATGGTAAATGTGCTTTTACATTTATTTTTAATCCAGGTAGTAACAGTAATTCTTGGAAATATCATTATAATAAAGGGATGGAACCATATAAAGTCAGCTGGGATGGAGATTCTAAAAAGTTATATGAAGGTGCTAAATATTCCTGTGGCGGCAATGAGCCACATTACTGTACAGCTCTTATCCAGATGAACGGCTGGAAAATCCCTGATGATTATCCATATAAGGTAAGTTATTAGTCTATAAATTACAGCTTATGATTGCGTTAATACTCCAATTCTTACCGGAATTGTCCTTCAGATCTTGCAGATTATAACGCTGACCCTCGAGTGATAGTGTGGTATTTTTGTTTATTTTTCTGGTAATTCCGGCAAAAATACCCGCACTGTTATTCCATTGATTGGTTTTATAATTGTATTTCCCGGAATAATGAGGGTTTACATATAAACTCGTTTTATTGTTTACCGGAATATTTACACTTAATGGTGAGTACCTTATTTGAGTTGCTGAACTTTTCAGACCAACGGTGTTTCTTATTCTTAAATTCTGGTTTATAATCCCTTTTTTGTCGTAATTCATAGAACCTTTAAAGTCCAAAACCAGCATAGCATCCTTATTAAAATCTGTACCGGCACCCAAAAATGCTCCGGCTGATCCCCTTTGTGATACTGCCTTCTCTTCTATTCCGCCTATTGTCAGATTACTTCCGTCTATACTCTGGTATGAACTTAAGGAAGTTGTACCTTTTAAACCTGGTATTGGCATAAAAAATTCTCCTGAAATATCTATCCCCTATTTATATAAAGGATTTTACTTCAGGAGAATTGCCTAAATTCGGTATTTATTCAGCCAGCAGTTTTTCTGCAAGTTTGGCTTCTGTTCGTCCATTTAGAGTTTTATTAACCTGTTGGAGCTTTTGTGCGATAAGTTCCATATTATCTGTCCATACAAAGTTATCTTTAACATACTTTTCCGCTTTGTCAAAATCGCCATCAATTTGGATGCGCACAATTTCTGCAAGCATTTCTTTTGCAATAGGAACAACTTTATCTATATTTACATGGATTTTTCCTTCAGGTGTAATTTCATATGCACCTCGTTCTGCAAAATATTTGTTTTGCATTACTGTTCTTACTCTGTGTGCCTGAGAAAGTGTTGGTTTTGATTTTAAGAAATTATCAGTAATTGTTGTTACAATAATTTGTTTGCGTTGTTCCGGTGTGTACATTCCAAGCTCTGTCAGCAAATCAACAAATGCAAGCGAACCCATATCGGCTTTGTTTTCCTCAATTATATTTCTATATTTTCCCAGAGTTTCCCCGCCCTTTTTAGGTCCGAGAGAATGGGCGTTTTCATGACCTATTGTGAACCAGTGGTCAGCTTCATCAAGGTAGTATTGATGCTGTTCTTTGTCTAATATTGCATCAAGTCTTTCCTGTAATTTTGCTTTGTCACTGATAAATCTTATTTGCCTGTGGTAAACATTGCGTCTGCCGCCTCCGATTTTTAAAGACAATTTATCATCATTAGGAAGGTTTTCCGCCAGAGTAATACCGCCTCTGTATTCGCCTACATTTCCCGTAACTGCAACCAGGTCAACGTCAACCATTGTTTGTTTTGCGTCGCCTTTTGTAGAAATATTTTGTTCATATTCGTCATTGTAAGGCATATTTTGTGCTAATGTAGGTAAATATTGTTTTATCGCCATCAGCGCATCAGTTCCTTTTTTATTTACAATTCCGACTCTTCCTCCCAGAAAATCTTTCGGGATAGGTGAAATTCCGCGTTCTTCAAGCATTTTGCTGAGTTCTTTGTTCTCAACAATAGTACCGGTCATCTCATCTTCATAATTTTCTCTTGTAATTGTAAATTCCAATGGTGTATCCTGAAGGGTTGCCCATTTTTTATCGGCATAAGCATCAAGCATCGGGTCTGCGGAACGCAGTGCTTTTGCCTGTAATTTTAAATATTCATTAAAATCCGTATTGGTGGATGTTTCTGCTGCTTTATCCAGTTCATCTGCCATTTTTGCAAAATCTTCTTTGTATTTGTCTACATAATCAATTCCCACCAGCTCATCCCCTTTTCTCTCTACAACAGAACGCTGGGTAAGAATTTTTTTCACCTCTTCGTCTTTACCTTCGTTAAGCATTTTTGTAAGAATCTGATGAAATTCTTCTTTTGTCAGGTCTTCAGGATATACTCCTTTGCCTGGAAGATCTGTGTGCCCTTTTACCAGATTTATTTTTTGCGACATTGAGTCTACAGCATTTATACCTTTTTGCGCATCGAAAAGAATTTTTGTCATTTCTGCATTCTTATTACCTTTTGCAGTTTCTTTTTCTAGATATTCTTTAAACTCAAGGTTATGCGGGTTATCAAGCTGCATATTTATTTTTTCAAGAATATAAGCGGCTTTCACCAGATGTTTTAATGCTTTTTTATCTCCTTCAGCGAGTTCAAGATACTCAGGGGCATCTGGTGTTAACATTTTTTTTGTTATTAAATAATCTTTATTTGTCCGTTTTTCTAGTTCCTCGGTTGAAAGATTAAGTTCAAAATCTCTGTTTAAAGATGTACTATTATTGTTAGCCATTTTACAAAGCTCCTTCATTAATAAATTTGTATCAGTAACGGTATAAGTTTGCGAAACCAAACGGGGTGGTGAGGTTCGATTAATCAAATATTTCTGTTTGAATTTGTTGATTGAAATTTGATTGATGTCCATTGGCTTTATTATAGCAGTTTTTCTGTGTAAATCAAGAGTGAAGCAGTAAAATCCTTCTATAACAGGCTTTTTAGTACTATATCTATGGTTTGTAATTTATACATATTATTTTTTATTAATTCTAAATTGCTTAAGATTGAAGTGTAGATTATTTGGGAACTGCTTTCATTCTCCGATATAAAAAGTTCTGATACAGGTACATTTAACACAGAAGCAAGTTTATCAATAGTTTTAGCAGAAGCAAAGCCTTTGCCTGTTTCAATGAGGCTTAAAGATTTTATCTCAAGACCAATTAATTCTGCAAGTTTGTCTTGATTTAATCCTCTGGACTTTCTAAGTCGCCTGATATTTTCTCCCAATATTTTACAAACCTGATTCTGCATAGTTACTCCTGTTTTTAATACTATTAATAAGAATTTTTAAGTAAACCCATTTAAACTACTTTACAAAAGAAGTTATATACCTTATTATGTATATATGGAGGTATTTATGAGGACTAAATCTTTTGGGTTTACATTGGCTGAAGTACTGATAACATTGGGTATAATCGGTATTGTAGCGGCAATGACGCTTCCTGCATTAACAGCTAAATACAAAAAGAAAGAATACAGCACAAGGATTAAAAAATTTTATAGCATAATGCTTCAGGCAAGACAGAGAAGTACGGTAGATAATGAGGATCCGATTTATTGGGATACACCTGATAATAATGCAGATTCTCTGGAGAGTTGGTGGAATAAATATTATGCCCCTTATTTCTCTGTGCTAAAAACAGAAAAGAATGCTAATAAGCTTGCTGGTTGTATATTTTTGGTATATTTTACTGATGGTTCAATCCTCGGTCTTTCAAAAGGAGGTGCCGTTAATCTGTGGTATGACGTGAACGGGGATATTGCTCCAAATGTGGGGGGTAAAGACAGATTCTTTTTTATTCAGACTATAGACGGAAAGAAAAATATGTTCACTCCTTACAACTGGACTGCCGACATTGATTCAACTAATGATAAGTTAGAAGATGGAGAAGAGCCGTTTACTAAAAATATGACAGACAGGAATAATGTATTACGTTTATGCGCAAAAAATTCTATGCACTGCTCTCAATTATTATTCCTGGATGGCTGGGAATTTAAAGATGATTATCCTTTTAATATCTAGAGCGGCTTACTTATGATATGTTTCTCCTTTGATAATCTTGAAAGCTCTGTAAATCTGTTCTATCAGGATTAATCTTGCAAATTGGTGCAAAAACGTCATTTTAGACATACTCATTTTTAAGTTTGCTCTTGCTGAAACCTTTTTAGAAATCCCGCAGGATGAACCGATTACAAATATAATTTCGCTCTGACCTTCGTTTGTTAAATCTTCAATTTTACGGGCAAATTCTTCTGAGGAAAACTGTTTTCCTGAAATCTCCATTGTAATAACGTAGGATTGCGGTTTTATAAGAGATAGAATTTTTTCCCCTTCTTCATCCAGAGCACGTTCAATTAGGTGAACGTCTTTTATCTCTACCGGCGTAATCTCTGTCACCTCAACCGCTGCATAAGGCGTAAGGCGTTTTAAAAATTCATCTATCCCGTCTTTTAAAAACTTTTCTTTTATTCTGCCTGGTGCAATTATTTTTATCTTCATTTTGCCATATAAATTGTTCTTGAAGGGAATGCAAAGTCGATACCTTCTTCCCTGAACCGTCTTATTGCTTCTAAAAGTACCTGTTCTTTGATTTTCAAAAATTTAACATAATTATTTGTTTTTACATAAGCACTTATTTTTATATTAATAGAACTGTCTGCAAGCGTATCAAGAAAAACCACATAATCCCCGTATATTTCGCTGTTTTTCTGCAATATATCTTCAAGAATTTCTATAGCACGCTTAAGTTTTTCGTCACTTGTATCATATGTAACGCCAATTGTTTCCAGAATTCTTCTCTTGTGAGCTTTTGTAACATTGACTATTTCTCCGTTAGAAACTGTACTGTTAGGTATAATAGTAAGCGCGTTGTCAAGAGTTCTGAGCTTAGTTGAGCGAAGGTTTATATCTTCAACAGTACCCTCTAAAGAGCCGATTTTAATATAATCCCCGACTTCAAATGCTTTGTCTGAAATTATGGCAATAGTTCCAAAAACATTTGCAATAGTAGCATTAGCTGCAAAGCCGACAGCCAAACCTGTAATTCCAAAGCCGGCTATTAAAGATGAAACTGAATACCCATGACTTTGTAAAAGTGCTGCAAGTATTATAAAGAAAACAACCGCTTTAAGAGTTCTCGTTAATATCGGTATGAATTTTATCATCTGGATATTATCATTTGCAGCAAATTTTTTTCTAAGTCTGTTGTCAAAAACGTCAATAGCTTTTGAGATCAGTACAAGTATAACCAGATTTATAACAATTTCAGCAATAAGTCCGAAATGAATTGTTTCCAAAACTTTTCCAATTTTATTAATATAATCAAGAAGTTGTTCCATGATTTTCTCCGTCAAATATAAATCCCTAAAATTTGTATAAAAAAGTGGAAGACGAGATACAACAATTCAAGCAATCTTGATTGCGAAGAATTGTGTATGCAGCCGGCTAGAATTTGTAAGCGAACTTGAGAGCTTTACAAATCTGCATGCGTGCCAAGAACGTAGTTCGAGTCGTATGTTCTGTTTAGAAAGTACTAAAAAAGCGGAAGACGAGACTCGAACTCGCAACAACCTGCTTGGAAGGCAGGGACTCTACCTTTGAGTTACTTCCGCTTATAATTTATTTAATTGTCAGACCGTTACCGGACTATATTTAAAATTTACAATAAACAAAATATTTTTGCAAGAGGTTTCTTTTTAATAAATACTTCTTGAGAATTAATTATTTAAAGCTAGCCGTTTTAAAAATCTTATTCTCCGGGAGGGTGAAAAATGCCTTAAAAAACGTTATATTATTAATGTAAGTCTATTGTATCCAGGCACTTTTTTCGGGGTTGCGACAAGATTTTTTCTTAGAGCGGGTTTGGTTTAAAATACAGTAGACTTATTCCTTAGGAACTATGTACAATTTTATATATATCAATGGTTTTCACGTTTGATATACTGGGGCTTGCCGGATATGTACCGACAGGTCTTTTTCTTTTTAGTAAGATGGTTTGTTTACTTTTGCTGCATTTTTTGCTATAATCCCCCTTGTGAAAGTTAACGAAGGAGTTCAATTATGACAAATGAAGTCAAAGCAAGCCATATTTTAGTGAAAACCGAAGATGAGGCTAAAAATTTATATGAAGAAATAAAAGCCGGTAAAGATTTTGCAGAAGCTGCAGCAGAAGTTTCTTTATGCCCGTCAGGCAGCAGAGGCGGAGATTTGGGCTATTTCGGACGCGGTATGATGGTTAAACCGTTTGAAGATGCCGCATTTTCTTTGGAACCCGGTGTTGTTTCAGCTCCTGTACAGACACAGTTCGGTTGGCACTTAATTTTAGTTACAGATAAAAAATAATTTATGGAACTTTTATCAAAACTGCGCAAATTTTTGCGTGAGGAAAATCTTGATTGTTTGTTAATTAACTCCACCAATGAATTTTTGGTGGAGTATAATTCACTGGAAGAAAATTCCAGATATATATTAACCGGATTTTCCGGCTCTACAGGTGATGCGGTCGTTACTGCCGATAATGTTTATTTGTTTGTTGACGGGCGTTATCATATTCAGGCGGATTTGGAAGTTGATAAAAATATTGTCGAAGTTATAAAACTCCAAACAGGCGATACTGTTATTGGTGCTATGGAAAATTTACTACCTGAGAATGCAAGGTTAGGAATAAATTCTAAAAAAAATTCCCAAAAGCGCGTAGAAAATTTAAATAAAATTTTCGATGTGAAACTTTTTGATTTTGATTTTGTTATAAAAAATATTCCGCCCAAAAAGGATGAAATAGTTAATGTTGATGAACAATTTACAGGCAGAAATGTTCATGAAAAACTAGCAGAAGTTTCAAATTTTTTAGAGGAAAATGATGTTCTTCTTTTGACAAATCCTGAAGAAGTTTCTTATCTTTTTAATAAGCGGGATTTTTCAAAACCATATTCAAGTAAAATTACGGCAAAAGCAATTATATATAATGACGGAGCTCTCTTGTTTACAAGAGAAAAAATGAAAGATTTTGAGGAAGAATTGAACTCGGTGAAAGGAAAGATTTATCTGGATAAGTCATCTGTTAATGCTTATGATTTCAGTATTGCCGGCTCGAGAGCTGTTGAGCTGAAACAAAGCCCGGTTCAAAGAATGAAAGCTGTTAAAACCGATGCGGAACTGGAACATTATAAAGAAGCTTTTAAAAAAACAGATTTAGCAGTGAGTGCGGTTCGTGATTTTATTGAGAATAATGATAATATTTCCGAGTATGATATTGCGCAAAAACTTGAGGAATATTTTATAAAGTTTGGTGCAAAAAGTTTAAGCTTTAAATCAATTGTTGCTAAAGATAAAAATTCGGCTCTTGCACATTATTCCAGGTGCTCAAAAGATGAAATTTTACACGATGGTTCGCTTGTTTTAATCGACTGCGGAGCATACTATGAAGGCGGTCTGGCAACAGATATTACGAGAGTTTTTGTTAAAGGAAATCCATCTGATTTGCATAAAAAAATTTACACAATTGTTCTAAAAGCTTTTTTACATTCATTCAATTTTAAAAATCCTAAAAACGGATATGAAATTGATAATTTAGCACGTGAAATTTTTGAAAAAAATCCTGTAGAAGGGTTTGTCTTTAATCACGGTTTAGGACATGGAATAGGTGTTAGCGTCCATGAATATCCGCCAAACTTATCAAAAAACGAGATGGCAAAAACTGCATTGGAAGAAGGTATGTGTTTTTCTATTGAACCCGGACTTTATAATGAAAATTATTTTGGCGTGAGATTAGAAAATTCCTGCTATTTTAAGAATGGAAAAATTAATTCTTTTGTTAAAATGAATTACGAAAAAAAACTTATTGATTTTGACATGCTAACCAATCAGGAAAAAGAATGGCTTGCGGAATTTGAGGTTAAATAGAAAATGGAAATAACAAGCGTAAATAATGAACAGGTCAAAGAAACAGTTAAGCTTCAGCAGAAAAAATACCGGGATTGTACAGATAAATTTTTGCTGGAAGGTTTTAAAGCAATTGAGGAAGCTTTTAATGCAGGTTTAAATATAGAAAAGATTTTTGTTTTATCCGGAAAAGAAAACGCGTATTCTTTTATAAAGGATAAGCTGATTTTGACAACAGAGCCGGTTTTGAAAAAGATTTCTACAACGGAAAATGCTCCGGATGCTGTTGCAGTTGCTTATAAAAAACATTACGGCAGAGATGATTTAAAAAATGCAAATAAAGTTGTACTTTTGGAAAATATAAAAGATCTGGGAAACCTCGGAACAATTTTAAGAACTTCTGCTGCGTTTGGCGCTGACGCGGTGATTTTATACGGAGATTGCGCAGATTTATATAATCCTAAATGTGTGCGTGCATCAGTTGGTAATTTATGGAAACTGCCTGTTTTTAATTTCAAAAATATTGAAGATTTAAATGTTTTTAAAAGTTTTCAGCGTATAGCAACGCTTCCAAGAGCAAAATCCTTTTTAAAAGATTTTAAAGCTGAAGAAAAATGTCTTGTGATGTTTGGCTCAGAAGCGGACGGGCTTAGCAGAGAACTTGTTAATTTTGCATCGGATGAGGTTAAGATAGAAATGGCATCTAATGTTGAATCATTAAATCTTAGTGTTTCCTGTGCTGTAGTTTTGTATAAACTTTTTATTTAAAGTAGCGCAAAAAAATATTTTACGAGTTTTAATATTTACATGATTACCCCGATTGGAAATTTCACAAGTCGTAAATATTGTCAGGAAATAAAACCCAAACGAGCAGAGCCAAATTTCAGAGGGAAATTCACTATACCTGAAAAAGCCTATAAATATTCATCTGTCATGAAATTTATGGCAGTTAAGGGTGCTATTGATGAATTTATCCTGAATTTTGGTCCAAGTGCAGGAAATTATGTTGTTATGACAGCAGGTGCTGTCGGAGCCCTTGCTCTTTCATTAAAGAAGCCGGGTAAGCTTCATAAACTGCCTGAACATATTGATTTTGTTAAAGCCGAAAAAATTAAAGATGCGGAAGCGTTTGCAAGGGATGTTTTCAAGGTTAAAAATTTTCATGTGGATAATCTGGAAATAGCAAACTGGCTAAATGAAGGTTTAACTAATATCTCTAATAAGTTTAAAGGTCAGACTTATCTGCCTAAAAACCTTGCTTTTAAAAATCTTAGCTTTCGTAAAAATGTTGTTGCGGCTTATAATTTATCATCAGATTATATAATTTTAAATAAAAACTACCTGCAAAATTTAGACCAGGATCTTGCAGCTTCATTTAAATATACTTTGCCTTATGCTCATATGAGTTTTTTCTCAAATAAAAAATCCTATCAAGCCTTTCTGAATTCAATTCAAACTTATATTGATGAGCCAAAGAATATGAGTATTATGGATAAATCAAATCTTAATCTGAATTTACAGTCACACTTATCTCTTGTCGTTGAAATGTGTACTAATCCTCAGAAATTTAGAGATTTTTATATTAATAATTTCAAAAGATACGAAACTTTAGATGATTATGCTAAATATATTATAAAAATGATGAATGAAGCTGAAAATATTGATGAAATGGCTATGCAGATGACAATGCTTGAGGGGTTGAAAACAAGCGGAAGAAGTTACTTTGGACCTGTTTATTATGAAGGTTTTGATACTTTATACCATGAAATGGGGCATCTTTTTTATCATAAAAATCAAAATGCTATTACTAAAGCTGAAAATGTTCTGACTTCCGATTACAAGCGGCTTAAATCAGCAGTACCTATGTCTTTTGAACTAAAGCGCGGCAGGAAAGAGTTATGTGCGGAAGCCTTCGCCGGTTATATGAAAGATGAAATATATCCCGAGCCAATTTCTGATTTTATTAAAAAATATGGCGGATTTAATGAATTTTTTAACAAATAATTATTCGTTTTTATAGTAAAATATTTTTATGGATATTTTGGAAGTCAAAAAAATATGGAGTGAAGTAAAAGCTGAATTAAGGTCAACTATTCCTGACCATGCTTATTATACCTGGATTGATGCGATGGAAGCTTCCGGATTTGATAACAATACGTTCTCAATTCTAACTGTTCATGCTATGGCTGTCCAAATTGTACGCCAGAATTATTTCCATAAAATCAATGAAGCATTTAAAAAAGTTCTTGGAAAAGAAGTAGAAATTACTATAAATTATGATGACGATTTAGCTAAAAAGTACGAAAAAGAAAAGAAAAAAGAAAGCGCTAAACCCAGATCAATTATTTCTGATGAAACTAATGAATCAAAAGCAATGGACAACCTTGCTCAAATGCAGTCTTTTTCTAACCTAAATCTAAAATATAAATTTGAAAATTTTGTTGTAGGTGAAAACAGCAGATTTGCGCATGCTGTAGCTTATTCTGTTGCCCAAAATCCTGCTAAAAAATATAATCCGCTTTTTATATACGGTGCTTCCGGACTTGGCAAAACCCATCTTATGCAGGCAATCGGACATTATATTATTTTTAACAAACCAAAACTACGCGTAAGATACATTAAAACAGAAGAATATATGAATGAACTCATAAAAAATCTTCAACAGGGCGGAGATAGAAACGGCAGAATGGATAAGTTTCGCGATAAATATAGAAATGTTGATGTCCTTCTGATTGATGATATTCAGTTTTTGGAATCAAAAACCAGAACTATGGAAGAAATATTCCATACATTTGACAGTTTACTGAATAAAAATAAGCAGATTGTTATAACTTCAGACAGACTGCCGAAAGATATTCCTACCCTTCCTGACAGAATGAGAACCCGCTTTGAGATGGGGCTTGTTGTTGATATTACTCCGCCGGATTTTGAAACAAGAGTTGCAATTTTAAAAAATCTTGCTGAGCAAATTTCGTTGAAAGCTGAGTTTGATGTTTTTGAATATATTGCGAATAATTTTGTAAATAATGTGAGAGAATTGGAAGGTGCTTTTAATAAAGTAAGTGCATATGCAGATATTGAACAGGTTGAAGTTACTCTTGATTTTGCTAAAAAAGTTTTGCATTGTGAGGATGTGAAGAAAGCTCTTTCAATTGAAGATGTTGCGCGTGCTGCTGCAAATTATTACGGAGTTACAGTATCTGATTTTCAGAGTTCTTCAAGAAGCCAGAAAATTTCCGGAGCTCGTCATGTTGCAGTGTATCTTTCAAGAGAAATTACTGAAAAAAGTTTTGAAACTATTGCAGAATTTTTTAATAAAAAACACACAACAATGCTCTATTCCTATGAAAAAATTAAAGGGGAAATTAAAACAAATAAAGAGCTTGAAAGAACTGTCAGCGAAATAAAAAATTCATTAAAAAATTAAAGGAAAAAATAAAAATGTATGATTATATTAAAGGTATTTTAGCATCAAAAGCCTGCACTTCAAAAGGTTGTTTTGCGACTGTTGAAGCATGCGGTATCGGATACCTTGCAGAGGTTACTGCAAGGGATTTTTCAGAACTTGTTGATTCAGGAAATGAAGCGAAAATTTTTACAGTTTTAATTCACAGAGAAGACAAAATGAGTTTGTGCGGATTTTTGCATAAAGAGGACAGAGATATTTTTAATATTTTAACTTCTGTTTCCGGTGTTGGAAGCAAGATGGCTTTGACACTTTTGGATGAATTTCAATCTTCCGAACTTATTGGTTTTGTTATTGAAGGAAATTATAAAGAATTAACCCGCGCAAAAGGTGTGGGACCAAAACTTGCACAAAAAATTATTCTTGAATTGAAAGATAAATTAATGAATTTTAAACAGTCAGAACCAATCGAAATTAAGTCATCAAAAATTCAAAATTCCCAGGCTGTTGATGATGCCCAAACCGTTCTGCTATCGCTTGGTTACGAGCGTGATGAAATTAAAAATGCAATGTCAAAAGCTGCTGTAAATTTAAAAGAAAATTCTTCTGCTGAAGATATATTAAAAGAAACTTTAAAAATACTTTCAATTTAAAAATTTTTTGTATTAAAATTTAATTAGAAAAAACCATTATTTAGTGGATGTTCTTAAAAAAATTTTTTAATATATTGTTTTCTATACAAAACCAAGGAGGTCTTATGAAAAAGGATTACGAACAAATTATTAGCAATTACAATGGCGGCGATTTAGATTTATCTGGCTGCACAATTAAAAAACTGGAACTTGATCATGTAGAAGGAAGTTTGAATTTATCAAAATGTGTTATTGATAAATTATCAATCGGCTGGGTTAGCGGTACTTTAAATATGACAAATGCTGAAATTAAAAATATCGAAAACCCTATTGATGCCCAAACTGTTATTATGACAGGTGCTAAACTTAAAAAATTACCTGCTCATATTTACACAGATAGCTTAACTATTGAAAAAAGCACTATTACGAAATTAAATACTGATTTAAGAGCAAATGTTTTGAATATCAGAAATACAAAACTTGAACAGTTGCCTAAAGATTTCAGAGTTAATTCTCTTATTGTTGATGCTAAAACTGCAAAAAATCTTTCATTATCAATCCTCAGACAATGCGGTTCAATTGATATGGACGGTGTAGTTTATTCACAAAACAGCGTTAACGGTTTTAACTTTTGCAGTGTAACAAGCGAAGCTAACGAAAACTGTATGTGCGGTGTTTAATTTTTATAGACAATAGAAATAAAAAAGAACCTTCTTTTTAGAAGGTTCTTTTTTACTAAAAACTTTTTTTATTTTTTTAAATTAAAAGCATTATCAAACCGGCAATAGCCATGGCAGGTCCAAACGGAAGATATGTCATCTCATCCGGATTTTTTAAACCTTCAATAATTCTCCAGCAGGTATACATTCCCAAAAGCCCCAGTATAACTGCGCCTGTCAGGAGTAATGCAAAATTTTCTATTCTTGATTGTATAACATAAAAAATTCCTGCATAAACAAAAAATGCGACAAGTGAAATTAGAACAGAATATTCTTTTTTTACTGCTAATTTTTTTATAAAAACAGGAAGAGTAAATAAAAGCTGAATGGCAACACTTAGTGCAAGTATTACAAGTACATCAATTAATCCAAAGACTGCACCAAGTCCTGCTGCAATATAAGTATCTCCTTCTCCGAATGCTCTTGTTCCTGCAACAAGGTATCCTATTCTTGCCGCAATTTCCATAATTATAACCCCAGCAATTATGCCCAGTAAAGATGAGGTTAGCGGATTATGGATAAGCCAGTCTGTTGTAACCGAAAATCCGTATAAAGAATTATGTGCAGAAATAACCTGCAATGCTGTTAAATAAATTCCGTAAATCAAACCGACACCAACAAGTGAATATGTATGAAAATCAAAAACCACACGTTCTTTTATATCAGTTACTGAAATTACAATAAGTAATGAAGCTATTGCCGCTGCAAAAAGTGATTCAATTCTTAATCCATACTTAAAGAATATTGCAACAAAAATCAATCCGGTAATAAATTCAATAATTGGATATTGTATGCTGATTTTTTCTTTGCAGAACCAGCATTTTCCTCTTAATAATAAATAAGATAGTATTGGAATATTATGCCACCATTTTAATTTATTATGACACTTGGGGCACTTTGACGGCGGAAGGACAATTGATTCTCCGCTGAATGCTCTTAAAATAACAACATTTAAAAAGCTGCCTATAATTGCTCCGAATGCAAATATAAACAGTATCAGTACTATTAATGAAACAGGCATATTCTCCCTCAATTCTAATTATGTTTTATCATCTCATACATCTTGTTCAAAGCTTTTTTCAATCGTCTAGAAACCTGCATCTGTGACATGTTCATTCTCTCTGAAATTTCACGCTGGTTTAGGTCTTCATAAAAGCTAAGCTCTATGACTTCTTTCAAATCCGGCGGCAGTTTTTCTATAGTACTTGCCAGCATAATTCTGTTTTCATATGAATTTAAAAATTCCTGGTAATCTTCTGACGGAATTTTGTCTATCAAAAATGTATCATCATTGTCACTGGTTAAAGTCTGATCCAGTGAAACTGTATTTTTACAAAATTCAATATCAGAAACTTCTTTGATTTTTTCAGCAGGCAGGTTAAGATAGTCGGCAATCTGTTCATGAGATGGATCTTCTATGCCCATATTTTTTAATTTTTTCTTTGCAGAATGAACCTTAAACAACAGCTCCTGAATTTCTCGCGGAGTTTTAATCAGTGAAGCTTTATCTCTTAGATAATGTCTTATTTCTCCTTTTATAAAATAAGTTGCATACGTTGTGAATTTTGTATTCATATTCGGCTTGTAAAATTCAATTGCCTTGACAAGACCGAGCGAGCCAACCTGTATTAAATCTTCGTGAGAAACGCCTGACTGCATTGAAATGGATATGGCAATACTTTTTACCAAATCCATTGACTTCTCTACTATACTCAAATGCAGCATCCGTTTTTTCTTTTCATCAGTGCATTCTTTATAGGAGGAAAGCAAAACGTCTATATCTTTATACTGTTTTGTATTACTTTTCAAAAAAATCTCCAATCCTACACTACTAATTATATCACAACACCTCTTGTGTGTAAAAATACTTAAATTTAATTAATATTTTTATTTTTGCATGGAATTTTGTGATATAATTTCAGAATAGATTATAGGTTTGGAGTATAAGTATGATTACTATTAAAGATGTTGAACATGTTGCAAAATTAGCAAGACTTGAACTTACAGAAGATGAAAAAGAACTTTATACAAAACAGCTGGGAGATGTTTTAAAATATGTTGACCAGATGAATGAGGTTGATACTTCCAATGTAAAACCCATGACGCAGGTTATTGATTTTGTAAATGTTATGCGCGAAGATAAAGTGGTTTATGAACAAACAAAAGAAGAGTTAATGGCAAATGCGCCGGAAGAGGAAGACGGCTTCTTTAAAGTTCCTAAAATCAACTAAAAGTTTTGCTCCCGCATTTAAGCGGGAGTTCTTTATTAGATTAAGAATTAGTATAGATGGGGTTTGAAATGACAAAATATATTTTTATAACCGGCGGTGTTGTTAGTTCTCTGGGAAAAGGGATTATCGCAGCATCCCTTGGCAGACTTTTAAGAGCAAGAGGATATTCTGTAATAAACCAAAAATTTGATCCTTATATAAATGTTGATCCTGGAACAATGAGCCCGTTTCAGCATGGCGAAGTTTTTGTTACTGATGACGGTGCTGAAACAGATTTGGATTTAGGGCATTATGAAAGATTTACAGATACCAATCTGGGTAAATTTAATAATGTAACTTCAGGGAGCGTTTACCAGACCGTTATTGAAAAAGAACGCCGCGGGGATTATCTCGGGGCAACTGTTCAGGTAATTCCTCATATTACAAATGAGATTAAGTCAAGAATTGTAGGTGCGACAAAACAGTTTAAACCTGATTTTCAGCTTATAGAAATCGGCGGAACAATCGGTGATATTGAAAGTTTGCCGTTTATTGAAGCTATAAGACAATTTAAAACCGAAGCAGGCATTGGTAACGCTATTTCAATCCATACAACTCTGCTTCCTTACCTGCCGACATCCGGCGAGTTAAAAACAAAACCTTCACAGCATAGTGTACAGGTTTTAAGAAGCTACGGTATCCAGCCGGAAATTCTTGTTTGCCGTACTACAAAGCCTATTCCAAAGACTGAAAAAGAAAAGCTTGCGCTGTTCTGTTCTGTTCCAAAAGATGCTGTTATTGAATGCCGTGATATGAAAAGTATTTACGAAGTTCCGCTTGCGCTGGAAGAGCAGAATATGGCAGGAGTTGTTCTTGATATGCTCAGAATGGAAAATAAAAAAGCAGATTTAAGCAGCTGGGTTAAACTTGTTGACAATATCAGAAACTCCAAAGGTTCAATTAAGGTTGCTATTGCCGGTAAATATACAAAACTTTCGGATGCTTATATTTCGGTTGTGGAATCCTTAAAACATGCTGGTTATGCCAATGATGTAAAAATTGATATTAAATGGATTAACTCAGAGGAATGTGTTGATTACTCAGCATGTAAAGAGTTAATGAAAGATGTTCAGGCTGTAGTAGTTCCCGGCGGTTTTGGCGTTCGAGGCATTGAAGGAAAGCTGAATGTTATCAGATATGCAAGAGAAAATAATGTGCCGTTCCTGGGTCTGTGTCTGGGTATGCAGTGTGCTGTTATTGAGTATGCAAGGAATGTTGTTGGTATTAAAGACGCAAACTCAAAAGAATTTGACGAAAATGCCCAGCATCCGGTTATTGACCTTATGCTTGAACAGAAGAATGTCCATGGGTACGGAGGTACAATGAGGCTCGGGGCTTATGATTGTATTTTGAAGAAGGGCTCCAGAGCTCATAAAGCTTATGGTAAAGATAAAATATCAGAAAGACACCGTCACAGATATGAAGTTAATAATGAATATCTAAAACAAATTGAAGATGCAGGACTTGTGTTTTCCGGAATGTCACCGGACGGAATGCTTGCTGAAATCGTTGAACTGCCAAAGCTTGACTGGTTTGTTGCCTCTCAATTCCATCCGGAATTCAAATCACGCCCGGAAAGACCTCATCCGTTATTTAAGGGTTTGATTGATGCAGCAGTAAAAAGAAAATAATTTCATAGAAAAAGCGGTTATTTAATTGGTAAATAATCGCTTTTTGTTTTAAGTTTTTGTTGACTATGCAGATTTTTCGTTGTATCTTTATAAGGCAGTGAGTTTATTTGGGGAATATCCAATGGAAGAGAATAACAATTTGAAAAGATTTACAACAGCACAATTTTTGAATTTTTGTTTAGGATTTTTCGGGCTTCAATTTGCCTGGCAGATGAGAATTATTCTTTCAGGTCCTGTAACTGAAGGGCTTGGTGCATCGCCGTTTATATACGGACTTATATGGCTTGCAGGTCCGTTTACGGGAATGGTTGTACAGCCTTTGGTAGGTGCTTTGAGTGATAAGACTATTTCTCCGTTTGGACGAAGACGTCCTTATCTTTTAGGCGGAGCATTGTTGGCTGCGCTTGCATTATGGATTTTTCCTAATTCTGAAGGTGTTGCCAATATTTTGCATAATTGGACCGGTTTGAATTTGCCGGTTTGGACTGCGCTTTTGATTGCTGCAATAATGATTTGGATTATTGATGCCTGCGTAAACGTTGCACAGGGTCCATACAGAGCTTTAATTCCTGATGTTGTTCCTCCCGAACAGCATTCGCTTGCAAATTCTTATATAAGTCTTGCTATCGGATTAGGTTCTGTTGTTGCTGCCGGTGCTGCTCCTTTTCTCAAGTATTTTTTCAATTATCAAATGTCTATTGATGCACAATTCATTATGGCAGCTTTAGCATTTACTCTTGGGATGATTTGGACTTGTATCACCATTCAGGAACATCAGCAGCCTAAGAAAGAAGTTATAAAAGAAGTTGCTGTGGCAGAAAAAGAGGAAGATAATTTTTTAAACTCATTGAAAAACTTTTTTGCATTATCTCCTGAAGTTTCTAAAATATGTGTTATGCAGTTTTTCACCTGGATTGGCACAATGTGTTTGATGATTTTCTTTACCCAGTATTCTGTTCATACAGTATTTGGTGTTCCGGATTTGAGTGCTGCTACTGAAGAAATGACAAGTGCTTTTGAAAATGCAACTGTAGGCGGAACAAATTTTTCTTCAATTTGTTTTGCTATATTTAATCTGGTTTGCTTTCTTGTGGCTATTCCTATCGGTATTTTATCAGCTAAATTCGGAAATAAGAAAGTCCATATTGTTTCTTTATTAACAATGATACTTGCATATTTGGGAATGGCTTTATCTAATAACAAAATTACTGTTGCTGCAATGATGGCTGTAGCAGGTATTGGCTGGGCAAGTATTTGCGCCCTTCCATTTGCAATGCTTTCGCAATATATCAAGAAAGGCACTGAAGGTTCTGTAATGGGTATATTTAATATATTTATTGCCGGTCCGCAGGTTTTTGTCTGTACAATTGTTGCCTGGATAATTTCTAAATGTGTATTCTTGATGCCTGGCGGATGTATAAATTATCATTGGGAATATACCTTCTATATTGGCGCAGCTTGTCTGGCAGTTGCAGCTTTAGTTGCAAATTCGGTTAAAGAAAAGGTTTAATATCGTGGAAAACAGTAAAGATCAGCAAAAGAAAAAGAAAATTTTATTGATTTACCCGCCCTCCCCTGTTATGAACAGGGAAGACAGATGCCAGCAGCCAACAAAAGAACTGCTGGTAATTCCTCCGCTGCCTCCGTCTGATTTAATGTATCTTGCGGCAGTGTCTGAGAAGGTGGGGCTTGAAGCTAAAATTGCCGACTACAGCCAGGGTGGTGATCTGGAGCAGGATTTGAGAGAATTTAAACCGGATTATCTTTTGATAAACGTTGCTACTCCTACTTTTAAAAGCGACCTTTCTGCTCTTACTGTTGCAAAAGAAATATGTCCTGATGTCGTTACAATTGCAAAAGGTGCGGCATTTCTTACTGTTGCATTTGAGGTTATGTATTATCAGAAAGATTTGGATGTTATTCTTTTCGGGGAGCCGGAAGAAACTCTTAGAGAGCTTCTTGAAAGGAAACCTTATGATAAAATTTTGGGAATTTACTATCGGGATGATTTACGTGTAAAATACACCGGAGCACGTCCGTTTATTGAAAATCTGGATGATTTGCCTTTTCCGGCGCGTCATCTTGTAGATAACAATACTTACAGACGCCCGGATAATAATAAAGTCCAGGCGGTTATTAAAGTTTCAAGAGGCTGCCCTTTCCACTGCTTTTTCTGCCTTGCTACACCGGTTTCAGGTGCTAAGGTAAGACGACGTTCGGCTGAAAATATTATTGCAGAAATAAAAGAATGCGTTGACAAATACGGCATTACTAATTTCCTTTTCTGGTCTGATATTTTTAATATTGATAAAGAATGGACTATGGATTTGTGCCGTAAAATAATTGACAGCGGTTTGGATATAACGTGGTCTGCAAATACCAGAGCTGATACTGCTGACGAAGAAATGGCTCAGATGATGTACAAAGCAGGCTGCCGTCTTGTAAGTATAGGTGTTGAAAGCGGCTCTCAGGAAATGCTTGATAAAATAGGCAAACGTATTACACTTGATGATGTTAGATTAACGGTCAAAATCTTTAAAAAAGCAGGTATAAAAATTTACAACTATTTTGTAATAGGACTTCCATGGGAAACTGAAGAAACCGTAGAAGATACAATAGATTTTGCTATTGAATTAAACAGCGACTTTATTAGTTTTTATACCGCTACCCCTCTGCCGGGAACTAAGTTCTATGATTATGCAAAGGAAAATCATCTGATTAATTCAGAAACCTCTTTTTCAAGTGCATATTTTTATCCTTCTGTTAAATCGCATTCTTTATCCAAAGACAGGATATTTGAGCTTCATAAAAGGGCTATACGAAAATTCTATTTAAGACCGTCATATATTTTGAAGATGTTATTCAGTATTAAGTCTGCAACTGAATTTAAAAATTATTTCCGCGCAGGAATGAACCTTTTGCTTAGAAGATAATTTGTATTTACTGCCTTACATCTTTAAATACTATTTCATACCCTAGAGATTCTGCAATGTCTTTTACTTCGCTGAATTTTATTGTATTTTTCTTGAGTTTGTTATAAAAACTAGGATAACAATTGCTGCAGCCTTTTTCCTGGCTGAGTTTAAACAGCAGCTTCCTTAATGAGGAGCCCCTGTATGTAACAAGTGTTTTTATAAAATTCATTATAGATATATTATCGAATTTATAATCCATTCTTTTATAATAGTAGTTATAACTTATAATAACAAGAAGATTGATAAATTATATCTAATCTAATATAATTTTTTCTCTTATAAATATAATTTATATTAAAGAGAGAAGTCAAATATAAAGCAAGTAATAAAAAAGACCTGATAAATATCAGGTCTTTTTTATTATTGGTAATTATAATTTTAAATATTTAAAACAAATCCGCCTTTATCTGCATTTTGAAGTTTTTCGCCTTCGATTTTTGCACGTAGATTTTTAATGTATTTATAAACATAATCTCTTGGCAAATCCAGCAATGCTGCAAGGTCTTTAGCATAAACTATCTGGTTTTTGTGCTGTGCAAAGTGATCAAAAACTTTTTGCTCTCTGTCTGTTAAAGCTTTTTTAAATACAATTCTAACTTCTTCTCTCAGATTATCCGCAGAAACTTCTTCTTTTATAACAGTTTTTGCGGTAGCTTTTTTAGTTTTTCCTTCTGCTTTCACTGTAGTTTTAGGAGCTTTTTTTGCAGCACTTTTTTCTGCTTTGAGCTTAGCCGGTTTTGCAGAAGTCGCATTAACCGGAGTAACATCATCGTCTATTTCAAGTTTTAACTTAGAAATAGAGAAAGGTGATGGTGAGATTTCCTGTTCTCTGTCAAAAGCCCGCTGGGCAATTGTGCTTATACGTTCGCCCTTGGTTTGAACCCAATCCTCTGTTGTTGACATAACCGGCTGACCTTTTAAAACAATATCAATTAAATCGTTAGTCGGCTTTGCTTCTTCTATCTTTTTCCCTAATCTGGCAGCGAATTCTTCCAACGTAATCTTTTCTAATGAGCTTCTCCATTGTTTAATCTCTTCCTTGCTCAAGTATTCAGACATTAATAAATCTCCTTAAACTGTATGTATAATCATCTGTATATTTTTTAATTTAGCACAAACCATGCCGAATAGTTCAAAATGTTTCATAAAGTAAATTTTTATTTTTTATTGTAACAATCCATTGAAAATAAGTATTTCAGGATTATTTTTTAATACTCTACTCCGACACGGTAAGGTGTATATTGAAGTTTTCCTTCCGTCAGAACGTTTTTAAAAAGTCCGTCAGTTCCGAATTTATTGTAAATATTAAAAGTATGTACGAATATATCAGCTCCTCTTTGGTTAGGACCTTTGGGACCGTTTGAGTCAAGATATATATTTGCACAAATTTCTGTTGTTTTAATTTCTACTTCCCCTGTAAAATTGCCGTTTTCATCTCTGACTTTTGATTCATATTTTCTTGGGCATTCGTTTTGCTGTAGAATTTTTATGACTGCGCCGGATTTTAGTAAAATGAAAGGTTGGGTTATGTTATCAGAATATCCAGTTTGCCCATACCCGTTATTGAGTTTTTTATAACTTAGTACCATATATTTTTGACACAAAGGTTTCTGGTTTCCTTGCTCGCAATAAGTGGCTCCTTCAAACATTTTAAAAAGCTCTCGATTTACTTCATCTATGCTTTTGCTTGTATCAAACAGGCAACTTTCATTTGCACAATAATTTTTTGCCGTGTACATTTTTATTCCGTTAAGCGTTTCAGAATAAAGCTTTTTAGCTTGAGAAACCAAAACTTTATCTTTATATTTAGAGACCAGTGCTGGCAGTGTCATTGCGGCAACTACACCAAGAATACCCAGAGTGATTAAGACCTCTGCTAAAGTAAATCCGTTAAATTTATCCAACCTTCCAAAAGCGTTCCTAATGGAAAACGACCTGAAAAAAGTCGTGCGCTTAGTAAATAATTTTGTAAAGTGCTTTTTAAAAAGCCGTTCCAGAGTACTGTTCTGTCTGATGCAGCCCCCCCCCCTCTATGTTAAATTTAGTCATATCAAGTGTTTGCATATATTTTCTCCTTTCTTTTATGCCAGAATACCTAAATCCAGCAGTTTCTGTACTTCATCGTTCATAATTTTATGAATTTCTTTAATAGATTTTGTGCCATCAATGCTTATAAAATTATATTCTGATTTCATCTGATTGTATTGTTCCAGACATTTATTCTGGTAAATTTCAAAACTCTTATAAAAATCTGTAGAAAATCCTACATCTCTGCCGCTTTCATAAAAATCAAGACCGGTTGTTCCGATAATACGTTTTAAAAGAACATCAACAGGCATATCAAGGTAGAAAATTAAATCAGGCTCGGGAGCGTATTCATATAAATTTTTAACCCATTCAATATTCTGCCCTCTTACAACATCACGCGCCAGAGCAGTATAAAAATATCTGTCAAGCAGAACAATAAACCCTGACTGCAATGCCGGAATAATCTGGTTTTCCAAACGGTCTGCAAAATCTGCTGCATACAATAAACTGTATGTTGTTGCGTTTAAAAGGTTTCTGTCTTTTGCATCATCAATAACATTTGCAATTAGCCGGGAAGTTTTCCATTCGGAAACCATAACTCCATATGATTTATCCTGCAAAGACCGTTTCAAAAGTTCAAGCTGGGTTGATTTACCAGAGCCGTCTGTTCCTTCTATTACTACTAAAAGTCCTTCGTATCCGTTTTTTGTTTTTGCAGTCATTATTTTACCTCAATACCTTTTTCTTTTAAAACCTCTTTGAGCATTTGTCTGATTTTAATCTGTTTTGAGTGAATGGAATCAGTTGCGTTGAGCTTTACAAGTCCAAACTCATCAACCATTTTTTGATATTCTTTAATTACTCTTCCCTGAAATATAAGATAGCTTTCGTATGGGTCATTACTCAATTTTAAATCCATACCGGCTTCATAAAATTTTGGAGCCCGATTGGAGCAAATTCTCTCCATTGCTGTTTGAGGTTCTATGTCAAAATAAATTGCCAAATCCGGTTTGTAAGCAAAATCATAAACTTTTCTTACCCAGTTTGCATCAACTCCTCTTGCAACATCTCTTGCGAAAGCTGTGTAGGCATATCTGTCTGCAAGAACGATAAAACCTGCTTTCAGCGCCGGTGCAATTACCTGTTTTGCCCTGTCGGCAAAATCAACTGCGTGAAGAAGAGAAAATGTTCTTGGAGAAAGCATATTTTTCTTTTTGGCAAGCTTAGTTGTCTGAGATATGAGTTCTGAAGAATTCCATTCTGTGAAAATTACATCCTGTCCGATTGACTTCAGCCAATCTCTTAAAAGTGTAATTTGTGTTGATTTTCCGGACCCGTCAATCCCTTCAACACAGACAAGTGTACCTTTCAAATTATGTTTTTCAGTTAATCTTCCCAATTTTTTCTCCTTAGTTTTTTTCAAGCAGGGCTACGTTAATTTTTCCGAATTTTGCGGACAGATTGTCAACGAGATGTATAAAGTATAATTCCGGTTCTAAATCCTTTTCGCCTAAATCAATGATTGCACCCCAATCACTTCTTCCATGATGTGCTGCTATCATTCTGGCGATTTCTTTAAACCCTTCTGCCATACACAATGAAAATCCGTATTGCGAGTGTGAAATCCATTCTTTTCTGAAATGTTCGTCATAATCTATAATACCGGATTCTGTATCAATTGTGTATTCAAAGATTTTCCCTATATCATGAAGTATACAGGCTGCAAGTATATTGTCCCTGTTAAATTTATAATCGGACATATCCATATTTTTTTCTGCAATTTTCAAACATTCAAGCGTGTGAACCATAAGACCGCCGATGTAGTTATGGTGCATTACTTTAGCAGCAGGCATAATTTTAATCCTGTCCTTGTGCTCCATAAAAAACATTGTGAGAAATGAGTTTAGTTTTTCGTCTTTTATCTTATCAAAATATGATGTAAGTTCTGCATAAACTTTTTCACGTTCAGCCTCATCTAATCCTGTTTTGGCTTCTTTGATAAGTTCAACTGAAGACACAAGGCAGTTGTTGAATTTTTCGTTAAAGGATGCTGACACCAGCCGCAGCTGGTTTCCGCATCTGAAAACTTTACTGTCTATGCGGTTGAGTGTTTCTTCCCATAAAATACAGTTAAGCACAGAGTTGTCTTCTGTATTTTTTAATTGAAGTTTTCCCATTTTTGTTCCGGCTTTTGTGTCGCCTATTGAAAATACTACTACTTCGTAAATTGAATCTGTATTAAACATGTTTTTTCCTTTTTTACTTCTGCCCGTACATCGGGCAACCTCAGCACAAGAGATACTGTGTTACAAACCCGCCGTTTCCTGTTCATTATGTATAATTAAGCAAGGCAAAGGCGGGATAGAACGGGCTGTTAATTCCTGTTCTTATCAATAATTTTATTTTTTGTTCCCCAGACAAAAGATGAGCGGATTTCTTCGCCTACTTTTTCTATGAGGTGGTCTGCGTTTTCTTTTCTTAATTCATTAAATTTTTTGCATCCTGAGTTCATCTCATTCAGAAATTCATCAGCAAATGCGCCGCTTTGAATATCTTTTAATAATGCTTTCATAGCCTGTCTGGACTGATCGCCGATAACTTTAGGACCGCGTGTCATATCTCCGTATTCAGCGGTGTTGGAAATTGAATATCTCATATCGGCAAGCCCGCCCTGATTAATCAAGTCAACAAGAAGCTTCATCTCATGCAGAACTTCGAAATATGCCATATAAGGTGAATATCCTGCTTCAACAAGAGTTTCAAAACCGGCTTTGATGAGTGCGGAAACTCCGCCGCAAATTACAGCCTGTTCCCCGAAAAGGTCGGTTTCTGTTTCTTCTTTAAATGTTGTTTCAATTATACCTGCACGTCCTGCACCTATAGCGGAAGCGTATGAAAGAGCTACTTCTTTTGAATCGCCTGAAGGATTTTGATATATTGCGATTAATGACGGAACACCTTTGCCTTCCAAATATTCACTTCTGACGGTATGTCCCGGACCTTTTGGTGCAACCATAATGACGTTTACATCCTCAGGTGCGACAATTTTTTTATAATGTATGTTAAAGCCATGAGAAAACATCAGATACTGACCTTTTTTAAGGTAAGGTTTTATCTGTTCTTCATAAACTTTTGATTGTATTTCATCCGGTATTAATATTTGTACAATATCAGCCCATTTAACGGCATCTTCAATGTTCATTGTTTTGAAGCCGTAATCTTTTGCTTTTACATCGGATTTCCCGCCAAGACGAAGCCCCAGAACAACATCGCAGCCGCTGTCCTTTAGATTTGTAGACTGTCCGTAGCCTTGAGAGCCGAAGCCTATGATTGCAATCTTTTTAGTTTTAATTAAATCCCTGTTAATATCTTTATCAAGATAAATTTTCAATTCATCCATAGAAACCTTCTTTGTGTTTAATCCTTCGTCATCCAATTTTAACACAAAGGAAAATGTTTTTACAAATGGATTTTTAAGATTTTATATATGATTTTACTCTGATATATTTAAGTTCATATCCTAAAATTTGACCGATGAGTTTTGCTTCCTCAAACTTCAATGTGCCGCGTAATAGCTTTTGCGAAATATTTGACTGTGAATAAAATTTACCTGTTCTTATGGTCATTTCTTTTGCCAGCTGTGTTATAGAAACATCATTTTCCGCAAGAATTGTTTTTATATCTGTTCTTATGCTCATTTTTTTACTCTCTTTATTAATATATTGACATGTTTTTAGTTAAAGAGTAAAATTCATGACTATATTGGAATGTTTGTTTTGATATAGTCATGAAAAGTTTAATATTTATTAATATAAGAGAGGAGATTATATGAATACAAAAGCCTTTACCTTAGCGGAAGTCCTTATAACTCTGGGAATTATAGGCGTGGTTGCGGCAATGACCTTACCTACGCTTGTTCAACGATATAAAGAGCAGGAAACAGTAACACGTGTTAAAAAATTCTATTCGGGTTTTTCTCAGGCCTATATGCAGGCTGTAATGGATAATGGTACAATTGATAACTGGGGCTTAACTGACTCCGCAATAGTGACTGACGACAATAATAATAGTGTCCATTCAGAAGAATCACTTGAAAACTATGACAAATTTTTGGAAAAGATGAAACCTTATCTGAAAAATATTAGGTATGAGAAATTTTCAACAAATAAGCTTAAATCTTCTAGTGGGATTGTTTTACCTGATGGAACTGCAATTATCAGTATGTGGCTTCAACCATCTAGCTGTACTGATGACAAAAAATATTGTGGTGACTTCTATATATCGACAGATGGTGGAGCAATGTATGAAGACACAAGAGGTATAGTAAGAAAAACGGTTTTTGCTTTTATAATAAATCGAAATCGTATTATGCCAGTCGGCTTAGAAAATTCAGACTTTAAAAGTAATTGTTTAACCGGGAAAAAATACTCCCATTGTACAGGATGGGTAATTACACATGGAAATATGGATTATCTGCATTGCAACGATTTAGATTTTAATACTAAGACAAAATGTAAAGATTAGTTTACTGTTTCGCCAAGTAAAAATACCTGTAGAACATTTTCCTGCTGTTTTACCGGTCTGTAAAAATCTTTTATCAATACACATTTTGTCTGAATACAATCTAAATTCCTTTCGTGCAGATATTTTTCAAATCCATCAGCAGTTTTTGTGTATTGTCTGTGTTTTATATACGCATTAAAATTTGTTTTCCTGCGCGAAATTTCGCTGAGTGCAAAGTTTATAACTTCATCGTAAGAAATCTGGTAGCCGTCATTAGTTGAAATATCTATTGTGAAATTCCGGTGGTCTGTTGTGGTAATTGAAAGGTATGCTATAATCCTGTGTGTCATTGGATCTTCCAGAACGTATCTGTTTTTATAAAAGTTTACCAGACCTGCAAAGAACGGTTCTTTGTATTCTTGTTTTATCCTTTCCATAGATGGTTTATAAAGGGTATTCAGCTCGCTGTTGTAAAGTCTTGCAACATCAGGCGCGTCAGAATTTTGACAGTATCTGAATGATGCTTTTTGAGGCTCACGCGGAATGAAATTCTTTAATTCCCATAAGTTTTCATAAGAACACTGGCGGAAACCGCAGCCGTTTAAAAATAAATTCAGCAGCTCATCATGTGTCTGGTCAACGTTTGCACAGAAAGATACTGCTCCTTTTGCGCCATATCTCGCAATGATAAATTCTACAAGCTGCTTGCCGGCATCATATGAGTTTTGCTGGAAGATTAATTTTGTAATATTTATTTTGTAAGGATTGCCTCTGGTTGGTACAACCGTAATCAACCCCATAATCTCATCTTTATCTGAGAGAATATAAGTTTCCGGCATAAATTTATATTTTAGAGGAACAAGCCCGTTTATAGCAATTAATGCCTCGTTATTCAATTCATGCTGAAATCTGGTAGTATCTCCGTTGCCCAGATGTTCTATCATTTTATTTATTTTTGGAATATCAAAGCAGGTTAGTCTTTTTATCCTCGTCATTCTCTCACCTATTTGTGAAATTTAAATTATATTCTTATTATATAATTTTTTTTGCCAGTCCGCAAGGTTTGTGTTAAAATTTTTGGCGAAGAGGAAGATATGAAAATAGCAGTTATTGATAACGATAAGATTACTAACCGAAATGTTGAAGATATTAAATTGCAAGGGCGCAAAGGTGCAATTGTGAAGGTTTTGGGCTGCGGGCTTTGCGGCTCTGATATTGTAAAATTCAGAGAAAAAATTTCTAAAAACGGAACTGTTCTGGGACACGAAATTGTTGCCCAGATTGTGGAAATTAATTCTGATACAGATTTTAAAACCGGCGATAAAATTGTAACTTCCCATCATATTCCATGCGGAAATTGCAATTACTGTAAACATGGAAATGTTTCAATGTGCACTCACTTTAAGAGCACAAATATAAGACCGGGAGGTTTTAGTGAACTTGTTTATGTATCTGATGAACACTTAAAAAATGTTGCATATAAAATTCCTGTAAATCTCACAGAAGTTGAGGCATCTTTTTATGAACCGCTCGGCTGTTGTGTGAGAGCAGTTAAAAGAGCAGCTTTAATGGAAAATTCCAGTGTGCTTGTTGTAGGACTTGGCTCTATCGGAATTTTGATGGCACAGGCTTTGAAAGCTTTTGGAATGAAAGTTACAGGCTGTGATTTACTGCCTGAGAGGATTAATTTTCTCAAAAACTTAGGTATAGATGCGGTCGATTCAAGAGATCTTCCTGAAAATTCCGAGTTTGATGCGATATTTATGACATCCGGCGCAGATAAAGCGCTTGAAGTTGCGCTTAAGGCTGTTAGAAACGGCGGAACTATTCTTGTATTTTCCAGCACACCTAAAAATTCAGGGTATCCTAATAATGAAATTTATTACAGAGAACTTACAGTTTTAGGCAGTTATTCACCTGCACCTGTTGATTTAAAAGATTCGTTGAAACTTTTGGAAGAAGGAAAAGTAATTGTAAAAAATATTTCTACAGAATACCCGATGGATAAAATTCAACAAGCTTTTGATGATACAATAACTAATAAGATTATGAAAGCTTATATTAAGATTAACGATTAATAAAGAAAGGCTGCACCGGTTTTGACCTGTGCTGTATTAGAAAATGCGCGCAATACAATATTACGGACCACTGGATATAAAACTTGAAAATGTAATGGTTAAACCTCCTGAAGAGGGAGAGGTTGTTGTAAAAGTTATGTCTGCTTTGACCTGCGGTACTGATGTAAAGACTTTTCGCCGCGGTCATCCTGTGCTTATAAAAAATATTCCGTCAGGGTTTGGACATGAGTTTGCAGGTATTGTTGAAAAAGTAGGAAAAGGTGTTGAAAATGTTAAAGCCGGCGACAGAGTTGTTGCTGCAAATTCTGCACCCTGCGGAGAATGTTTTTACTGCAAGAGAGAGGAATATAATCTTTGTGAAAACCTTGATTTGCTGAATGGAGCTTATGCTGAATATATTACAGTTCCTGCACGTATAGTCAGGAAAAATATGCTTCTATTGCCGGAGGGATTAAGTTTTGATAAAGCCGCATTTTGTGAACCTCTTGCAAATGTTGTTCATGGGGTGGAAAGAACTGGTATTAAACCCGGTCAGACTGTCGGGATTATCGGTATTGGTCCTATAGGGCTTATGTTTGCACGTCTTGCAAAACTAAAGGGAGCAAATGTTATCGTTGCCGGTAGAAATCCTTTAAAGTTAAAAATGGCTGAAGAATTTGCCCGCGCTGATGAAATTGTTGATTTGACAAAGTACCCTAATCCGGAAAAAATCTTTACTGAATTTACAGAAGAACATAAAGGGCTGGATGTTGCAGTTGAGTGTGTCGGGCTGCCGGAAATATGGGAGAGAATATTCTCCTGTGTAAGACCCGGTGGAACAGTTCACTTTTTTGGCGGCTGCAAATCAGGTTCAACTGTTACTTTTGATACTACTAAAATGCACTACGGCGATATTAGACTTATGAGTGTATTCCACCATACTCCGAAATATTTTAGAATGGCTCTGGATTATATCGCATCAGGGGATGTTGAAGTTGAAAAGCTTATTACGGCAACCATCGGACTGGATAAGATTGAATGGGCTATGCAGCAGCACATTGACGGCAAAGCCATAAAATTCCTTGTAAAACCTTGGCAGCAATAAACTGTTAGGCGTATGCCGCTGTTATGTTGTTTGCTGAATACTGGGGAGCAATGGAAGGCTTTTAGGATGCTGCTATTTGTCATATTCTGTTGTTTTGAATATTCCGTAAGTCTTGTTTATGTCTTTGTATAATTCAAAGACAATCCTGCGTTTGCTATCTTCTATTATAAATCCCTCCAGCGGAGTTTTAGGCGAGATTTCGATTATTGAATAATTATCTTTGTCTTTTGATAAACTTTTCTCAAGCCAGCCCGGGATATAATATAAAGGTCCCCGGGGTTCACAGATTGGTGTGTCGTGAAGATTTGGATCGTAATTTGCTTTTGAGCCCTGACAGTAAAACCACAGGTCAACATTTTCATTTTGTATATATGGCAAAATCCTTTTATCTGCGCTATTGTATAAAATTATCCTGCTTTTTTTAAGTTTATTATCCTGTAAAATTATGTCTGACAAATATTTTGAGCCGGAGTGGAAATATGCCGGCGAATAGTTTAAATGTGTTATAATCTGGCTCATGAATAATATCGACAATGCAATTTCTGTAACTTTAACAAGTTTTCCGCCAGAAATGTTATTTTTTGCCAGCCAGAAGCTTATTAATGTGTAAATATATAAAAATACATAGTGATGGGAAAACCCTGCATATAAATGGGTAAATATGAATACCATTGTTCCAATTGTATAAGCAAAAAAGAATAGGGCTTTTTTATCATTAAACAAATAAACAGGTAAGAATAATAAAACAGATATAACTCCTATAATTGCCAAAAGATTGGAAAGCAGCAGCGGTCCTATGAAAAATTCGGTAAAGTTTTCGATAAAATGAATATTGTTGCCAAGTATACCTGAATTTGAACCTCCAAGCTGCCATAATATCATACAGGCTCCAACAGCCATTATGATAAAAGCAATAGTAAAATCTTTTCTGCTGACTTTATTGTCCAATGCTCCTTTGATTAAATCAAAGGCAAATAAGAAACCAAATGCACTGGCTCCTATCAGTGCCATTACGCTGGTATTGGCGCACAAACTGACTAGTGATGCAAATATAAGCGGGTGTTTCAGCTTTTTGTTAAACAAATCAGTCAACAGAAAAAGCATAATTACACCGATGGCATAACATCTGGCGTTTACAGGAAATAATGCAAAAAACGGGAAAGAAAATGTTACAACAGTTTTAGTAAAGTTATTAAACGGAGCCCTTTTCCACATAAAAATTACACTGGCAAGTGCAAAAATATAATTGATAATCATCATCGGCCAAGGATACCATAAATTAGCTTTCGCAAACGGCATTATTAAAAGATACCAGATAAAAGTATGACCTTCAATTCTCATTAAATCTATTATCTCTTTTAAATTCAGCTGTTCCGCAACAGTCCATGCGTGTGCCTCATCATACCAGGGCTGATGAAAAATGAGTCTTAAAACTGTAACAATTATATATATTAATATTACTGTTATAAATAACTTACTATTTTTTAACTTCATGATATTCTTTTTCCGTATTTACTTTCCAGAGAATTTCTTTATCAAGATTTCCTTTGATAACATTTACGGCTTCAATCCCGCTAAGCATAGAATGATCCATATTATTGTATTTGTGCTGCCCGTTTCTTCCGATGCAGTACAAATTACTAATTGTATTCAAATATGCTTTTACATTATCAAAATGCTTGTAAACTCCGAAGTATGCCGGATAAGCTTTTTTAACTCTTACTCTAACACTGTCGAGAATGTCGTCTTTCCGCGTAATATTAAGTTTTTCAAGTTCTGAAACTGCAAAATCAAGCATTTCTTTTTCCGGTTTTTCCCACAATTCGTCACCCTCGTTACAGAAATATTCAAGGCTTATAAATACTTTATTCTCAAAATCTTTTACAAGATAAGGCGACCAGTTATTCATAATCTGAAGCCTGCCTGCTGTTATGTCATCCTCCTGAATATAAATCCAGCTGTCTGGGCAAATATTATTAATTGTAGGGATTTTGGTATTATTTTTCAAATTTATTTTATTACAGTAAAAACCTGTCAAAATATAATCTCTATATGGCAAATCTTTTGCAATTGCAGAAATTTCCTGAGGAACATTTTCGCCTAAACCTGCAACAAGGTCTTTTACAGGCATTGAGGAGATGTAGTAATCCCCTGCAAATTCTGCATAATCACTGTGATTATGCGATTGCGAACTTTGTCCGCAATCGATAGCTGCTTTAACCGCTTTTATACTACTGCCGTCAAATGAAAACTCGCAAACCTTTGTATTAAAATGGATTTCGCCTCCCATTTTAATAATTTCATCTGCCATAAACTCCCATACCTGTCCGCAGCCAAATTTAGGATAAAAATATTCTTCTATTAGAGAAGTTTCTTTTTCCTTATTTGAAATTAATTTTAATGGTGATAAAAGTGCGTTAATTACGGCTTTTGAAAGTGATAATCCTTTAATTCGCTGTTCACCCCACTCTTTTGATATTTCAGAAGGATGAAGCCCCCAGACTTTCTGTGTGTATTTTTCAAAAAACATCTTATAAAGGACTTTGCCAAAACGGTTAATCATAAAGTCCTCAAGCGTTGTTTCAGGTACTTTATGAACACATGATTTTAAATAGCTCATTCCTGCTTTGAACGTTCTGCCAAGCCCCATGTTTAATATTGTAGAAGCCTTCAGGCTTATCGGATAGTCAAAAAACTTTCTTAGATAGTATATTCTCGAAACCCGTTTGCGTTTTAGCATAACTCTGTCTGTTTCATCAGGGTCAGGTCCTGTTTGCGACACTGTAATTTCTCTGTGCAAAATTTTGTCATCAATAGGAGGCTTACCCTGAAGCGGAAGTATTTCTTCCCAAAAATCAAGTATCTCCTGATTTTTTGAAAAAAGTCTGTGCCCGCCTAAGTCAATACCGTTTCCATTATAATGAACAGTTCTTGAAATCCCTCCAACGCAATCCAGCTCTTCTAATATAACCGGCTTTATATCATCAGTATTTTTTAATAAATAATATGCCGCACTTAATCCTGCAGGTCCGGCTCCTATTATAATTGCAGTCTTTTCTCTATTCTTATTCCCCATAACTTTTCTCCCTGAAAAAATTATACTATAAAAAACTAAAAAAGACCGGTTTGTAAACCGGTCTTTACCATAAAGCTCTCTTTTTATTTCTTGCAGAAAAACCACTTACTTAACAGCTGCAAGTCCTGTTTTAATACCTGCATCAGCATTAATGCTTTTTGCAGATGCTATCGCCATACTGCGGCGTCTTCTCGCTCCTCTTAATATAAATTCCACACTGTCGCATACATTACACGAAGGTGATACAATCTTTTTCAACATATATAAAATTCTCCTTAGATTTCTGATTACCTTTTTTATATCGGCAGTACTTATAAAAATCTTTAGTAAAAATGTTAAGTTGTAAAGAAATGTAAATATGAATTCTATAATGCCGGAAATTCAGTTATACTCTGAGATAGGATAGGATAGGATAGGATGGGGTGGGCGGATAGCAATCTTTTCAGGCAAAACTTCTTTATAAAAATAGAACATAAGCTTGGAAAGGAGTTAAGTATGACAATTACAGTCGGGGATATTTATACTGCATTCCCCAGTTTTAAGCCGGAAGATATGCTTAAGTTGTGTAATGGCAACAAAAATCTAAACGGCAGAACAAAAGTTTCCTTATCAAATATTGCAGCTTTTGGAAATGATGAATTATCAGTTTTTGTTGCTAAAAGAGAAGGCAAAACCTACACCAATCTGCTGTCTAAAGATAAGCGAACAGAACTTAATCAGGAGGCGGGAATAGTTGATAAAAATCAGGATAAAACGGCAGCTTCCGATAGTAAACAGTCCGCGGGGGCAATCCCTATGAACACAAGTGTTTTTGATATTGCACCAAAGAAAAATCAGTATGTATAACAAAAAGCTCCTGTAATAAACAGGAGCTTTTTGAATATTGTTTTAGAAAACTACACAGCGTAAACACTAACCTGTTTTCTGTCGCGTCTGTGTGCTTCAAATTTAACTTCGCCGTCAATAAGGGCGAATAAAGTATCATCTGAACCGATACCAACATTGTTTCCAGGGTGGATTTTTGTTCCTCTCTGGCGAACAAGAATGTTGCCGGCTTTAACGGTTTCACCGCCGAATTTCTTAACGCCTAAACGCTTCGCTTCGGAGTCACGACCGTTACGGGTAGATCCCATACCTTTCTTATGTGCCATTTTATTTCTCCTTTGTTTAATTTAGCTTACAGTTAATTAAGTTTCGCCTTCCGGCGATATTTGCGGTTTTGCCTTTCCGGTCTGAGCTGACCAAATGCAAACGGGTAATTTTTATTTATTCCCGTACCGCATATGTTTTTAGATACTTACGCTTCAGCGTTTTCTGTTGATTCAGCGGCTTTCTTCTGGGCAGAAGTTCTGATTTTGTTAATCATAACTCTTGTAAAGCCTTGTCTGTGTCCTTGTTTTTTTCTGTAGCCTTTTTTAGGTCTTTGTTTGTAAACGATAACTTTTTTAGATTTATCAATAGCAAGAACAGTTCCTTCTACAGAAGCGCCTGCAACATAAGGCTGTCCTACTTTTGATTTTTTACCGTTAACTAACATAACGATTTTGTCAAAAACTACTTTGCTGTCTTTTTCAGCATCCAGCAATTCTACTTCAACGTAGCGTCCTTCTTCAACGGGGTATTGTTTTCCGCCGGTTTCTACAATTGCGTACATGTGTCTTTTCCTTTCAATTGCGGGTTTCGTAATCCTTTCGGATATTTATTAAACGATTTACCCATAGTAATACGTACATATATTATCTTTTGCTAAAGCCCGCATGTCAAGTAGTATTAATATTTATTAACTTTTTACTCATATGGTTTTTTTGAAGTATCATAATAATATGATGTTTAATTTGGATGAGATTATTGAGGCTTCGGGAGCTGAATTAATTAAGAATACTTCTGATAGTGATGATTTTAATATTTCTACAGATACCCGCACGATAAATAAGGGAGATTTATACCTGCCTTTAAAGGGCGCCAGTTTTGACGGAGAAAATTTCCTTTCTCAGGCTGTGGATAAAGGTGCAGCTGGATGTTTTATTACAAAGGATGTTTATCCTGAGAATGCAAAGATTGTTTTGAAAGTTAAGGATACCTTGGGGGCATACCTTTCACTGGCACGGTTTTTAAGGAGAAAATATAACCCTAAAACTATAGCTGTTACAGGGAGCTCCGGAAAGACCACAACAAAGGAGATAATTTTTTCAGTGCTTGAGGAGAAGTTTAAAACTCATAAAACTTTTTCAAATCATAATAATGAAATAGGATTTTGCGAAACTTTAATGAATATGCCGCAGGATTGCGAGGTCTTAATTGTTGAGATGGGAATGCGCGGGCTTGGAGAGATTGAGCTTCTTTCAAAATACGCAGAACCGGACTTTGCTGTAATTACTAATGCAGGCTCTGCCCACATAGGACGCCTTGGAAGCCTTGATAATATTGCAAAAGCAAAAAGCGAAATTGTAAAGTATCTCAAAAAAGACGGAACATTTATTTCTCAAAATAACGAAAGAATTAAAAAGTTTGCCGTATTTGAGGGTGAAAAAATATTTTATTCTCTGGATGATGTTAATATTATTGACAGAAAGCCTTCTTATTCAAAATTTTTATATAAAGGTAGAGAATATGAGATTAATGTAGAAGGTGATTATAATATAGAAAACTCACTTGCTGCTATAAATTTAGGTTATAAGCTGGGGATGGAGTATGATGAAATCCACAGGGGGCTTGCAGCTTACAAACCTATTGAAAAACGCTGGGAAATACTTGATGCCGGCGGATATAAGGTTATAAACGACAGCTATAATGCCAATCCGGAATCTATGAAAGCTGCTGTTTCAACATTCCTTCAGCATTATAAACATCCGGTTGTTGTCCTTGGAGATATGGGAGAACTCGGTGAGATGGAAGATGAACTTCATATGGAAGTAGGCAGATACCTTGCCGGGTTAGGTTACGGAAAAGATGCAAAGTATCTTACTGTAGGACGGCTTGCAAGGCAGATAGGTGCCGAACTTGATGCGAAAGGTTTCTTTGTAAAGAATTTTGAAAATAACAGAGAAGTTTCAGATTATATTATTGATACTATAGATGTTGGTACTACAATATTTCTGAAAGCTTCAAGAAGTATGAAGTTTGAAGAAATTATAGATTTTATCAAGGGAGAAATTAAAGTATGATTATGATTGCTGTGGCATTCCTGTTAGCAATGATTTTATGTCTGCTTTTCGGTGTGCCTTATATAGATTTTTTAAAGAAAAAAATGATAGGTCAGTATGTTAAGGATTGTGCGCCGGAAAATCACGCTAAAAAGCAGGGAACTCCCACCACAGGCGGAGTATTTATTATTCTTGCAATTATAATTGCCTCAATAATTGCGCTTTTGCTTGCTCAGCGGTTTGATACCGAAGCTATTATAATACTTATTACTCTCTTGTTTTATACCTTTGCAGGTTTTCAGGATGATTATATTAAAATTAAAGGACATGCAAATGACGGATTGAGTGCGAGGGGAAAACTTTTAAGACAAATAGCCATCGCATTATTACCGACAATGTATGTTGTTATCAGCGGAAAAGGCGGATGTGAATTCTCAATTCTTTCGCATACCTTTGATTTAAAATGGTTTTATCCGTTTCTGGCAGTGTTTATAATAACAGGAGCGTCAAATGCTTACAATCTTACTGACGGACTGGACGGGCTTGCCGCATCAACCGGAGTGTTCTCTTTTGCAGCCTGTTCAATAATTGCTTTGTTCAGCGGACATCCGCAGGTTGCAATTGTTGCTGCTGCTGTTGCCGGTGCTTTATTCGGCTTTTTAAGATATAACAAGCCTAAGGCACAGGTGTTTATGGGAGATACCGGCTCGCTTGCCATAGGCGGACTTCTTGGTACTCTGGCTGTTATGGGTAAGTTTGAATTTCTTTTGATATTTTTAGGCGGAGTTTTTGTTATGGAAACTTTGTCTGTAATTATCCAGGTTTTCAGTTTTAAAACTACCGGAAAAAGAGTGTTTAAAATGGCGCCGGTTCACCATCATTTTGAGTTGTGCGGATGGAGTGAAAAGAAGGTTGTTGCTGTGTTTGCTTTTGTATCAGCATTACTTTCTTTGACTGCACTCGTTTTATTTTATTTAACAAATAGAGGTGTTTTATAATGTCAAACTGGTTTGATAAAAAAGTTTTGGTTTTAGGTCTATCAAAAAGCGGTATTGCTGCCGCAAAGTATCTGAACAGGCATGGCGCAGATGTTTATATAACAGAATTTCGTGCAGAAACCCCGGCGGATAATGAAAAACTTCAAGAATTACGTGCATTAGATATAAAAATTGAAATGGGCGGTCATAGCGATGAATTTATAAAAGATGCTTATATAGCAGTAACAAGTCCGGGAATCCCACCGCATAGCGAATTAATGAAACGCTTGAAAGAAGCAAAAGTTCAGATAATCTCCGAGGTTGAACTTGCGTTTTTACAAACAGGCAGGCCGTTTATTGCTATTACCGGAACAAACGGCAAGACAACTACAACCGCTTTGACTGCACATATTTTAAGCAGTGAATACAACGCAGTTCCTTGCGGAAACTATGGAAAGCCTCCATGTGACTTGCTTGACGATGATAAAATTGATTATTTTGTATGTGAGTGCAGTTCATTCCAGCTTGAATACTCTCCGGCTTTTCAACCTCAGATTTCTGTTTGGACAAATTTTACACCTGATCACATTGACTGGCATCAGGGACTTGATAATTATTTCAAAGCAAAGTCAAGAATTTTTAAATCTCCGCAAACTCCTGCATTTTCTGTTTTAAATGCAAAAGATGAAAAACTCAAAGAGTTTGCAAAAGAAGCCGGCGGAACAGTATTCTTTTTCGGAGCAGAGGAGGGAGATAACTGCTGTTACGTGAAAGATGATGCAATCTGCTTTAAACGCAATGGTGTGGAAGAGCATATTATTGATTTGAGCGAATGCCCGTTAATCGGAGAACATAATTACCAGAATGTTGAATGTTCTGTTATCTGTGCAAAGCTTGAGGGTATCTCTAATGAGAATATAAGAAATTCCATAATTTCATTTGTCGTACCGGAGCACAGGCTTGAAAAATGCGGAGAAAAAGACGGAATTACATTCTACAATGACTCAAAAGCAACAAATCCTGAAGCTTCAATTGTTGCAATTAATTCTTTTAATAACTGCGATGTTGCACTTATTGCGGGCGGCAGGGATAAAAATACTGATTTAAAAGAGTTCTGCGATTCCGTTAAAAAGCATATTAAGACGGTAATTCTTATCGGAGAAGCTGCTGACAGATTTGATGAAAATTTAAAGAATAACGGATTTGATAATATTTATAGAGAAATATCAATGCAGTCTGCGATTGATAAAGCCGTTGAATTAAATCCGGATGTGGTGTTGCTTTCACCGGCATGTGCAAGTTTTGATATGTTTAGCGGCTACGAGGAGAGAGGAAAGGTATTCAAGGAATATGTCTTATCAAAGATCGGATAGATACAACGAAGCATATAACCGTCACCCGATACAGAGCATTATTGTTTCTGCACCGGATAAAACGCTGCTTATTACTGTTGCTTTCCTTGTGATAATAGGGTTTCTTGCAATTTTTTCAGCCTCTGCCCCGAAATGTATTGATGAAGGCGGAAATCCTGCACAGTTTTTAATAAAACAATTTTTGTGTTTTATTGTCGGTTTTATCGGATTGAAGTTCTTTTCTAACTTTGATTATAAAAAACTCTCGGACTGGAATATGGTTTTTGCCGGAATCGTCCTGCTCCTGCTAGTTCTGGTAGACTTTACACCGCTGGGGGTGACTGTTAACGGAGCAAAAAGATGGATTAATATTTTAGGGTTTCAGCTTCAGCCGTCTGAATTTGCAAAGCCTGCTGTTGTTTTGCTGCTGGCTTCTGCTTTAAAAAAGGATGCTAACCTTATTGATCAGAATAAGTGGGTTTCAGCCTTTATTCCTATACTTATTATGATAGGCTTCATCTTTGTTCAGCCAAACTTAAGTATGGTAATCCTGCTTTTATCAACTTCTGTTGTAATGTTCCTTGCGGCGGGCGGGTCTTTGAAGTTGTTTTTCAGCTGCCTTTCAGCCATGGTTGTTACTGTAATTGTTGCTGCAACTACAATTATTAAACCTTATCAGATGCAGCGTATTACCACCTGGCGGCATCCTGAGCTTGACCCGCAGGGGGCAGGTTATAACATTATCCAGTCGCTGATTGCGTTTGCTTCAGGCGGGTTTACAGGCGTGGGTTATGGCGGTTCCATACAGAAGCTTTCCTACCTGCCGGAGTGTCATACAGACTTTATTTTCGCAATAATTGCAGAGGAAATGGGCTGGGTCGGCTGTGTTTTGATTATAGGGTTATTCTGGACATTAATACACAGAGGTTTTTTGATTGCGGCAAGATGTCCTGATATGTACGGCAAGCTTCTTGCTGTAGGAATAACTTTTTCTATAGGGTTTCAGGCATTTTTGAATATCAGTGTTGCAAGTTCTTTCTTTCCTACTACCGGTGTTCCTCTT
Organism: Brachyspira sp. CAG:484; assembly: GCA_000431315.1. GTDB lineage: Bacteria > Cyanobacteriota > Vampirovibrionia > Gastranaerophilales > Gastranaerophilaceae > Scatousia. The sequence goes on from HF989713.1 coordinate 38,977, forward strand.
CCTTTTATCAGCTACGGCGGTTCATCTCTAATCGTGTCTTTATGTATGATAGGAATTTTGCTTAATATTTCAAAGAAGAGAATTAAAAAGATAAGGAATCATGCAAATGTCTAAACAGGGCGGAAAATATACGTATTTTATAACCGGAGGCGGCACAGGAGGGCATATTTATCCTGCGGTTGCGGTTGCAGATGCTTTGAGCAGCGATGAGGATACAAAAGCTTTATATTACATTGGTAATCCTGAAAATCTGGAAGCTGATATTGTCAGCAGTAAAGGTTATGAGTTTTTGCCGGTGAATGTTCATGGAATGCCGCGAAAAGCAGGTCTGGAAATTGTGAAATGGGCTTTTCAGCTTTCCGGTGCAGTTATTAAATGTCTTAATTATATTAATTTATATAAGCCGGATGCAGTATTTGGTACAGGCGGGTATGTTTCCGCTCCTATTCTAATTGCCTGTAAGCTTTCACATGTTCCTTATATGATGCACGATTGTGATGCCCAGCCTGGTCTGGTAACAAGAAAACTCGCTTCAGGAGCTTCTGCCATATCAGTTGCATTTGAATGTGCAAAAAAATTCATCAAAAATGAAAATATTAATATTAATGGAAACCCTATACGTCCTGGTTTTAAGAAACTTACTAAATTTGAGGCACGCCAGGCTTTAGGGCTGGGGCATAAGATTACCTTATGTATTATGGGAGGCTCTCAGGGGGCAAGGACAATTAATGATGCCGCTGTTGAAATTCTTAAAACTCTTTCTCAAAAGTATGATGTACAAATTATTTTTCAAACAGGAAAGAAAAATTTTGACAGGGTAATTGAACAGCTTATAAAATTTTATCCTGAATATGAACAGGATAAGAATTTAATTGTTAAACCATATTTTGATGATATGGTTACAGTTTTAAAGGCTAGTGATATTGCTGTGTCAAGAGCTGGTTCTTTAAGCTTGTCGGAAATCTGTGCAAGCGGTATTGCGCCAATCCTGGTTCCTTATCCGCATGCAGCAGCAGATCACCAGAGGAAGAATGCAAAATATATGGTAGAGCAAGGTGCTGCTTTGTATCTTGAGGATAACGAAGTTACTGAAAAAACACTTTTAACTGCAATTTTATCATTGCTAACTGATAAAGAGAAGCTGATTAAAGTCCAGCAAGGGGCTTTAAAACTTGCCAGATATGATGGTGTGGAAAAAATAGTTTCTCAATTAAAGCATATCTGAACTATATTCTCATATTGAAAAATATTAGAATATAGATTATAATAAAAAAGCAGAGGAAAACATGATAGAA
>HF989714.1:0-5114 GCA_000431315.1 Brachyspira sp. CAG:484
GATTTTGAAAAAGATTGTTCGGTAGAAAATCCTGCAGGCTGCACTACTCAGGAAGCCTGCTATTCTCTCGGATGGATTGGAGGAAAATGCCCCAACTGGCACAATGGAAGCTGTTCTTTTAGTTATAATTGTCCTGGATAATAAAAAGCCCCCAGCAGGCGATCTTTATTATTTAATCAAAGCCTGAATTTCTTTAAATTTCGGGTTTTGGGCACCTTTTAACCATGCAATATACAAAGGCAATCCGAGTGTAGGGGCAACACAAGATGTGGGCAACCTGACTTACATAGCAGGCACAGCAACCTCTCTGGGTTTACCAGAACATGATTTTTCCTTATGGGCTGGCGAGGAAATCGGTCGCGGTACTGCATACTCACGTAGCTTTTCCTCTGATACAACGCCCTTCTATCAAACTGGTCGTGACATCAGTGGCATTCAGGCGGTGTGTTTGGGTGATTGATTACAAGCCACCAGAAAATGTTTTTTTAGTTATCTAAATAAAAAAGACGGCATTTTGTCGTCTTTTTTGTTGTTTGCAAAAAGGCGGTGCATGTGGTATTGTCAATGTATGAAAAATAAGACTTACGGAATTTGTTATAATCCAAATATACAACGCGCTGCATATGTAAAAGAACAGCTTTACGATTTACTGTCTTCCAACGGAATTAATGCTGATATTCTAAATATTGATAATTTAAAGTCAGGATATGATTTTATTTTTGTTATTGGCGGTGATGGTACAATTTTAAAGTGCGCAAGGTTCTACGCAAAATTTTCAACCCCGATATTCGGGATTAACCTTGGCAGACTTGGGTTTTTATCACAATCGTCCCAGGCTGATATTGCAAATTCTGTAACTAAAATTATAAGCGGTAAATATGTTGTCCAGGATAGGATTATGCTTCAATCAGGTTCAGCTGTTGCTTTAAATGATTTTGTTATTAAAGGTTGTTCAGCCGGCAGAACTTCAAGATTTCTGCTTAAGATTAATAACCGCCCTGTATGCGATTATCTCGCAGATGGTATAATAATTTCTACTCCAACCGGCTCCACTGCGTACGGATTATCTGCCGGAGGACCGGTAATCGTTCCTGATCTTAACGCATTTATAATCGTTCCTATCTGCCCGCATACTCTTACTGCGCGCCCTCTTGTAATTCCTGATAATGAAGAAATTACAATTTCTTCAGGTGATGAAGAAAAAGAATATGTGATTTCAACTGATGGTCAGGAGTTTTTTGAAAGTGCATCCGAAATAAAAATTAAAAAGGCTGATTACTCAGCCAAGCTGGCTCTGCTTGATAATGCAGATTTTTATTCAATACTTCGCGACAAGCTGTTCTGGGGAACCTCTCCGGCTAAGATTTGCTGAAGAACTTTCTGTAAAGAGTTTTTATTATAATCGCAATATATCCGCCTGCTACAAAATATGGGATATAAATATAAAAGTTATTGTTTATTACAAATTTTATCGGGATAATCATTAACAATCCGTTAATCACTGGTATAAGCCACTTTATTCTTCCGTTAAACCTTAATGGCGAAAGTATGCTGTATATTGGCATAACTATTAATGAAAGTATTATTGCCAGACCTAATGCAGCTATTGAAAATGCAAATGCTATTCCGCAATAAGGCAAAACTATATAAACCAGAATACTTTCAAAAATATATCTTTGGATGTTTGACAAGCGCATGAGCCTATTATAGCAGAAATTAAAAAATATATTAACTTTTGTTCATAATTAAAGAGAAATTATTGTACTTTTTTTCTATTTAAAATAGTATGTTATTATATTATTGGGGTGTCTGTTAATTATCAAAAACAGGCGCGGATTAACTGAATACAAGTAAATATATTGATAAAGAGGTAAAAAGTAGTGGAAAATTTCGTATCAGATATCTTTGCAAAAAAAGATGAATCACCTAGCCAGGGACAAAGCCCGCGCTCAGCTGTAAATCCTACAAATATTAAAGTTGTCGGTGTTGGCGGCGGCGGTGGAAATGCTGTTAACCGAATGATTAAAGCTGGTTTGTCCGGTGTTGAATTCTGGTTAATGAATACAGACTTACAGGTTTTAGAATACGGTCAAACTAAAAATAAAATTCAATTAGGTGCAAAATCAACAGCTGGTCTTGGTGCAGGCGGAGATCCTTCAGTTGGTGAAAAAGCCGCTGAAGAAGCTCAGCAGGAAATTACCGAAGCATTAGATGGCGCTGATATGGTATTTATTACAGCCGGTATGGGCGGCGGTACTGGTACTGGTGCTGCTCCTGTTGTTGCTAAAATTGCTAAAGAATTAGGAATTTTGACAATTGCTGTTGTTACAAAACCTTTCACTTGGGAAGGTCGTAAAAGACAAAATCAGGCTAACCAGGGTTTAGAAAAACTCAGAGAAGCTGTTGATGCTGTAATTGTTGTTCCTAACGATAAATTACTTCAGGTTGTTGATAGACAGGTTTCACTTACTGAATCATTTATTATCGTAGATGAGGTTCTTTTGAGAGGTGTTCAGGGTATTTCTGACATTATCACAGTTCCTGGACTTATCAACGTTGACTTTGCAGATGTTAAATGTGTTATGCAGGCATCCGGCTCAGCACTTATGGGTATCGGTCGCGGTACAGGCGAAGGCAGAGCTGTTAAAGCTGCTGAAATTGCTATTAACTCTCAATTGCTTGAATCTTCTATCAACGGTGCAACCGGTGTAATTGTTAACATTACAGGCGGACCTGATATGACACTTCACGAAATTTCTGATGCTGCTAATATTATTCATGATGCGGTTACTGACGATGCTACTGTTATTATTGGTACAGCCGTTAATGAAAATATTACAAATGAAATTCAGGTTACTGTTATTGCAACAGGTTTTGAATTGAAAAATAAAGAACCTGAAGCAAAAGCACAGCCTGCTCTTAACCAAATGAGCGCTTCAGATTTCTTTGCAAGCTCATTTAACACATCAGCCGGTGTTCAACAGTCTTCTGTCAGAAGATCAATGCCGGAAGTTTCTTCAAGTTTTACAAATATTGAAATACCTGATTTCTTGAAGAAATAAGAATTTTATATAAATGAATAAAACGGAAAAGGAACGAAAATGCTTTCGTTCCTTTTTTTATTGCAAAAGCCTCAAGAATGATATATAATAAAAAAAGACAGACAACCAGCGAACATTTTAAAGTAACGAAAAAAGCAATGCCAAAGAAAAACAAATAGAATAAGGAAAAATATTTGTTTTCGAGGCAATAGCGGGAGCAGTGCGTGAGCGTGTCCGAGAAAATAAATATTTTTTCTTAAAAAACAAAAATCAACATAACAACTAACAAAGGAGATTGAATTATGGAAAACACAGTGATGACAAGGTTTTTCGGGGGGGGGGCAAAGTAGTTTAAGCTCCTTAAGCCGAATATGCGGGTTTACATTGGCGGAAGTGCTGATAACACTAGGTGTTATTGGTGTTGTTGCTGCAATGACATTACCGGCTTTAACTAAAAAATATGAGGAAGTTGTTCTAAAAAATCAGTTCAAAAAGAGTTTTTCTATGCTTTCTCAGGCAATTGTGAAATCTCAGGCAGAATTTGGAGGTATGCCTTACTGCTACAAGCGGTCTTATAATTTAGTTCCTCAAAAATGCTCAAATTATAATTCTTTAGGGGTATGTACAACTTCAACCCAGCTTGACGGTTCTCCCGTTCCGAAGAATCAAAATGGGGAAGTTGATGATTGTCCTATGTTTTGGTCATATATCAGAAAAAACTTAAAAATCATAAAAACTTGCTCAAAAAACTCACTTCAAAAAGGTTGCATTCCTCAATATAAAGGACGTGAAGAAATTGCTCAGGACGGGCAAGCTGCTAAACCTGGAGATGATGATTATATTGAGGATTACGGTTCACAAATGATTGCAGGCTGTAAAATGTGGACAAAGAGCCAGTTGAATAATACTACAGCAAGCTATGTTCTGTCTGACGGGACTATTTTAATTAGTGCATATGATGGAGATAACAACTACAGTTTTGCTTATGATATAAATGGGAAAAAAGGGCCTAATAAGTGGGGATATGATATTTTTGTTTTTGCAATTGTTAATAATGCAAAAACAGGACAATCCTCAATATCACAATTAACAGCAGGTGCTGGTAGCTGTATGAGCGCAGAAAGCGGAGGAAAACTTACTAAAGATATGATAAATTCATTATACAATTAAACAAATGAGTGCTCCAGTTTTTGGGTAAGCTCTATAATAAAAATTTGTTTGTTGTCTAATGTTAGATGCCTTATCTTAAAGTAAGAAGCTTTAAGTTTCCTTGAGAATACTGATGATGTTTAAAATACTCCTGTTTATAGGCAGGAGTATTTTATTTTTTATTTTGTTAAATATTACATTTTGTAAAAAGTAAATTATAATAAGTTATAAATTGTAAAAAAATAAATTTACCAACCTTAAACTAAAAGAAAATAAATATATAATCTATGAAAATGAAAGGAGCCCTATGTTAAATATTAACCCTGTTATGCCGCAGACTGCCGGCAATTTAAAATCATCAAAATCTAATCACCCTGCATTTACCTCAAAACTTTCTCTTGGTGATGGTGCTTATGATGCTGTCGTCAAAACTTTCAATGAGGCAAAACCATATAAAAAAACAAATTTATTTAAAGGTATTATAAAATTTATCAAAGGCGCTGTAGCGGTTTACAAAGATTTTGGCATGGATGGGCTAAAAGCATATAAAAATGAATGTTTCGGAACCGTACCTAATTCCAAAGCACTTGTTTCTATTGTTTCTAAAAGATTTGAAGATGTTACACGCAATTTGGATGGTGTAACCGAATTATCCGGTGTAACACGCGGTTCAAGTCATCAGCTGGAGAGTGTATTTAAAAAAGACGGAAATATCTTCTGTAACAATATCGGAACAGATATGCCTCATTCTTTAATCCCTATGTATGCCAAAAAATCAGTAGTTGATCATTGTGTAAAAAACCTTGTTGAAAATACTGCAAGAGCAATTAGCGTAAAGAAAGGAAACGAGTTTGACAGCGTTAAATATCTGATGGAATTAAACAGACTGTAATATACATAAAAAAAAGACCGCTTCATTTGAAG
>HF989714.1:5133-33163 GCA_000431315.1 Brachyspira sp. CAG:484
TTCATTTGAAGCGGTCTTTTTTTGTTTGCCGTTAGGCAAATATTAGTCTTGAGCGTGACCTGCTGTACCAAGAACGTCAACCATTTTGTGTTTAACCATTTCTTTAACAGCAGTTCTGCCTGGTCCCATATATTCTCTAGGGTCAAATTTTTCAGGGTGTTCAACAAAGAATTCTCTGATTGTTGAAGTCATTGCAAGTCTTAAGTCTGTGTCAATATTGATTTTAGCAACACCATGTTTAGAAGCATAGTTAAGCATATCTTCCGGAACACCTTGTGCATCAGGAAGGTTTCCGCCGAATTTATTACATTTAGCAACGAATTCAGCCGGAACTGATGATGAACCATGAAGTACTAACGGGAAGTCATATCCAACAGCTTCGTTCACAGCTTTTTTAATTGCAGCAAGTCTTTCAAAGTCTAATTTTGCTTCGCCTTTGAACTTGTAAGCACCATGAGAAGTACCAATAGCTACAGCTAATGAATCGCAGCCTGTTTCTTTAACAAATCTTGCAGCTTCTTCAGGATCTGTGTATGTAGAATCTTTAGCGTGAACTTTAACATCATCTTCAACACCGGCTAATTTACCAAGCTCAGCTTCAACAGAAACTCCGCGCGGATGAGCGTAATCAACAACCTGTTTAGTTAATTTGATGTTTTCTTCAAGCGGGAATCTTGAGCCGTCAATCATAACTGATGAGAAACCGCCGTCGATACAAGCTTTACAAATTTCAAAATCAGCACCATGGTCTAAGTGTAAAGCAATAGGTACTGTAGTTGTAGCAAGAGCAGCTTCAACTAATTTAATTAAGTAAGTTTGGTTAGCATATTTTCTTGCACCTGCAGAAACCTGTAAAATAATAGGTGATTGAGTTTCTTCTGCAGCTTCAGCAATACCCTGCAAGATTTCCATGTTGTTAACATTGTAAGCACCGATAGCGTAACCGCCGGCTAATGCTTTTTTGAACATTTCGCCTGTTCCAACTAATTTTCTTTCACTCATTTGAGTTCTCCTTTTTTTTGTCCTCTGTGTAAAATTTGAATTTACATTCTAATACTTTTGTTTGAGGCTCTATCCTCTTTGCCGGGATTAACCGGACTTTTTTATAAACTAACCGGAGGCTTAGCCTCCATTTTTGTAAAACCTTTTACACACATGTAAAATATAACAAACAAAGATTTTATACAAGCAGGTAGTCCTGCAGGATAACTTCTGCTACTTTTATAACAGATTATTAAGAAAAATTAAAATCGTATATACTATTTTACATGGTTCTGAAAGCCTGTTATAATGCAGATTAAATGGGGAAATGAAAAATTTTTACAAAATTAACTAGCAAAATTTTTTGCGGTTCGATTTTGTATGAAAAAGCATATAGTAATGGGGTAAGATTGGAGTATAAAAATGGCAATAAGTCCTGTATCAAATTTATTAAACACAAGTAATTATCATGTAAATTTTGGCTCAAGAAAAAACAAAAAAACTGATGATCCTGTACCAAATTCTTCAGCAGGAATGAAGGCTGTACCTGTTATGGTTCTTATGGCAATGAGCCCTCTTAATGCGGCTAATATTAATGCAGCACAACTACAGGGAAATGAAAATATTATAGAACTTGTAGAAGTAAATGACACAATACCTAGAAAGCAGAATGGTGTAACAGAGAGAAAGTTGAAATTAACTGAGGAGGATTTCAAGCAGCTGTTTGGCGACAGTAAATCTGCGGTAAAAACTAAAGAATTTACTAATATGTCCATGTTATTTTACAGCAGTAAAAAAGACAAAAATATAGATGAAGTCAGATTGAAGATTAGACCACTGGATGGTAGTGGTATATCAAAAGAGAGGGTTATTTCAGAATATAATCATGTCAATTTTGATATTGTAGGTGATGACGGAACCTCCGGTGCAATAGTATCCTTCCCGGAGATTGTGGATTTACATTATCCCCGTCCAGATCGATATGGTGACAAAGAGCTCTGTGAATATATAAAAGACTTTATTGACGGCAAGAATGAAGACGGATTAGTTAATAATAATGCAATAAAAGAAGTGGTTATTAATAAAAAAATTCGTCCATATGCTCATGAGTGGGTTCGAAATGATCCGCCAACAACTGACTGGTTAAGACTGGGTGCAGAAGAAAAAGAAAATTTTGGAACAACTCCTTCTGGTATGCCTGAAATGGTGGTTTGTCAGACGGACAAATATGTTTACGGTATAAGTCCTTATACAACGGATACTAATAATAAGGACTTTGAAACAGTTACAGTAAAGTGGATGAATGAAGCAGGCATTGGAGAATTTAAAGTAGCCGGATTAAGACCATTAAAGATTAAATTTTGTGATAGATACGGAGAGATAAAATCGGTTACACTTAACTCAATTGAGCTGTATAAGCGGAATTCAAAGGAAAAAGCTGTAATTTTTGATAATGAGTTGTATGATACCTTGCAGGAAGTAACTAAAGATACAAGATATAATAATGCGTTTAAGTGTTATCCGGTTACCGAAAAAACGTTTTATTCAGCAGGAAAACATGGTATAACTGCGTATCTTCAATAATGTAACATTTTGTAAACATGCTGAAACATGCTGAAATTCATGGTTTCAGCATGTTTTTACATATATAAGAGTATAAAACTAGAGAGTATTATTTAGCATGTCTGGAAATATTAATACAGAATTAAATACCGTAAAAGTTCAGGAGCAAAACGTATCATCATCTTCAGTGTCACAGAGCTCTTCATCAAAAGTAAACACTGTATTTGAGGCTGCTACAGAAGTTGTTAAAAAGAAAAAAGTATTAACTCCACAACAAGAAAGTCTGTTACGATCCAAAGGTTTCGATCCTTCTGTAATGACAGAAGAAGAAATAAGACAGGCTTTGCTGGGTATAATTCCAGCTCCCGAAGCAAATCCTGCTTCAAGTCAGAAAAATACACAAGAAGCACCGGTTCAGCCTGCTATTGATGAAAATAATGCCGAAACAGTGCAAACTTCTTCTCCGCAATCAGAAGCCTCCGGCAATGTACAAAATACTCAGCAGCAAGAAGATGTTCAGGCTCAGCAGACAAAGACTTCTTCTGTTGTATATTCAAAAGAAGATATTAAAATTGATTATAATAGTGAAAAAAGCAGACTATTTGCCCTGGATCCTTCTAAAACAGGCGTATTTGGCTGTGACATTGATGAAATGCCGGTTGAAAAGGCAAGTGACTTTCTATTACAGGAATTAACAAAAAATCAACTCGGTGATGAAAAATGGTCTGCAATGAGTAAAGAACAGCAGCTTCAAGCAATGCAGGATATTGATGCACAACTCGCTGAAAAAGTTCCTTCCTGGAACGAATTACAAGCAGATGGCAAAGCTGAACTTGCAAAGTTTTTCGTTATGGGTGCTCCAGAGTTTGAAGCTAAAATCAACAAAAATATCGAAGTTGCAAAACAATCTTTGGATACTCAATTAGAAGAGCTTGCAGGCTTTATTGTTTCAAAAAAACACGATGAAGCTGAACTGGAAAACGCTCATAAAGCATTTGGTAAAGAAGTTTCTGCATATATAGAAGCAAATCCTAAATATGCCGGCAAAACACGCGAAGAATTAAATGAAAGCGGTGAATATAATAATATAATGCTGGCTTACTTAGAAGAAAAGCTGGAAAAAAATGATGGAAATATTAATAATTTAAATAATTTTGAACGTAAATTATATAAACAACTCGAAGTTGGAAAATCCTTATCACCAAACGGCGATTTAAAAAACTGGGGCAGTTATGGTAAAGAAGGTGAATTTGACCGCATAATCAGCGATACGAATGATATGTTGAAAGCTGATCTGGTATTCCATGCAAAATATTCAGATGAATATAAAGAAGCTTTCAAAAACCGTATAATGCAGGATTTTGAAAACGGTGGTGATCGTTATTGGAAAGGTCAGTTCAAAGCTTTAATGGACAACGGCAATCCTCTTGACAGAATAATGATGATTGAAATTTTCCAGAAGTTGCCGCAGGATGTTCAGGAAAAGATTAATTTAGACCTTTCACAGCGGATTCAAAACGTTGGTGTTGCCGCAGCAAACGGTGATGATAATGTTACTAAAACTGCTTTACAACAGGCAAGATTAAAGGCAAAAAAAGAAGGTCAGAACAAAGTTCTTGACAAGTCCATTGAAAATATTAACCGAATTATAAAAGATAAAAAAGTTGCCACAGAATCTATTACTGAAGGTTTAACTATTGGCGGCGCAGACGGTTATAAAAAAGGCGTACAAGAAGGCAAGATTTCAGCCGAGCAGGTTACTGATGTTAACAACATAGTTTTAGATAAAAAAAATAACGATAAATATGAACAGTCAGTTCAGAGCAAAGTTGTCGAAACAATCGGCTACAGTACAGTTGAAGGTCGTAAAGGCTTAATTGACAAAGCAACAGAAAATGAAAGAACAATAAAAGCGACAGCAGCTAACTATGATACTTTTGGCAAGGATTTTGAAGTATATTCTGCACAAAAAATTCTTGAAAACGCAGAAACTATTCTGCCGGAAAAAGAAGCAATCGAAGTATTAAAAATCGCTGCTGATACAAATACAAGATGTGCTGCAGAAAATCAGGCTGAAATTCATAAAGTATTTATGAATTCCAAGTATGATGAAGTTCTTGAACATGCAGCTTCAAATATCTACAAGTATGATGAGTCTGCGCAGGCAGATGCTATTAAATATACATACGAAACTAACAATACAAAGGCTATTGATGCTTGCAACGGGCAGATTGAGCAGTGTTCTCCGGAAGCTGTCCAAAAAGTAGGACGCGAGATTGTTGAAGCTTCTGTAGAACAAACTGTACAAAGGATTATTTCTGAAGCATCTGACAATTATGCAAATGCTGTAATTGAGAATAATAAAATAACAAATAATCTTACCGAACCTGAAGAATTTAAAGGTTTATCTGATAGTACAAAAGCACAGCGTCTTTACGAAAGCTTTAAAAAGAGTACTCCTGCTGAACAATACAGAATGTTGAGCAAATTATCTAAAGACCAGTTGAAAGCTGTTATAGGCATACTTTGTAAAGCAAACTCAAGCGTGATAAAAGGTCTTGTTTCACAAGGGCTCGGCAGTTACGTACTTCAGACAATCGGAAAATCTCCGGATGTTCTCTATATGACAGTTGATATTATGATGAAAAAAGGCGGCAAAGACGCAAAATGTGCATCTGAATATGTTGTTGCAAAACAATCTATAACTCACTTCTCAGATGACACTATTGTAAAAGCAAATGAAATACTTGGACATGAAGATATAACTTCGCTGCCAGATTCTGAAACTCAAAAATATATATCAAATCCTTATGGATTTATGAAAAGCGCACTCAAGCCGGGAATGAGTGCAGTGTATCCGGGTAAGAAAGAGCTGTTCTTTAAAGCATAGGTACAAAATTTGTAGATTAAAAAGCCTGCTAATTTAAGCAGGCTTTTTAGTTCTTGATTTTCCCGCTTGTTTGTAGTGTAATATTCTTACAGCAGGTTTCCGGTCTGCGAGTTCAATAGAAAGAAGACAATTTAAAATTGCCGAAAGAAATTAAATTAGCTAAATACGCAGGTTTTTGCTACGGTGTTAAAAGAGCCGTTGAAACTGTTAAAAAGTTGAAATTAGAAAACCCTGATAAAGATGTGTTTGTTCTTGGCGAACTTATCCATAATACAGAAGTTATTCATGAACTGGAGAAGTTAGGTATTTATACACTAAATGAAATTCCTGAGCATGGGGATGGAATTTGTGTTATCAGAAGCCATGGCGAAAGTCCGGAAGTTATTGAAAAAATTAAATCCGCAGGCTTTACAACAGTTGACTTGACATGTCCTGACGTTAAAAAAGTTCAGCAAAAGGCCGTAGAACTTGCAAAAGACGGCTATTATCTTGTTATTGTCGGCAAATCCGAACACCCTGAAGTTATCGCTATCAGAGCAAATGCAAAACTATGGAGTGATAAGGTTATTGTTGCTGCTGCTGTTGAACAGTTAAAAGACTACGAGGCAGAGCTGAAATCCCACAGAAAAATAGGCGTTGTTGTTCAAACAACACAAAGGATTACAACTTTGAACAGTATTGTTGAATATTTGACATCTATTTCAAAAGAATTGCATATCGCAAATACGATTTGCGCAAGTACTGCAATGCGTCAGTCTGAAGCCAAAGAACTTGCAAAAGAAAGCGATCTGGTTATAGTTGTAGGTTCAAAAAAGAGCGCAAATACAACCCACCTTGCAGAAATTCTTAAAGATATTACAGAAACTGTACATATTGAAAATGATACAGAACTGGATGAATTTCAGGATTTAATAGATAATGCTGATAAAATATCTATTACAGCAGGAGCATCAACTCCTCAGGCAATTATAGAAAAAGTTATAAACAAATTAAAAAAAGGAGAATAAATTAAAATGACAACAACATTAGAAAAAACAAGTGCAGATGAATTTGAAAGATTGTTAAACGAATCTTTCTCAAAATCATATTCAGTAGCTGATATTGTTGAAGGTACTGTTATGAAAAAAGATAATGACGGTTATCTTGTAAGCGTTCGCGGTGCAAAAACAGAAGCTTTCCTCCCGTCAAAAGAATTATCTTCAGCTGATGGTGCTGAAAATCTCGAAGTCGGCGATGAAAGAGAATTTTATGTTTTAAAAGAAGAAAATGATGAAGAAGGTATGGTTCTTTCATTGAAAAGACTTGCTTTTGCTCAAGCCTGGGCACAGCTTAACGATGCTAAAGTTCAGGGTGATACAATCCTTGCTAAAGTCGTTTCAGTTGTTAAAGGCGGTGTTTTAGTTGACGTTGCTGATTTAAAAGGCTTTATTCCTTCTTCACAATTAAGAACAGGAACTCCGTTTGACGGGCTTATTGATACAAAAATCGAAGTTAAGGTTCTTGAAGCAGATCCTAAGAAGAATAAATTAATTCTTTCTCAAAGACTTGCAGTTGCAGAACAGCGTGATCAGGTAGTAGATAATATTCTTTCTACTCTAGAAGAAGGTCAGGTTGTTAATGGTGAAGTTGTAAGAATCGCTGATTTCGGTGCATTTATCGATATTAACGGTATCGACGGACTTCTTCCTATTTCTGAAATTTCCTGGCAGAGAATTAAACACCCTTCAGATGTTATTTCTTTAGGTGAAACTATCGAAGTTAAAATTATCAAAATTGATACTGAATTAAAGAGGATTTCTTTGTCATTAAAGAGAATGGGCGAAGATCCATGGCAGCAGATTGAAGGTCAGTTTGAAGAAGGTCAGATTATCACAGGTACTGTTAATAAAGTAACCGGTTTCGGTGCATTTATTAATATATTCCCTGGCGTTGAAGCACTTCTTCCTGTTTCAGAAATGGCAGAAGAAAACGTTAATCCGTTCAACAAATTCAAAGTTGGCGATAGCGTTGAAGTTCTTATCAAAAAATTCACTCCGCAAGAACATAGAATTGCTCTTAGCATTAAAGATATGAACAAAGATGCTGAATAGTTAATAATATTGATTCAAGCAAAACAAAGCAGCTGTCTGTTTTTTGACAGCTGTTTTGTTATATATAATTCTGCTTTTAATATACTAAATCATTAAGTGTAATATTCAAAGCATCTGCAATTTTAACCATAACTTCAACGCTCGGATTAGCTTTTTCTGTTTCAATACTGCATATGAACTGCTGGCTTATACCGGTTAATTCTGCCAGCTTCTCCTGTGATATTTTATATTTCGCTCTTTGCTGTCTTAAGTTACTTGCAATTATTGTTTTGAGATTTTCCATTTTTTTATTATAAAACAATTGATTTTATTTTTTTATCGTGTATTATTTAAATATTATAAACTATAGTTGATAAAAAATCAATAGGAGTTGCTAATGAAAAATGAAAAAATGGATTTGAAAGCAGAAATATATGACATAGAAGTTGCATTGTCACAGGAAACTTTTTTAATGGAAATAATGAAGGATTTTGGAGAATATAATTCCGAAGCCTCTGAGGGGGTAGATAAAATGACTTATATGCTTAATATTTTGTATGAAAAACATGTTAAATTAACAGAAAAACTTGATGAGTTTATCCCAAGGCTTCAGAAATATATTTAAAAAGCAGACGTTTAACTTTTCGCCTGCTTTGTGATGAATTATTCTCCAAAGTAATTTTTTAAACCTACTGTCAGTTTCTTGTTTTTACATAATTTCTTTAACTTAGCAATCGCTCTGTTTTCAATCTGTCTGATTCTTTCTCTTGAAACTCCATACTGGGAACCGATTTCATCAAGAGTCTTTTTTGTTCCGCTGTTATCAAGTCCGTAACGTAGAATTAATACATCGCGTTCTTTCTGGCTAAGCTGGTTGAGCATTCTTCTTATGTCTTCAAACAAATTCTCCTGGGAAACCCTGCTGTCCGGAGTTATTGTTGAATCATCAACAATAAAATCTGCAATTTTTGAAGCATCATCAGATGAATTTGCAGGGGTTTCCATGCTGATTGTGGTTTGGGCAGATTTGATTATAGAATTCAATTTGCTGACAGAAATTCCCAGTCTGTAAGCTATTTCCTGTTTGCTTGGTGTATGCCCGAGTTCGGTTGTCAAATCAATAGTTGCACGTCTGATTTTACCTAAGGATTCAATCATATGTATAGGCAGACGGATAATCCTTGCCTTATCAGCAATAGCGCGGGTTATGGACTGCTGAATCCACCAGGTGGCATAAGTTGAGAATTTGTAGCCTTTTGTATAATCAAAACGTCCGGCAGCTTTCATTAAGCCTAAGTTGCCTTCCTGAATCAAATCAAGAAATGAAAGTCCTCTGCCTATATATTTTTTTGCAATACTTACAACAAGTCTGAGGTTTGCGTTAACAAGCAGATTTTTTGCAAACTCGCTTTGCTTTTCGTAAATCTGTTTAGCAAGATCAAGTTCCTGTTCGCTTGAAAGAAGCGGGATTTTTCCTATTTGCTGTAGATAGATTTTTACGCTGTCATCAGAATTTACTGATGATAAACTCTCCTGAATTTTCGGGTCTTCAACTGAATGAAGAACATCCTCTTCTTCATCATCTGTTTGGAATTGTGAGAAATCAACACCTTCATCAGAGATTTCTTCTGTAAGCATACCTAATTTTTCTATTTCTTTTTTCATTTTTATAAAGCTCCGTTTAATATTATTATAATGTATTTTACAAGTATATGCCCGTTTATTAACTTTGCTTAACTTTTATGCTGATTTTTTAATCGCTGGCGAACAGTTTCAAAAATAATTGCTGAAAGTGCATTTGAAACATTGAGAGAATTAAAATTGTTTTCCATCGGAATTTTTACTATAAAATCCGATGCTTTTAACAATGATTTTGAAACTCCTGCATGCTCGGCTCCCATAATTATTGCAAAGTTCATATCGTTGTAATTAACATCATAATAATTATCTTTTGCAGAAGCATCTGTTGCAATTATCCACCAGTTGTTATCTTTTAATTTATTAACTACGTTAGTCAGGCTATTTACTTTTATTACAGGAATATGGTTAATAGCTCCGGCACTTGTTTTTTCAACAATTGAGTTAACAAGCACATTACGCCTTGATGGAATTATTATTCCTGCCACACCAGCACAAACACAAGTTCTTATTATTGCACCAAGATTATGCGGGTCTTCTACTCCGTCCAGTATTACAACAGAGGCATTTTCATGTTTTTGCTCCAGAAAATCATCAAAATCTGTGTATTTTATTGGTGAAACCATTGCTATTACACCCTGATGATTAAATTCTGCATAAGGTGCAAATTTTTCTTTTGCTACAAATTGGAAAACTATTCCATTTTGTTTTGCAAGTTCTTTTATTTTGTTTAATTTGTTATCACTGTGAATATTCTTTGAAATAAGTATTTTGTTTATTTCTCTATCACCGGCTGTAAGAGCCTCTACTACAGAGTTTTTACCAAAGATTATATTCTCCATTATCCGGATACCTCAAGCATTCTGTCTATACATTTAATTGCTTTTTGTGCAATTTCTTTTTCAACATTTATTTCGTGCTGCTCATTTTTAAGTGCATTATAAATATCATCAAGTGTATGCCATTTCATGTTTGGACAGATAATATTATCTTTTATAAGAATAAACTCTTTTTGAGGATAATCTCTTTTTAATCTGTCGGCAACACCTTTTTCTGTTGCGATTATAAACTGTTTTTTAGGGCTTTCGGCAGCATATTTCATAATCCCTGTTGTACTGCCGACGTAGTCTGCGAGTTTTACAACTTCTTTATGGCATTCCGGATGGGCAAGCACATCGGCATCAGGATATTTTTTTCTGGCTTCGGTAATATCTTCCGGTTTAATTCTAAGGTGCGTAGGGCAAAAGCCAGGATAAGTAATTACTTTTGTTGTACCAAGCTGCTCTTCTACCCATTTGCCTAAATATGTATCAGGCAGGAATAAAACTTCGGGTGCATTCAAACTTTTTACTATCTTTAAAGCATTTGAGCTGGTACAGCATATATCGCATTCTGTTTTTACTTCTGCTGTTGAATTTATATAACATACAACAGGAACTCCGGGATGTTTTGCCTTAAATTCCCTTAACTGCTGCAGGTTAATCATATCAGCCATTAAGCATCCTGATTCCAATCTCGGCAATAAAACTTTTTTTTCGGGGTTTAATATTTTAGCAGTCTGGGCCATAAAGTAAACTCCTGCAAAAACAATAATATCAGCATCTGTTTTTGCTGCCATCTGGCTTAAATATAAAGAATCTCCAACATAATCTGCTACCTCATCTACTTCCATATTTTGATAACAATGCGCCAGGATAACTGCATTTTTTTCCTTTTTCAGCTTCCGGATTTCACTCACAAGTGCACTCATTTAAGGGCTTCTCCTCTATTTAGTGTAAATTTTTGTTAAATTTGGTGTGTCTATAAAATATATTGTATAATAAAAATAGGAAATAGGTACAATAATAGAGAATTTTTAAGAAGATGAGTGAAGATTTTTTAAGTAATTTTTTAGCTAAGCTTGGTGCAGGAAGTAAAGATACTATATATTTATCAGTAACACCGGGTTTAGGGTTGGAAATGTGCCAGATTGATCAGCAAACAAGAACTGTCAAGGCTTATGCTGTCAGAGAACTGGCTTATAATGAAGCTTCAAGGGATATTACCGACTACGAAGCATTTAAGAATGCGGTTGCAGAAATGTTTGAGGAGCTCAAGATTAACCCAAAATGTAATGTTGTGGTTAATATGCCTCTTGTATCACTGGGAACTATGAGTTTTCCTTTGCTTTTGGCGGACGACGCAATTGCTACAGGTATTATTTCAGAAGTTGAACAGACATATATTTTCAGACGTATGGAGCCGGCTGTTGCCTGGCAGGATGTTAATTCAGCATCAAATGCCGGAAGTGACAACCGTAAAGTCTTGTATTCAGCTATTCAGCAGGCGGTTATTGATAACATCAGTGCAGCTCTTGGCTCATTGGGCGCAACGCTTGCCGGAATTGAAGTGTCTTTAGCTTCTTATTTGAGAGCTTTGGATTTTGCCGGCTATACAACTGCACAGATGCAGGATAATGTTACCTGGAATTTGATGGTAGTTTCTTCTAACGGTTATTCTTTAACATCTCTGGTTGGTAAAAACGTAATCGATTATTATGAAGAACCTCTTGCTATCAAGACTTTTGAAGGTGATGACATTTATAATGCGATTGTTGCATCAGCACAAATTACATTGATGAGTTATCCTGCAAATTACTTGTACATTATTTCAGAAACAGATCAGGTTAGTGCTGAACTTTTATCTAAAAAAATCCAGGGTGCAGGTAATATCGACTTTTTAGAAAATAACAGCTTCAAAAAACATGAGGTTCTGCCGGTAAGTTTGGATATTCTTCCGGATAATGTTCTTAAAATTTCACTCCAGGCAGTAGGCTGTGCGACAGCTAATATTTCATCTTATCCGCTCAAGTTTAATTTCCTGGGCAATAAAAACATTACTGCTGCAGGAGAAGAACCTGTAAGTATTTCTTTCGGAGATAAAAGTTTTGAGATTACTCCGACTGCTGCTATGAATATGGCTGTACTTATAGCTGTAGTTGTAGCTGTTCCGCTTGTTCTTTTGGGATATATGTTCCTGCCTAAAGTTGAATCAGAACAACAGCAAAAGCTTGATGATGTAAATGTAAAAATTCAGGATATAGATGAACAGCTTAAAAAAATGGAAGGTGAAAAATCAAAGGCCAGCGCATTTGAACTGAAAAAAGAAGTTGAAGATGTTATCAGTTTCAATCGTGCAAAACTGATGAATTATTCAGCAATCGGGCAATCTATTCCTGAAACTGTCTGGATTACCTATTTTATGACACAGGACAGCGGTCTTGTTGACATAAAAGGTGCTTCTACAAATGTTGAAGATATTTACGTATTTTTCAAAAACATGAAGGATTCTCTGATAAACACAAAACTCAGATTACAAAAGCTGGATATGCAATCAGCATCTGTTGATGATCTTGTTTCATCATCAGGACCTTCAAATTATGAATTTGAGATAACAAATATGGATCAGAGCCAGCTGGCTGCTCTGCTTGGTATTGTTGCAGGACAAGGGGCAAACCCGAATGATCCTAATGCTCAAAATAATAACAATAATCAAGGCGGCGGAAACGGTTTGTTGGGGAATACTCCGCTGAATCTGGGTAAATAATTAAGGAAAAAGGATATATAATGGCTGTAGATACTGAAAAATTAAAGAAATTTAAAAATGCACTTATGATTTTAGGGCTTCTGGTATTTGTTGTAATATACCTTATGATAAATAGTATTGTTCCTAAAATTCAGAGTATCAGCACAATTTCTTCAGAATATAAAACCCAGTCGTCATCTCTTTCAGATAAAGAAAGAACTCTTGATAATCTGAAGGCTGCGGCTGTAAAAGCAAATGATATGAATATGTCTGATGTTAAGGAGATGTACAAACCTATCGAGGCTGGACTTGATGCAGAAAGTATTGTTGCATCACAGTTTAATGATATTCTAAAACTTCTCCGGGCTAATTCAATTAAGACAAAATCCGTACAGTATAATTACAATCCTCCGGAAGACCTTTTTGTAAAAGGTGCTGGAGATAAGCTGAGTGTTTGTAAACTTGATATGCAGATGGTTGCAACTTACAAAAATTTTGAAAACTTTTTGAAAGATTTGCATAAGCATAAACATTTTTTGGATATTGCTAAAATTGAAATTCTTCCTTATGAAAAAAATAAGACTATTTTGATTATCAATTTGCAGTTAAAACTATACGCTCAGAAGATTTAGTTTTTATCAGTTAAGATTATTTAAACAGCTGGAAATTTATTCCGAACATAAGCTCGTTATTTTTAATACAGCTTGAACAGAATGGAGTTTCCAGCGTTGTTTTATGTGAATAATCTGTAAAATCTCCGCCGCATCGTCCTCTGTGGTCATTTGACAGGAATGGACAGGTGTATATACCTTTTGCTGTTAAAATTCTGCCGTATTCACAGTCCAGCATGTTCCATTTCATAGTATCAAAGTCCTGCGGGGTTGTTTTATCGTAAAATTCATTTATGGCAAAATTGTGTTCTTGTGCGTCAAAGCCTATTTTGCTAAAAACTCTTTTAAATTCTTCTACAAGAACGCTTTTATCTTCTTTGTAATAGTTTGTGACGCATAAAATAGGATTAAAGTCATATTTTACAAGACATTTCACAGCGTGTATAACCTGCCTGTATGTACCTCTGCCTCTTAGGTCATCACTTTTAATTTCATTGTAATGATCTATGCTTAATCTAAAAATTATTTCGTATTCGCTTTCATCTTCAACTCGTTTGAGAAACCTTGCTTTCTTCTCGTTAATAAAACTTCCGTTTGTACATATGCAGACATTGCATCTTTTAAGACAAAGACGGAGTATACTGTTAAAGTCAGGATGAGTCATCGGCTCTGCACCTGTAAGATAGATACATTGAACAGGTTCCTGCATAGTGTCATTAAGTGCTTTTTTTATTGTGTCTATTGAGATAAAGTCTTTCACCTTTTTAGACAGAGGAAAATCAATATAACAATGTTTGCAGCGCTGATTGCAATTTTTTTCTGTTAATTCTATAAATAAATTATTCAGTGCCTTTAATTGGCATACAGGTGCGTGATAAATTGATGATTTCATATATAAACTCTCCTTTTATATAAAATTATTGTATGAATAACAATTTTTAATTGAAATCATCCAACTATCTATTCATTTGATTGATTTTTATTTTTGAAAATCATGGGGCTTTTTATCCTGAAGCCAGCGGCTCATAATGTAGTGTTCATAACTGAGGGCAAAATTATAGAGCGCTTTAACCAGCACCCTGCCGCTTTCTGATTTGCCTGTTATAAAAAAATCTCCGGCTTTATTTTCTGCAAGCATGATTTCTTTATGAACTATTTTATCAACATGATTTTTGGGATTTTTGTTTATAACAAGTTTTATCCAGCTGCACAAAAGTTTTGTTGCTGTTGTTTTGTTTTGTGCAATATCGTCGTTATGCTGCTGTATAAATTTAGAAAATTCCGATAGTATCATTTAATCCTCAAAAGGTGTTGTGGCTGCAAAGCAGACAATGTTTTCTATGCCGTATTGTTTTAATTCTTTTATCATCTCTTCAAAAGTTGAACCTGTGGTGCAAATATCATCCAGCAGCAAAACTGTTCCTGATTGAAGTTTTGTTTTATCAACTTTAAACGCATTAGAAAGGTTTTCTGCACGCTGGGCTTTTGTCAGTTTATACTGCGGTCTTGTGTCTTTGATACGCATAATCAGATCCGGATTATAATTATATCCGCCCAGTCTACAAAATTCAATTGCCGTAAGTTCCATATGATTGTATCTGCGTTTCCTTTTACGTTTTTCAAAAATAGGCACCGGAACAACCTGGAAATCTTTGCTGGTTGTTATTTTTTGCCAGTACTCATACATAAATTTTGCCTGAAAGTATGCAAGTTCTCGTTGTCTGTGATATTTCAAACCGCGGATAAGTTTTTGGAGATTTTTTGCATAAACCCCTGCGCAGTAGACTTTTTTTCCGCTGATAATCCTGTTAATTCTAACAGGCTGAAAATCAAGAGTGTCATAGCATTTAGTGCACATTCTTGAATTATCTTTGGAGCTTTTGCAAAAATAGCACTTTTTTTTATAAACCCAATCCAGCAGCGATAATAAAAAATCTTTCATAATGAAATTATACTATGAAGGTATTTTTATACAAAATTCTGTTCTTACATTTTCTTCGCTGTCAACGGTAATTTCTCCTCCATGTGCCCTTATTACCTGCTGGGATAGATATAGTCCCAAGCCTGTACCTATTTTGCGGAATTTTTTTGCAGCAGAGTAGTATTTGTTAAATATTAGCTTAATCTCCTGCGGAGGAACACCCTGCCCGTAATCAATTACAGAAATAGTTATAAAACCCGGTATTTCACCTGTTTTAATATCAATATCTTTTTTTGTATTGCTGTGGGCAATTGCGTTATTAATAAGGTTTTTAATTACACGTTCAAGCTGCATAGGATCTGCGGTCACTTTTATATCACGTTCGGGATTAAAGTTTACTTTTATTCCGGACATTGATGATATTGCGTTTGTTGTGTTAACAATTTCAGATATAAAACCATTCAGCTTTATATTTTCTTTTGATAGTTTAATCCCTTTTTCTTTTATTTTGTATGTTTCAAGTACAATCTGAACAAGATCGATTAATTCTTTATTTGAAATTTTCATGTTCATCAGTGCAACTTTTTGTTTGTCATTTATTTCGCCAAACTTGCCTTCTATTAAAAAGTCCAATATATTTGCTTCCGCAACTATAGGAACTTTCAAATCGTGTGTCAGTGTTGCTACAAAATCTTCTTTTAAAGTTTCAATTTCGCGTTCGTTTGTGACGTCCTTTATTATTAATACATAACGCTTTTTGTTATCATCAAGTGAAAGTCTGATAGAACTGATTATAAAATTATTTGTAGGAGTATGCTTTATAAAGACATCTTTATTATTAAGCCTTTCTAAATTAATATTTTCTTCTGCAAATTGAAGAAAGTCTGTAATATTTTTACCTATAACGTCATGTCCTTTTACGCCAAACCAGGTGCTGATTTGCGGGGTGGCACGCAAAATATTCAAATGTTCATTTACGATTAAAATACCATCTGAAAGCGAGTTGATTACGGATTCAAGAAGTTTGTTCTGGCGCATTAGTTCTGCCTGGTATTCGATAATCATTTTCTCTCTGTCATTTAGTGTTTCGACCATCCGGTTAATACTGTCTGTAACGTTTTGATATGTAGGATGTTCCAGTTTTTCGATTTTTGTGGAAAGATTTCCGTAACGTATGGAATTAACAGTGTTTGTAACCATCCCCAAATAATCGTTAATTTTTGACCAGCGTTTGTTTGTCTGTTTTGTAATTAAAAATAAGCAGAGAAAAACAATTATGATACTGAAATTTATTATGTACCAGAGCATACGAACTCCTTTAAAATAATCTGATTTTATGGTACAATTATAGCAAATATCACTTTTTATGTTAATACATTAAAGGAAGTATGATGGGAACTTTGAAACTGCCAGATACTATTAAAATGGTTATTACTGATTTTGACGGAGTTGTGACTGATAATTGTGTTTATATCAGCGATGATTTTTCCATGAGCCGTAAGCTTAATTTTAAGGATATTATGGGATTTTCACTGCTTAAAAAGAACGGATATAAAATTGGTATTATTTCAGGTGAAAAAAATTCTGCAATTGAACTGATAGCGGGAAAATTCTTAATAGATGAGGTGCATCAGGACATCAGAATAAAAATTAATGTATTACAGTCTATTATCGAAAAATATGGACTGACACAGAATGAATATGTCTATATCGGGGATGATGTAAATGATTTGGAATGTTTGAATTATGCAAAGTATAAGATAACAGTACCGCATGCACCTGAAAAGCTCAAAAAGCTTAAAGGCATACAGATTACGAAAAATGACGGAGGCAGCGGTGCATTTAGAGAGGTGGCAGATTGTTTGATTGGCTAGAAAAAATTATAGAAAAAATTGCAAGTCTTAACTTTTCGGTTGATAAGTATAAAAAAGATACTATTATTCAATCACTGCCATCTCTGGCTTATGTTAACAGAGCAAAAACATGTATTGATGAAGAAGATTATAAAGAAGCTGAACGTATCCTGAATGAGGCATTAGAGCTTCCTCAGGAGGATGCGCTTGTATACAAATACCTTGGAATTACTGCCGAAAAAACAGGAAGAATTGATGATGCGCTAAGAGCTTATAAAAAATCTGCCACCCTCAACAGCCAGGACAAAGATATATGGAAAATGCTCGGCTTTTCATATCTCAACTGTAATCTTTGCGAAGATGCTGAAAAATCTTTTGAAAATGCAAACAGAATTTCCCCGTCAAATACCGATATTTTTACCGGCTGGGGAATGACTTTGATGAAGCAGAAGCGTTTTTCCGAGGCGCATGAAAAATTTATAGAAGCATCTAAGATTAATAAATATAATTTTATGGCTATACTGCTTGCGGCGATAATGGAAGTAAGGCTGGAACGCTATGACGATGCAGAGGCTAAGCTGAACTTTCTCGCAAATGTCAGCCCAAATGAATCAAATAATTATGAATATGCCAATCTTAAATTTATAAGGGGAGATTACCAAACAGCATTACATTATGCCAAAAAAGCTCTTGGTTTTAATAAAAACATGCTTCCTGTTTACCTTCTTCTTGGAAGAATTTATACAATACAGTTAGATGCAGAAAATGCAATGAACGCGTTTGAAGAAGCTTACAGGAGAGAGTTGATTACTCCTAATCTTTTCTATGAGTGGGGAATTTCTCTGCAAAAGTTTGAAAGATTTGAACAAGCAAAAGAAAAGTTTGAAAAAGTTCTTGAACTATCGCCTGACGAGGATGATGCTATAGCTGCAAAAGCTCTGTGTGATGCAGCATGCAAAAATGTAGACGCTGCAGAACCTGTTCTTGCGCCTCTGCTTCTGAAAAATCCTCAAAGCTATCCGGCACTTAAAGGCATGGCTTTTGTAAAATTTTATACAAACCATTATGATGAGGCTGTTGAAGAATTTAAGACAGTTTTAAAGTCAGAACCATTTGATGTTTCAATATATTACTATATAGCAAAAGCTTATGTTAAGCTCTCAAATGATATTCTTGTTAAAGAATATTTTGAACACAGCTTAAAAGAAAATCCAGGGCATATAATATCTTATCTTGATTATTCACAATACTTAATTGACAAAAATGAATATCAGGAAGCTCAGCGTAAGCTCAGACGCGCCCTAAAGATTGATGAAAATAATGTTGAAATTCTAAACCTTTTATTTCATGTTAGTTACGTACTTGTCAAAGAAAACGTTTGTGAATATAATGTAAAAGAAGCTTTGTCAATTGCAGAAAAAATTTGCTCAATAAACAAAGATTCCTTCAGGTATGAAGAAGAAAAAGCCGATTTGGAGAAAATTTTAAACAGCTAAAAGAAAGAGAAAACCTTGAGAAAGATAATTGTTCAAAAATTTGGCGGTACCTCTGTTGCAGATACCGAAAAAATTAAAAATGTGGCAAAAGTTGTTATAAAGGAAAAAAACAATGGTAATGACGTTGTAGTAGTAGTTTCAGCAATGGGACACACAACTGATTACCTTGTAAAAATGGCTAAGGACTTAAGTAAAACCCCTTCAAGCCGGGAAATGGACATGCTTCTTTCTACCGGTGAAGGTGTTTCTATTGCGCTTCTGGCAATGGCTATTCAGGCAGAAGGTTATGATGCTGTAAGCTTTAATGCTATGCAGGTCGGAATTGTTACTGAAAATGTACATTCAAAAGCAAGAATTATTGATATTAAAACAGAGAAACTGAAGAAAAACCTTAATGAAGGAAAGATTATTGTTGTTGCCGGTTTCCAGGGTGTAACCGAAGAAGGCGAGATTACAACACTTGGACGCGGAGGCTCTGATACCTCTGCGGTTGCTCTGGCAGCAGCGTTAAATGCTGAAAGATGTGATATTTATACTGATGTTGAAGGTGTTTATACAACAGATCCGCGTGTTGTTCCAACAGCATCAAGGCTTGATGAAATTTCTTATGAAGAAATGCTGGAGCTTGCCCATGCAGGGGCAAATGTTCTTCATCCGCGAAGTGTTGAAACTGCAAAACAATTTAATGTTCCGCTAAGGGTTAGAAGCAGTTTCAAAACAGAAAATTTAGGTACATTAATTTTAGGAGTTGAAAAAATGGAAATATACAAACCGGTTGCAGGCGTAGCTGCTGATTTATCACAGGCAAGAGTTGTAGTATGCGATGTTCCTGATGTTCCGGGGCAGGCTGCAAAACTATTCAGCAACCTTGCAAAACAAAATATTTCTGTAGACATGATTATCCAGTCTTATGCAAGAAAAGTTTCTAACACAAATGACATTGCCTTTACTATAGACAGTGCTGATATTGATAAAACTATAGAAACTTTAAATGAGCTTAAGTCAGAACTGAATTGCGGGGAAATTCAGGTTAACCCTGAAATTGCGAAGGTTTCAATAGTAGGCGCCGGAATGATTGACAGACCGGGTATAGCTTCAACAATGTTTGAAACTCTTGCGGAACAGGGTATAAACATAAAAATGATTTCAACCAGTGAAATTAAAATCAGCTGTCTTGTAAATAAAGCAGATGCACAAAAAGCAGTAAAAGCACTTCATGAGGTGTTTGAATTATCAAGTGATGAAGTTGCAGACGTTAAAGGCGACCTGCCTGACGTATAAGTTAGATAAATGGAGGTTAAGTTATGGAAAGTGTAGTAATAGCAAGGTTCTTCGGGGGGGGGGCAAGGTAATTTAAGCTCCATATCCGGCATTACACCGGCGAAAAGAAACTGTAAATCTGGATTTACTTTGGCTGAGGTTCTTATAACACTTGGTATAATAGGTATTGTTGCAGCAATGACACTGCCTAATATTACTGCAAAATATAGAAACCGCGTTTTAAAATCGAGGTTTAATAAGAATTACAGTATTTTATCACAAGCTTTAACGCTTACATCTGAAGAACTGGGGCAAGGTTTGCATGTAATGTTTAAAGACGAACTGCCAGGATATGACGGTGCTGTTGAGTTCAGGGATACATTCTTTAAGTACCTGAAATATTTAGCCGGTGGAGGAATTAAATTCAGCCACCTAAATGGGAATTTTAGTTCATACAACCCTGATCAGACTAATGCTTCTACGATGGGACTGGGTGCGTTACCCGGATATAAGATACTGGCTGACGGGACGGCAGTTTCTGTTTTAAAAAATAACGGGAAATTGAATGTTTTAGTCGATATAAATGGTAGAGAAAAACCTAATAGAGCGGGTTATGATGTTTTTCTTTTTATTGTTGACGCTAAACAGGATAAGTTGGTTAGCTGGAGTAATGATAAAGTTTATTGCTCTAAAACTTCTACGAAATCATACAACGGAAGAGCATGTACATATTACGCTATGATAGATGTATGCCCTGATGAACCTGAAAAAGGCTACTGGGAAGGATTGAATTATTGAAAAAAAAAGGAGCCGAAAGGCTCCGTTGGAATTAAGAATAGCTGGAAGTATGAAAAAGATTTAAGTATATTAAACGGAATTAGTGTACTTTTTACAATTACCCGTATGGATAAACCAAACAGGTATATAAATTTATATTAATTTTTCGATTATCACCCATGTGGGTATATTTGATTTGACAGTAAAAACTCTGTGATGTAATAATAAGTGTACTTTTGCCACTTTATGCCGAAATATACAGTATTTCTAAATTACAGACTTCTTAATAAAAGTTCACAATAGGGGTTGACAAATAATTTTTTATAGTCTATAGTAAAAATGTAAGATGAAGTGTTAAAAAAACACTTAATAAGAAAAGCCTTACGAGAGGAGGGCAATTATGATAACAATTAATCCAGTTAATTTTAACAACAAAAAATATGTTTCTTTCGGCGAAGGAAACTTAAACAATATAACCTCAAGCGTAGGTATTTTATCTTTGCAGGCTCCTGATGCAAAAAGAGAGTTTGCTGGTAATTTATATATGACAAAAAAGGCTGATGCAGTTCAGACAAATCCTGCTAAAGCTTTTGTTTACAAACTTGTCAAGGCTTATAATATGGCTGTTCAATCAGAACAGAAAAATCAAGTTAGCAACCCTAAACAAATTTCTTTCATCGGCTAATTTTTCAGCTGATTGAAATTAACGGTTGTATCGAGATTTACGTTTACCCCCCAATTTACTGATAGTAATATACTCCATGTTACTAAGTATAAAATTCATAGTTTGATTTATCCTTTCCTTGAGAAAGGAAAGGATAACAAATTATGGATGACAAAATTAAAGAATTACGAAAAAATGCGGATTCCGCAAGAAATTATTTCTTAGAATACCTTGCTTATACAATTGGTCCGCTTGAACTTAAAAACCTGATGGATGAAGAGCATATAAATCTTCTGGATGTCAGACGCCATGCTGATTTTGATATTTCGCATATTCCGGGCGCAATTTCTCTTACCAAAGAGGAGCTTGCTGATAACCTTGATAAGCTTGATAAAGAAAAAACAACAGTTGTCTATTGTTATAATTCCCAGTGTCATCTCGGTGCTCAGGCGTGCCTTATTCTTGCTGATTACAGCTATCCTTGCGTGCTTTTGCAAGGTGGATTTAAGGTTTGGAAAGAGGACTTTCTTTTTGCTTCTACCTAATAGCGTCTGATTATTAGATGTTTGCGCCGCCGTTATTCATTTTTTTGAAAACGTTTGCGCCGCCTTCTTTTTGTTTGACTGCATTAATAACAAATTCATTTGCCTCGCTGTCGCGGGCTATTGCTTCTTTTAACTCAAGCATTGACTTGTAATTAAGTTTTCTTATTGAGGGATCATTAACATTTTTTAAATACTTTTTGAAATTTTCCTGTGCTTCAAAATTGAAGCCGGGAAGTTTCATATTAAGAGAGTACCATTTATAAAATTCCCGCAGCAGATAGTACGGTTCAATTATACCTTCGCTCAAAACTATTGCAGGTGTACTTGTAAAGCCTATTTTGTGTTTTATGAAAAAGTTAAGATATAAAGCTTTATATCCTTTCAATGGTGTTATTAAACCTTCTTCTTCCCCTATTGATTTTAGAATTTTGTCTGCATTTTTCAACTTATAAACTTTTGTCCCCTGTGCCTCTATATATTCAAGCAGTTTATCAGGATTGTTTGCACAGGCTGACATTATATCAGAAACATTTTTGCGTACCAGTTCTATATTTTGGTTTGTCTGCGCACTCAATGTAACGGTTTCTGTGCCGGAAATTATAGTTTTGCTTGTAGAATTTGAAAACGAAGTATCTAGGTGTCTGCCCAGCATTTTCGTTAATATATTTTCTTTTACTGAAAGAAAGAAGTATTTTATTTTTGCTGAAATATTTTTCATAACAGAACTATACAATATTTAAATATAAATGCCGTCATCTGTGTAGTTGAAATATTAAGTATGTTACAAAAATAAGAAAGTCTGAAATTTATTGTTATGGCATGTTTTTATATATTTACGTATAACTATATTTAAAAGAAGAGAGTAATTTTGGTACGAATTATTCAAAAAGATAATAGCATATTTTTATGCTTCTCCTTAATAACGCAAAGGAGGGGCTATGTGTAGTGTAGGATTTGACAGTCAGTTTGGCATGAATGTAAAAATGTACCAGCAGATGCAGCGTACTAAATTTGGCATGGGCGTGCGTTCATCCGGTTTTAACCCTCAGCTTAGTATGAATACGGGGATATTTACTGCCGGAAAACCTAATCTGTTTGCTGCAAATAATACCAGCTCGCTTAATTTTAACGGTGTACAGTATGATAACAAATATGCAATGCTTAATTCAGTCGGCAACGATGATAAAAATGCCCAGGGGGCAGATAAATCATTTAAAGATATTTTAAAAGATGCCGGCAGCGTTATAAAAGAAGCATTTAGTTCAATAGGTGAAGAAATAAAATCAGGCTTTAATTCAGCTGTTAAGTTTGTAAAAGATTTATTTGGCGGCAAAAAATCCGATGCAGCTAAAAATGGCTCTGAGATTGGTAAACAATCATTGAATGATATTCAAAATGCACAGGATAAAGCAACGCTTAATCAGGCATTACAAAGTGCAAACAATGATAATCAGGCAGTTCAACAAAATCTTCAAAATGACAACAAAGCTCTAAAAACTTCACAAAATCAAGAAACAAAAGCCCAGCAGGGTGCAGAATCCGCTGAAGCAGGGTTAGACGAGGCTAACCAGGGCTTAGATGGTGCAAATCAGGAGCTGAACAATGCTCAGACCGAAGTGCAAAATGCTGAGCAGGGTTTGCAAACTGCCAAAACTAATGTTGCAACAGCACAGCAGGCTCTTGATGCAGCAAAAGCAGCCGCAACACCTGAAAATCCTAATAGTGCAGCAATTGCAAAAGCTCAGGGTGATTTAAATACAGCCAAACAGGAAGAACAACTGGCGCAAAAGAAACTTGATGAGGCAAAACAACGAGAAACTCAAGCCCAAGAAGGTGTTTCTGCTTCGGAGCAGGAAGTGCAGGTGTCAGAACAACAGAATACAGAAGCGCAAGCCGGACTGGAACAGGCTGTATCTAATACAGAAGCTGCAGAAGCCCAGGTTCAAACTACAGAAGCCAGAGGTGAAGAATTAACTGAAGGTATTGAGCAAGGTGAACAAAAAATGCAGCAAATGGATGCAAATACTCCTGCTGACGGTTCTACAGATGCGTCTGGTATAAATTCCGGCGCCCAGTCTAATGTTTATGAAGATAATGGAAATTATTTTGTTAATGGTTATCAAACAAATAAAGATATGTATGATGCCGCTCAAAATATGGATCAAAACGTAGTTCAAGCAGGATTTTCCCCTGGCTCAACAACAGATGTGTATATCGAAGGGCAGGATGAGCCGCAAACCTTTACTGTGGAAAACGGAAAATATCTGGTAAATGGACAGGAAGTAGATTCCAAAACTTTCATTTCTGAATATAATAATGCAAAAGCAAATCAAGAGCCAGGAAGCGGCAATGATATTTATTTAATTAATGATGATTATTCAAAATACAAGTCTGGAGCAGGTGAAAACAGAGGAACCAATATATCAGGACAAAGCACAGGTTCATCTTCCGCCCAAGGAGCTTCTCCTTCAAGCAGACCTGCCGCGGATGAGTCTGGCAATGGTCAGGTAGATCAGGAATTTAAAGCAAACAATCAGAAACGCGAAGATGCTGAATGGGAAGCTTATAAAGCATCAAGACGCGCTAAAAAATAAACAGATATTACACTATGCAAAATATTAAACTTGTATAAAGATTGTATTAAATACACTTGCTTTTTGTTTTTATTTGCTATAAAATGTAATTGTGAAATAAATCACGAATGATTTGCGAATGGAATTACATAATAGCAAATAAATAAGTTACATAAAGGAGAACAAACTTATGACAACAAAAAGCAAAAAGACCGTTGAAACCCTTGAAAAAGCTTTAAACAGCTCTTCTGTGGTTGACAGCGCCGAAAAATTGGAAATGCTAATCGAAAGAGTTAAAAAAGCTCAGAAGATTTATTCAACATTCACTCAGGAACAAGTGGATGCAATTTTTAAAGCCGCAGCTACAGCTGCTGATAAAGCACGTATTCCTTTAGCAAGAATGGCTGTAGAAGAAACCGGTATGGGTGTTCTTGAAGATAAAATTATCAAAAACCATTTTGCTTCAGAATACATCTACAACAAACATAAAAATGTTAAAACTTGCGGAATTATTAAAGAAGACAAAGCTAATGGTATTAAAACAGTTGCAGAACCTCTCGGTGTTATTGCAGGTATTGTTCCTACAACTAACCCTACTTCAACTGCAATTTTCAAATCTTTAATCGCTTTGAAAACAAGAAACGCTATTATCTTCTCTCCACACCCTAGAGCTACAAAATGTACAATTGAAGCTGCTAAAATCGTGTTGGAAGCTGCTGTTAAAGCCGGCGCTCCGGAAGATATTATCGGATGGATTGATATTCCGTCAATTGATTTGTCTAACCAATTAATGAAACACCCTGACATTGCTTGTATCTTAGCTACAGGCGGTCCTGGTATGGTTAAAGCTGCATACTCATCAGGCAACCCTGCTTTAGGTGTAGGACCTGGTAATGCTGCTGCTGTTATTGACGAAACTGCTGATATTAAAATGGCTGTTTCTTCAATCCTTATGTCAAAAACTTTCGATAACGGTATGATTTGTGCTTCTGAACAATCAGTTGTTGTTGTTGATAAAGTTTATGAAGAAGTTAAAAAAGAATTTATCTACAGAGGTGCATACCTTATCAATGAAAAAGAAGAAAAGAAAATGATTGACCTTCCGTTCATTGACCCTAAACGCGGTACAGCACACCCTGATATTGTTGGTCAGCCGGCTTGGAAGATTGCAGAGTTAGCAGGATTTGAAATCCCTAAGACTGCAAAAATCATTTTGGCAGAAAGACCTTCTGTAGACTGGGAAGATCCGTTCTCTAGAGAAAAATTATCTCCTGTCTTAACTATGTACAGAGCTAAAGACTTTGAAGAAGCTACAGAAATGACTTATGAGCTCGTATCAAAAGGCGGAGCAGGTCACTCAGCAGACCTTTATACAGATACACGCAGCCAGGAAAGAGTTGACAGATTTGCAGAAAAAATGCCTGCATGTAGAGTTCTGATTAACTCTCCATCAGCACAAGGCGGTATTGGTGATTTGTATAACTTCAAATTAGAACCGTCACTTTCACTTGGATGCGGTTCATGGGGTAAAAACGCCGTATCCGGTAATATCGGTGTTGAAAATTTATTGAACTACAAGACAGTTGCTGAAAGGAGAGAAAATATGCTTTGGTTCAAAGTTCCGCCAAAAGTTTACTTCAAGAGAGGTGCTGTTGATTTAGCTCTCCGTGAACTTGAAGGCAAAAAACGTGCCTTTATTGTAACTGACAGATTCTTGTTCAATTCAGGTGCTGTTGATAGTATCGTTAAAGTTTTAGATGAAGTTGGTATTGACCATCAAATCTTCTTTGATGTTAAACCGGATCCTACATTATCTACAATTAATCAGGCTATGGAAATTATCAGACCTTATGAACCTGATGTTATCATTTCATTAGGCGGTGGTTCTCCAATGGATGCTGCAAAAATTATGTGGTTAATGTATGAACAGCCTGACACTGTATTTGAAGACATCTCTATGAGATTTATGGATATTAGAAAGAGAATTTGCAGAATCCCTGAATTGGGTAAAAAAGCTACAATGGTTGCTATCCCTACAACTTCAGGCACAGGTTCAGAAGTTACACCTTTCGCTATTATCACAGATGACGAAACTCACGTAAAATACGCTATTGCTGATTACGCATTAACTCCTAATATGGCTATCATTGACCCTAACTTTGTTGACGGTATGCCAAAAGGCTTGACAGCTGCATCAGGTATTGACGCACTTGTTCACGCTACAGAAGCTTATGTTTCAGCATTGGCAACTAACTTCACAAATTCAAATGCTCTTGAAGCAACTAAGTTAGTATTCAGATACCTCGAAAGATCTTACCACGAAGGTGCTAACGATCCTATCGCAAGAGAAAAAATGCACTATGCAGCAACAATTGCAGGTATGGCATTTGCTAACTCATTCTTAGGTTTGTGCCACTCTATGGCTCACAAATTGGGTGCTATGTTTAATGTACCTCACGGTGTTGCAAACGCATTGTTAATCAGACAGGTAATCAAATACAACGCAGTTGATTGTCCGAAAAAACAATGTATCTTCCCTCAATACAAGTTCCCTAATGCTAAGGCTAAATACGGTCAAATTGCAGATGAACTTGGCTTAGGCGGTAAGAACGATGATGAAAAAGTTGAATTGTTAATCAAGGAAATTGATAGATTAATGAAAGCTATTAATCTTCCTAATTCAATCAAAGACTTCGGTGTTACTGAAGCTGACTTCAACGCTAAGTTGGATGAAATGGTTGAATTGGCATTCGACGATCAATGTACAGGCGCAAACCCTGCTTATCCGTTGATGGAAGACATCAAAGCAATCTACAAAGATGCTTATGAAGGTATTGTAAGAGATTACTATCCATCTAAGTAGTTTGATTGCTTAGGCAAATTTAAAAGAACCGCCTTTTTAGGCGGTTCTTTTTTAGTTATGGAAGATTTTGCCAATAACTTTTATTTTTGTTATGTGGAAATTCATCTGCAATTGCATAGCGCCCGCAGCCTGTACCTTCATTATCCCAATCATGACCATTGTAGAAATAACATGTATCATTGTTTGTATCTTGATCTCCTATAATTTTCCCGTTTTTTGTCATTTCAAGCCGGAATAAATCATAACCAAACCTGTTTGGGTTTTTAAACGGACCATTTGTATCTACATAAATAATAATATTCCCGCCTGTGTGAGAGTTGAATGAAAGCAGCATACCGTTAGGCAGTATCATTGGAGAAAATGATAAAAAACTTCCGTTATAAGTAAATTCATTTCCGTTAGAAGTATACATTTTTAAATCTGCAGTTTCTGTTTTATCTAAATTTTTAATTACTTTATAATATTTTGGTGCTAATTCTACGTATTTCTCTCTATATTTAGATATATATCCTGCTCCAGTCGAGTGTCCGAGAAAATCAATAAAATCTCCTTCGTTTTCCATATACATTTTGTATGACGCTTGTTGAATGATACTATAAGCAGCTTTGAATTGGGTTTCTAATACCTTATTTCTATGTTTTTTAATCATATTTGGCAGTGTCAATGCAGCAACAATACCAATAACACCCAGTGTAATTAAAACTTCCGCTAAAGTAAAAGCAGGTTTGCGGGATAATCCCAAAGCGTGAAAAAGCCCGCCGG
>HF989715.1:0-21461 GCA_000431315.1 Brachyspira sp. CAG:484
TTTGCGCAGGCAGCGAGCCATTTCGCGCCGCCACACAAAAGAAACAGCAAAGAGGCTTTACACTTGCAGAAGTTTTGATAACTCTGGGAATAATTGGTGTTGTCGCAGCAATGACAATTCCATCTGTTGTAAATAAATATCAGAAAGCTGTTTTTCTAAACAGAATAAAAACAACTAATGCAATATTATCAGAAGTAATGACTCGCGCTGTGGCAGATTACGGTGATGTAAGCGAATGGGATTTTGGCTCTCAGGTAAATACACATAATGCAACAACTGTAGCTTCAAAATATTTTGTGCCTTATTTAAAAAAAGTAAAAGAAGCCGGGTATTGTAAAAAGAATATAAATACGAGTGTTGTTGATAAATCTTCATATTGTATTACGCTGGCTAATGGTGTGAATATAAGATTTATGCTGGATGGTGGACATGATCAACTTCAATCAACTTTATACCTTATCTGTTCATTAAAAAATGAAAACGGCAGGTTTAGCCTTTCTGAAAAAGGGAGAAATTATTCCAGGACAGATTTTTTGTTCAGAATAAATAAAAATCAGACAAAAGGAAACCGGCTGGGGTATTTTGATTGGGGTACAATAGGCGGTTATGAATGCAAAGCGGAAATTCTACCGGAGAGAAGGCTCAACTGTACCTCAAAAATTGTGAAAGACGGCTGGCAGATTAAGGATGATTTCCCCTGGTAAAAACTTAAAAGCCCTGCATTTTATTGCAAGGCTTTTGTTTTATCATTTTTAGGATATTGGGCAATGTATATTTATTAGTTGTTGCTGAGAACTAATCTGAAAGTTGCAAGGTTCTTGATTGACAGCATTGCATGTTTATTATGCTGTTCTTCAGAGATATTAAAAATTCTGATAATTCTTTGAATTTCTTCCAAATCTTTTCTTGAATTGATTTTATAAACATTCTTGATTGGGTCAGAAACTACAGACATCATTGTATTTAATTCTTGTTCTTTCATATTAATCCTCTTTCCTTATATTTCTATAAAGGATTTTTTTCTAAAGAAATTGCCTTTTTAAAACAACATTCCTTAATATTTGTTAACATAACCCTTAAATGTAATTGGCTTAGGCTTTTGCCGCCTGTGCAGCACCAAAGAACCCATCGGAAAAGTCTTGTACTAACTTAGTGCTTTTTTTGCAGTTTTCCATAACTTATCATATTCATCAATTGAATATTCGGTTAATGGTTTATCAGCCAGCTCTTCCATTTTTCTAAATCTGGCAATGAATTTTTTATTTGCTTTTAAAAGAGCCTGCTCTGCATCAATCTTATTCCAGCGGGCAAGGTTAACAATAGCGAAAAGTATGTCGCCAAATTCTTCTTCCATATGCTCTCTGTTTTGTTCTTTTTTTGCTTCCTTAAACTCTTTAAACTCAGACATTATGCAGTCATATAAAGATTGCTCATCAGGCCATTCAAATCCTTGCTTAACAGCTTTTTTGCTGATTTTTTGTGCGCTCATCAGTGCAGACTGCGCTCTTGAAATTCCGTCCATTGCAGACTTGCGGTGTTTCTTTTCCTCAGCCTTCAGCTTGTCCCAGTTATCTAAAATCTCCTTTGTTGAAGTTACTTTTGTATCACCGAAAACATGCGGATGTCTGTGGATAATTTTATCCTTAATCCCGCGGGTGACGTCTTCGATAGTGAATGCTCCTTCTTCACTTGCAATTTGTGCATGCAGAACTACCTGCAAGAGAACATCTCCGAGTTCTTCCTGCAAATGAACCATGTCATCATCATCCATTGCGTCAACTGCCTCGTAAGCTTCTTCCAGCATATTAGGACGCAGTGAACGGTGTGTTTGTTCTCTGTCCCACTGGCAGCCTCCAGGTGCACGCAGTCTGGCTATTACTTCTACAAATTCTTTTAACTCTTCTACATATCCCATATTATAATCATAACACAAATACAGCATGATATTTGCAACTAAAGTATAGGTATTTTTACAAACAATACACCAAAAGGTTGATTGATATATAGAGAGTTATGTTATCCTTATAATGTAAAGTATTTACAGAGAGAAAGGATTATATAATGGGAAGTTTTTCAATTGATGCGGTTCGTGAACGTCTGTTTAATTCGACAAAACACGAAAAAGTTGTATCCAGAACCACAAATCCGTTTGTTGCTACTTCATTCAAAGGCAATGTTTTAACAGCTGACGTATTTGAAACAAAAGACAAGCCAAGTTTTACCGGTAAATTAAAAGCAAGCGCTTTAGTAAGCTCTATTTCAAATATGGGTTCAAAAATCCGTTCAGGTTTTGAGTCTGTTGTTGAATTTGGTAAAAAAGCTAAAGACAGCGTTATTAACGGCTGGAACAAATTAAACGAGATAGAAATTTCTATTGCAAATCCGGTTAAATCTATTAAAGAAAGCTGGAATGCAATGCAGGATAATATGATTGTTAATAATTATGCTAAAAAAGACACCGGCAGTCTTGAAACAATGTTAAAAGATGAGCTTGGGCTTTCGATTGCAGCGTAAGGAGGATAGAAGATGGATAGAAGAAACGTAAAAAATATTATTGATGCTTTAGCAATTCACCAGGATCCTGATTCTATCAGAGTTCTTAATGAAGTAGGAACTAACTCTTCAATAGATGAAGTTAGAGAAATGACTTCCCGCGCTTTGGTTAAGAAAAATGTGCATGATTCCCTTGAAGTTGTTATTTCAAATCAGGGAAAAGGTATTAATGATTTGAGTACTCTTGTTGCAATGAGTACAATCAACGAATTATTAGCTCTTGAAGATAAAACAGAAGCTATTAAAATTCTTGAAGATACCGTTGAAAATCACTCTGAAGAAGAAGTAAGGGATAATGCCCGTTCAGTTAAAGCTTTAATGGCTCTCAGCTGCTAATTAATTTGTGTGTAATTTTTATATATAATAAAAAACTCCGGTTAGTTATATAAACCGGAGTTTTTAGTGTATTAATTTAATTTATTATCTGTCATAGTAAAACCCGTCAGCTTTGAAGCGGTCAATTACTTCCTGAAGCTGTTCATCACTGCAAACATATGAAAGCCTGAAGAAACCTTCTCCATGAGCACCGAAAGCATTTCCTGGTACGAGGACTACTCCTGATTTTTCTAATACATCGGCACAGAAATCAAATGCAGATGTGTATTTTTTAGGTATTGGAAGCCAGAGATAGAATGTTGTATGCGGAACTTTTGCTTCTTCAATAGGCCAGCCGAGTTCTTTAAAACCTTTTACCATAATAGCCTGTTTATGTTTGTAATTCATATTCCCTTGCTCTATATATTTGTCGCCGGCTTCTGAATTAAGTATATACGCGCAAGCTTTTTGAAGAGCTTTAAATATACCGTTATCAATCGTAGATTTTCCTTTGCCCAAACGCTGTACAATATCTTTATTACCGCAAACCCAGCCCAGCCGCCAGCCGGTTATTGCATATGGTTTTGACAGACTGAAAAATTCTACAGCAATGTCTTTTGCTCCTTCAAGTTCAAATATGCTGAAAGGCTTTTCATTCTCGTCAAAATATAAATCGCAATATGCTGCATCTGAGATTAAAAGAATTTCATGTTTTTTACAAAACTCAATTACAGATTTAACATATTCTTTTGTAGTACTTACGCCTAAAGGATTGTTCGGGTAATTTATAATTAACGCTTTAACATTTTCAGCTTTATAACCTTCATTGAGCATTTTGTCCCAAATCTTGTCCATATCCGGTTTAAAATCATTTTCATAAGTTAACGGCACAGGATATGCCACTCCGCCTGAACATTTAATAAATTGCAGGTATGAAGCATAACCTGGATCAGGAACCATGATTACATCTTTATCAAGCGGGTTTTCTTTAGGTGTGATTAAAAATCTGACAAGGTTTGCAATACCTTCTTTTGAACCCATAAGAGAAAAAATTTCTGTATCAGGATTGAGTTCCACTCCGAAACGTTTTTTCATTCTTTCAGCAACCGCTTTTCTGTAGTATGCTTCGCCTTTAGGTGTTGAATACAGATGTATGCCGTCTTCTGTCAAAACTTCTTTTAATTTGTCAAGCAGTTCTTTTGGTGGTGCTGCTGTCGGAGCGCCCATTGATAAAGAAATTGGAGCCCTGTTTCTTTTTATTAATTCCGGTTTTAATTGTTCTGTTTTTTCTTTTAATTTGAACATAATGTATGTATCAAGCGACATTACATCCTTGTTGAATAGTTTTTCTGATAAATTTTCTATAGTTTTCATAATATATCCCTCTTTTTTTTTCTCATATTTAAAAATTTTCTATTACGCAATCATTTTCATCGGACCTTCAAGTGAGGCAGTTACAAACTGCTTGGTATAAGGCGTATCCTGCCGGAGCATTTCTTCAGGTGTTCCGGCAAACACTATCTTACCGTCATATAGCATAATAATTTTGTTTGCCGTTCGTGTAATAGTAGACATCTGGTGTGTTACAACAATAGATGCTGCATTAGTTTCCTGTTTCAGCCTTACAATGTAATCCTCTATAAGAGTTGAGGATATAGGATCAAGACCGGCTGTCGGCTCGTCATAGAGGATTGTCTTTGGTTCCGTAACAATTGCGCGGGCAAAGCTTACACGTTTTTGCATACCGCCGGAAAGCTCTGACGGAAATTTCCTTTCAATGCCTTTTAAGCCTACAAGCTCAAGCTTTTGGGCTACAATTTTTTCCAGTTCTTCTTCTGAATACCTGTTTCTTAATTCGCGTCTTTCTCTGAGTGCAAAAGATATATTATCAGCAACATCAAGAGAATCAAAGAGTGCTGAGTACTGGAATACCATTGCAATATCGCCTTCCGATGTTATAATTTCACCTTCATCCTTTTCTATAAGACCGCATATAAGCTTTAGAATAGTACTTTTTCCTGAACCGCTAAATCCGACTATAGCAAGAGTTTCTCCATCTTCAACAGTAAAAGAAACGTCGTCTATTACTCTTTTTTCGTCAAATATTTTTACAAGATTTTTAACTTCTATACTCATAAATTATCCTTTATTATTAAAAGAAGAATATAATCGCGAAAATCATATCCCATATTACAATGGCAACAAAAGACCAGACAACCGCCTTGGTTGTAGCAAGCCCCACCCCTTTTGCACCGCCTCTGGCTGCATAACCGCAGGCACAGCTTATAAGAGCAATAGTTCCTCCAAAACATACGGCTTTTAAAAGGCTGACACTCAAATCTTTCATATAAACGCCAAGCCATGCTGAATCAAAATACGCCCTGTACCCTAATTCTGTTGTTAACCTGGTTGTAACAGCCCCTGCCAAAACTCCGACAATTGAAGCTATGATTACAACAACCGGCATCATCATTATTCCTGATAAAATTCTTGGCACAAAAAGATACCTGACAGGATCTACTTTTAAAACTTTTAAAGCGTCTATCTGCTCAGTAACGCGCATTGTTGCAATTTCTGAAGCAATTGAAGACCCTATCATAGAAATTATTGCAAATCCGGACATAATTGCACCGACTTCACGCACAATAAGCATTGTCATCATCAAGCCTACAAAATGACCTCCGCCCTGTTTTACCATTTCAGAGGCAACCTGCGAGGCTACAATAATTGATGTCATTCCAACAATAGAAAGAGTTATAGGCAGTGAACTTATCCCAAACCGCTCACACTGTGCCATAAGCTCTTTTCTCTCAATCTGGAATGTAAGAATATATTTAAGCGCTGCAAATCCGCTCTGAACAATTCTTCCGAGGGTATCTAAAAAATCAACAATTTCTTCACTAAGACCTTTGTAAATCTTATATGTTGCTGATTGTCTAAAGTATTTTTTTAGCGCTCCCATTCTTTAATTATACTAAAGATTAAAGATTAAAGTCAATTAATAAGCCTTATTTATTAAGGAATAATGAGTATCCATTTCAATTTTATCATCAAGAGGGGTCAGCATAATTTTTTCACCGCAGCGTTTTTCAAGTGCAAGTTCAATGAGGTAATCTGCAAAATGAGGGTTTTTGGGAAGAAAAGAGCCATGCAGGTATGTACCAAAGACATTTTTAAAACGGGCGCCTTCTGTCTTGTCAGAACCATTGTTTCCGTTTCCGGTTGTAACATAAGCAAGCGGTTTTGTATCACCCTGAAGGTAAGTAAGCCCGCTGTGGTTTTCAAATCCTACAATGGTTTTCGGATTTAGAAAACCGGTTTCGGCTGTAACATTTCCGATAAACCTTTTGCTGCCGGCAACAGTGTAAGCATCTATAAGGCTTATACCTTTTAATTTTTCTTTGTCATGCGGCTGATAATAATGCCCGAAAAGCTGGTACCCTCCGCAAATTCCTAAAAATACAGCGCCGTTATCGCGTTCTTTCAGCAAA
The DNA here is from genome assembly GCA_000431315.1 of Brachyspira sp. CAG:484. GTDB lineage: Bacteria > Cyanobacteriota > Vampirovibrionia > Gastranaerophilales > Gastranaerophilaceae > Scatousia. The sequence goes on from HF989715.1 coordinate 6,360, forward strand.
AAATCTTTATGTGAATATAGAATATCGGCAACTTCTTCCTGCTGTTTGTCCTGCCCTCCGCCGATAAAATAAAGGTCATGTTCTTTTATTTCGTCTTTAACATGAATTTCTTCAAAATCAACCTCAATGCCGCGCCACTCACAGCGTTTTTTAAGGGTAATTATATTCCCTATATCTCCGTAAAGGTTTAATAATTCAGGATATAGATGTGCTATTGAAATTTTTAATGCTCGGTCTTCCATACAAGGTGATTATATCACAAATTTCAGATGTGGTATAATTGTTATATGAACGAAACATATTTAATTGATACACATTCTCATGTAGATATGCTTGAGGGGATTAGCATTGAAGATGCAATAAAGAATGCAAAAGAAAACGGGGTAAAAAAGATTATTGTTCCTTGTGCTTACCCGAAAGATGTTGATAAGATTTTTGAGCTTGTAAATAAATATGACGAGCTTTACGGACTGCTTGGAGTTCACCCATCGGAAGCTAAAGACTGGGATGATGAACTGATTGACAGGATAAAAAACTACTCTGACAATCCTAAAATTGTTGGTATAGGGGAAATAGGTCTGGATTATTACTGGGATAAAAGTTTTGTAGATTTGCAAAAAGAAGTTTTCATAAAGCAGATAAAGCTTGCAAATGAATTAAATTTGCCAATTTGTGTCCATGACAGAGAGGCTCATAAAGATACTTTTGATATTTTAAAGGAATATAATAAAGGCTCAAAAGTTGTAATGCACTGTTTTTCCGGCAGCGTTGAATTTGCACGCGAGTGTATAAAAGAGGGCTGGTATCTGGCACTGGGCGGTGTTGTAACATTTAAAAATGCCGTTAAGATGAAAGAAGTTGCTGCTGATATTCCATTAGAAAAGCTTCTTCTTGAAACTGATGCACCTTACCTTACTCCGGTGCCGTATAGAGGAAAAGAAAACCAGCCGGCTTATGTAAGATTTGTTGCAGAAGAAATTTCAAAAATCCGCAATGTTTCTTTTGAAAATATTGTACAGGCGAGTTCACAAAACGCAGAGAAAGTTTTTGCAATAAAATAACCGCTCTATAGAAGAGCGGTTTATATTTATTTTTTTGTTCCTACAGTATATTTTTCATATTCCAGTTTGTCTTTTCCGGTAAGAATATTTTTAAGGCTGGCTGCTCCGGTCGGGTTCCAGGAAGAAGGTCCCACTTTATTCTGGTAAACATAAATAGCATACACATCCGCACCATATTGATTAGGAAGTTTCAGTCCGTTTACATCTATAGTCAAAGTTGCACAGTGTGTATGTATAGTGTCTTTTTCCGTAGTGTTGCCGTTTTCGTCTTTTGTACAATTGCCGGATGAATCCTGAACGCAATCTCCCTCTTGCACTCTGTAACATGAGGAGTATTGTTGTACTTGAATAGTAGAACCATCATTTAGTAGTATTTTGGGGCTGTCCAGAGTGTAATCTACAAGCGTATCCCCAGCTCCGGAGGTTTTCTTTGTAGCATATTTAACGTTGTAGAAATAACTGCTACAGCCTTTTTGTGAAGAAGATTCACAAACCTTAGCACCGTTGAAATATTTAGCAAATTTTTGCGCAGCCTGTGCAGACGTTTGTGAAACATCAAATAAAAAAGTATTATCCCCAACAGTACCTAAATCTTTTTGAGCCAGCAGAACAGCATTTTGGATATTTGAATATAGTTTTTTAGTCCTTGTAACAAGCTCTTTTTCTTTGTAATTGTTAACAAGTGACGGGAGAGTCATAGCTGCAACGACCCCAATGATACCAAGAGTAATTAAAACTTCCGCTAAGGTAAACGCGGAGCGGGAGAATCCCGAAGCGTGAAAAAGCCCGCCGGCACTATCTAAGCCCCCCCCCCCTCTTTGAATTTGAAGCTATAATTGTATTTTGCATGTATATCCTCCTTTACTTAAATTTATTATAACATATTACAATATATTTTCTTATTTTAACATAGTTTAGTGCAAAAATCAATTTTGTGTCAAAAGCAGACTTCCGCTGCTTACGCCCGCCTTCGAGTGTCGCGCGCAGCTTCGCTGTCTTGCTCGTTCGCATTAAACGGGTCATCAACGCCGCCGCCTTCGTGTCGCCGTTTCGCCCTCTGCTCACTCTCGCTGTCTAATACGCCGCTCTAAAATTCCGCTCACGTTCCTTATTGCGGAATTTTTTCGGACATCTCATATGGTAAAAAGTTTTTCCTTATGATATTTTAAAATTATGAAAAAGGAAAGACTGGATAAATACCTTGTTGATTTAGGTTACTTTGAAACCAAAAGTAAAGCTGCTTCTGCCATACTTGCAGGTCACGTTAAAATTAATGATGAATATATTACAAAAGCAGGGTTCCAGATTTCACCGGATAAAGAGTATGATATTTTAGTAAAGTCTATGCCGTATGTGTCACGCGGCGGATTTAAGCTTAAAAAGGCGCTTGATACTTTCCCTGTAAAGGTTGAGGGGCGGATTTGTTTTGATGCAGGAGCGTCAACCGGAGGTTTTACTGATTGTCTTTTGCAGAATGGTGCAGAGTTTGTATATGCAGTGGATGTCGGCTACGGGCAGCTTGATTGGAAAATCAGGGCTGATAAAAGAGTTAAAACCATTGAGCGTACAAATCTCAAAATCTGCACCTTTGATGATATTTATTCTGAAAATGAGCCGGTTGCAAATCTGCTGGTAAGTGACTTATCTTTTATCTCTCTTACAAAAGTTCTTGAAAATCTTAAAAAGCTTCTCAATCCAAATTTCCATGAAATGATATGCCTGATAAAGCCGCAATTTGAAGCCGGTAAAGAAAACGTTGAAAAAGGCGGTGTTGTTAGAGATAAAAAAGTTCATGCCGCAGTTATTAAAAATGTTACCGATTTTGCTATATCAACAGGTTATTTTGTTAAAGGCTTAACTTACTCTTCAATAAAAGGGCCGTCCGGAAATATTGAATACCTTATATGGCTTTCAACAGAAACTGATGGCATAGTGCCTGATATTGAAAACATTGTCAATGAAGCTTTTGATATGCTTAATTAAAAGCCTACTGTTGAGCCGGTTTTACTTCAGTCAAAGGTGTAGCCCCGTACATATCAATGTATTTATAAATATTTGAAACTATTCCCGGAGCAAAATAGTAATTGTTATTTGTAGGGGTAATTTTCAGCATGCTATTAGCATTATCTACGTTTATAATACTTGCCAAAAATTCTTTATTGACTGCATTAAAAAGAATATAGCCTGTTTTTGACTGCATTTCTAAAGGCTCAAACCGATTAGCATTAATACTTGCAATCGTCATATAGAATAATTTTTCCGGCTTCATCGGGTATATACGTGTACAGTGTTCAAAAGGAACATTCTGCGGTGTTACAAGCGTGCTCAGGCTCAAACCGGTTTCTTCCGCATTAACCGCTGCTCCTGCAAAAAATAATAAACATAATACAATTAAAAAATATTTTCTTATTCTTTCCATGTGTCACCTGTACTAATATCAACTACCAGAGGAACTGCCAGAGGCTGGTGAAGTTCCATTGACTCTCTTATCAATTTTTTAATCTGGTCTAACTCTGTTTTTAGTGCCTCTACCACAAGTTCATCGTGTACCTGCATTATCATTTTTGATTTAAGATTATTTTCCTTCAACTTTTTAGAAAAATCAATCATAGCTATTTTCATTAAATCCGCAGCGGTTCCCTGCATAGGCTGGTTAATGGCAGCTCTTTTGGCAAACTCTCTAATCATATTGTTCGGGCTGGCAAGCTCAGCTTTCAGGTATCTTTTCCGCCCGAATATTGTTTCTACATATCCGTTTAATTCAGCCTGTTTTACAGTTGCTTCCATATAAGCTTTAATTTTCGGATATGTGGCAAAATACTTATGAATAAATAAATCAGCTTCGTCGTTTGAGATGCCTAAAGCTTTTGCAAGCCCGTACTTGCTTTGACCGTAAATAATACCAAAATTGACTGCTTTTGCTTTGTATCTCATTTCTTTGGTAACTTCATCAACCGGAACTTCAAAGACTTTTGATGCAGTCAGCGTGTGGACATCAATTCCGGATTTAAAGGCATCAATAAGATGCTTATCCCCTGAAATATGAGCAAGAAGCCTTAATTCAATCTGTGAATAGTCTGCGGACAGTATCACCGCAGTTTTTTTATTTTCAGGAATAAACGCTGTTCTTATCTTATTTCCTTCTTCTGTTCTGATAGGAATATTTTGCAGGTTAGGATTTGACGAAGATAATCTGCCGGTTGCGGTAATTGTCTGGTTATATGTCGTGTGTATACGGTTATCAACCGGATCAATCAAAGCCGGCAGTGCGTCTGTATAAGTTGATTTCAGCTTGGCATATTTTCTGTATTCAAGTATAAGCCTTGCTATCTCATACTCTTCAGCCAATTCTTCTAAAACTTCTGCACTTGTCGAATAATGAGCCCTGCCGCGTTTTTTCTTGCTTTTTAATCCTAACTGGTCAAAGAGAATTTCACCGACCTGTTTCGGGGAATTTATATTAAATCCGCAGTCCGCTATGTCATATATTTTCCTCTCAAGTCTGTGAAGCTGGTTATCCATTGTTTTAGAAAGCTGCTTTAAATAATCAACATTAACTGATACTCCGTTAAATTCCATCTGTGCAAGTACTTCTGCCATAGGAACTTCAACTTCATAAATAAACTTGACCTCATCTTCGCTGAGTTTTATCAGCCAGAATGCTGTAAGTTCGGTTATCATTCCAACTTCATCGGTCGCGTGCTGTAATACATTATCAATATTGGCATCTTTTATTTTTATTTGTTTTTTCTTGTCTTTTTCAAAAGGTGCATACTCACATATTACATGATTTAAGTGTTCAAGCGCCTGAACTGCAAGCTCATGGTTTCTTGCGGGATTTTTAACATAACTTGCAAGTATTACATCAAATTTTATTCCTTTTAGTTCTATTCCGCAATTTTTTAACACATTATATGCTGTTTTTGAATCGTAAGTTATCTTTTTTATGTTATCGCTTTCAAATATAGGGCGCAGGCTATTAATAACATCATCAGGATTTAGTTGTTTTTCAAGATTTGAGTGATTGATAGGGATATAATAAACTTTCTTGTCAGAAACTTTTTCGTTTAAATTAACCTTCCCTTCTTCAAAAGTAAGCATATCATTCCAGCTTACTGCAATTCCTGTCAGAGTACTTGACACTGCACTTTTTACATCAGCATAAACCTGAAAACCTATAAGGCTTTTTGATTTTAATTCATTAACTAAGTTTTCAAAATCCTGACTGTCTGTTATAAGTTTGCCCTCATAACAGTTGCTGTCTTTATTAACTTCAGCCTGTATAACCTGAGTAAATATTCCCAGTTGAAGCTGGGCGCTGTCCTCTTTTTTGGAGGGTTTATTTTTTGAAGTTTTAAGTTTTGGAGCCTCCTCTTTATTAAATGAGGTTAAAATTTCGTTTATATTTTTTATAAAGCTATAGAACTGCATTTTGGTCAAAAATTCAGTAACAGCTTTTATATCAGGCAATTCTACTTTTGTTTTGTCAAAGTCAAATTCAACATCCAAATCTCTTACAATCGTTGCAAGATACTGGCTGAGAAGTGCATCATCTTTGCCGTTACAGACTTTTTCTCGGATAGAATTTTCAGGAATTTCTGTACAATGCTCCAATACTCCGGCAAGAGTACTATATCTGGAAAGCAGCTTTTGTGCAGTTTTTTCACCGATTCCCCTGATACCCGGAATACAATCGGAAGTATCTCCTCTAAGGGCTTTATAATCAATAACCTGATCCGGGTAAACCCCCAGTTTTTCATAAATTTTATTCCAGTTATATTCTATTAAATCTCCGCGGCTCGGGATAATAACCTTTACGCAGCCTTCTTTATCTACAAGCTGGAATGCATCCTGATCTCCGGTCAGAATTAGAACTTTGTGCCCTAATTCACAAGCCTGTTTTGATATTGAGCCGATAACATCATCAGCCTCAAAACCTTCTTTTGTATAAATAGGAATACTAAAAGCTTTTAAACCTTCATAAATTATTCCCATTTGTGTACGCATCAAATCAGGCATTGCTTCCCTGTTTGATTTGTATTCTGCATATTTTTCGGTTCTGAATGTATGGTGGCTTACGTCGAATGCAACGGCTATTGCATCAGCCTTTAATTCCGGATTTTTTAACAGGTCAAAAACAGCCTTAAAAAAACCATAGACAGCCCATGTTGGTGTGCCGTCTGTAGTTTTCATATTTGTTCTCTCCAGCGCAAAATATTGTCTAAATGCCAGAGCATGACCGTCAATCAAGATTAAAGTTTTTTCTTTTCCCATAGTCAATTCCAATATTTTACGCTAAACCGGTTAAGCTATAATTTCCTTAGAGTCACCGTTTGTTTTTGTCGGTAAAGGTATCAGTTCGCCTGAATTTCTATTCTTTACCATATCTGCTGTAACTGTAAATTTACCTTTGTTTTCTTTTGATGGTACATCATACATTACATCAAGCATTATCTCTTCTACAATTGCTCTTAAAGCTCTTGCTCCGGTATTTCTCTTTAGTGCTTCCTGTGCGATTAAGTCAATCGCTTCAGGTTCAAATTCCAGCTCAACACCGTCCATTTCCAATAAACATTTATATTGTTTTAAAACAGCATTCTTAGGTTCTGTTAAAATCATTTTTAAAGTTTTTTCATTTAACGGATCCAAAACAGCATAGGTTGGAATACGACCTATAAATTCAGGTATTAAACCAAACTTGAGTAAATCATCCGGTTGAAGTTTTTTCAATAGTTTTGCAGCATTAGCTTCTTTTTCTGCCTGAGATAAAGGAGCTTTTGCGCCAAAGCCTACAGATGAACCTACCTGGGCGCGTCTTTCAATAATCTTTTCAAGCCCTACAAAGGCACCGCCTACGATAAACAGAATATTTGAAGTATCAACTTCAATAAATTCCTGATGTGGATGCTTTCTTCCACCCTGAGGCGGAACGTGGGCTACAGTACCTTCAATCATTTTCAATAACGCCTGTTGAACGCCTTCACCTGAAACATCACGTGTTATTGAAGTGTTTTCAGATTTTCTTGAAATTTTATCAATTTCATCAATGTAAATAATGCCGCGTTCAGCTTTTGTTGAGTCAAAATCTGCATTTTGATACAATCTCAAAAGAATATTTTCAACATCATCGCCAACATATCCGGCTTCTGTCAAGGTTGTTGCATCTGCAACTGCAAACGGTACATCAAGCATTTTTGCCAATGTCTGAGCAAGAAGCGTTTTACCTGACCCTGTAGGTCCAACCAGCAGAATGTTTGATTTCTGTATCTCTACATTATTTTTTAAGTCGGCAGACTTGTTGTGTTTCAAACGTTTGTAATGGTTATAAACCGCAACAGAAAGAACCTTTTTGGCGTCATCCTGACCAATAATATATTGGTCTAAATAAGCCTTAATTTCGTGAGGTTTTGGAATCGGTTTTTCTGCATTTAGTTCCTCTGCATTTTCACCGTCTTTTTCTTTATTTTCAAAAAATTCTTCATCGAGAATTTCATTACAAAGTTCAACACACTCATCACAGATATAAACCTCAGGACCGGCAATTAGTTTTTTTACCTGATCCTGCGACTTCCCGCAGAAAGAACATTTTAACCTGCTGTCATCGTGTTTTGGCATTTTTTTAACCCTTTCCGACAATATTGTCGAATTTTTATAAGTTCACCGTTGATCTTAAGCTGCAAGCTTACTTGATAGCATCTCTTGATACAACTTTATCAATCATACCGTATTCTAAAGCTTCTGCCGGTGTCATAATATAATCTCTGTCTGTATCTTTTTCGATTTTTTTAATAGACTGACCGGTATTAGAAGCAAGAATTTCATTTAAAGATTTCTTAATTCTAATTATTTCAGCAGCCTGAATTTCAATATCAGTTGCCTGACCCTGTGCTCCGCCTAATGGCTGGTGGATTAATACACGTGAATGCGGAAGAGCCATTCTCTTACCTTTTGCACCTGATGATAGCAGGAATGCACCCATTGAAGCAGCCTGTCCCAGACAAATTGTAGAAACATCAGCTCTAATGTGCTGCATTGTATCATAGATGGCAAAACCTGCAGTAACGCTTCCGCCAGGGCTGTTGATGTATAACATAATATCTTTTTCAGGGTTTTCACTGTCCAGCAAAAGCATCTGGGCAACAACAAGGTTAGCTACCATATCATCAATCGGAGTGCCCAAAAATATAATTCTTTCTCTTAACAGTCTTGAAAATATATCAAATGAACGCTCGCCTCTGCTTGATTGTTCTATAACTACAGGTACAAAACTCATGTTTTTATTTCCTTTCTTATTTCATTATATTATACGGATTATTAGTTTTCCAGTTTTTGTTACTTAGCTGCTTTTGGAGCAACAACCTCAACTTTGTTGTTTTCCATTAAGAACTCTTTTACTTTATCATTGATAGCCTGTTGAGATAAAGAACCGAGAATTTCAGGATTTTTGCTGATTTGTTTCATAATATCCTGCTGTGAAACCCCGTAAGCTGCGCCAAGTTCCTGGAATTTTTTGTCTAAATCTGAAGGTGACAATTTTATATTTTCAACTTTAGCAATTTTATCAATAACTAAAGAATTTTTAATTCTCAACTTAGCGTCATCCTGGATATTTTTCATTAATTCTTCTTCATTCTGGGTTTTTGCAACCATATCCCAGCTAATACCCTGGGCAGCAAGTCTGTTTTTGTAATCCGCAAGCAATGAATCAGCTTCTCTGTCTACCATTGACTGAGGTATTTCTACTTCTGCAGCTTCAATAACTTTTTTGAATACTTCATTTTCTGATTTATTTTTATTTGCATTTTCTCTTGCATTTTCAAGATATTTTTTTACATCGTCTTTTAATTCATCAACATTGTTGAATTTACCAACTCTCTGGGCAAATTCATCTGTTATTTCAGGAATAACTCTTTCTTTAATTTCGTTAAGGTGAATTTTGAATGTTGCTTTCTGACCTTTTAATTTTTCATCGTGATAATCTTCCGGGAAAGTAACTTCAATTTCAAAATCATCATTAAGGTTTTTACCTACAATTTGTTCAGCAAAGCCCGGAATGAATGTAGAGTGTCCTAAATCCAATCTATAGCTTTTTGCTTCTCCGCCTTTAATTTTTTCGCCGTTAGAAAAACCTTCAAAGTTAATGTTAACTATGTCTGTTGCACTGGCAGGTCTGTCTAAAACCATTTTTTCTTCTGCATACTGGTTTTGGATATTTTCCAGCGCTTTGTTGAAAGATTCATCAGAAACCGGAGTGTCTTCTACTTCAACGCTTAAACCTTTGTACTCACCTAATTTTACTTCCGGTCTTGTTTCAACGTGAACAGACACATTCAAATCTTTTCCGAGTTCAAAGTCATATGATGTAATGTAAGGTTGAGTAATTACATCAAGGTTGTTTTCGTTAATAGCATCGTTAATAACTTTAGGCATCAGGTTTTCAATAGCTTCCTGTTTAATTCTTTCTTTTCCTACCTGGGTTTCAACAACCTGTCTTGGAGCTTTTCCTTTTCTGAAACCGTCTATATTTACATACTGTGAAATTCTTCTTACTGCAAGGTTATAAGCATTTGTAGCTTCAACAGCAGGAACAGTAATATTTAACTTAACAACATTTTCTTTTTCATTTTCTAATGTGACTTTCATAACTTTTCCTTTATATTATATACATGTATCTTTCCTGATTATACTGCAAAAAAATCATAGTGCAAGTACGTCAAATATATGAAATGACTTTTATTGGTTGGATTACATGTTATTTTTTCTGTGGTACAATTTTTTTATGGTTAGACTTATAAACGAAAAAAATATTTGGATTTTACAAAAGGCTGTTCTGGGTTATATGAAACTTCAGGAGCCTCATACTCATATAGTTGAGATAAACCAGAAAAACTATCGTCCTTGTATTTATGCAATGTGGCATTCAGATCAATTTTGCGTATATGGATTACAGGATAAAGCAAGAGTTAATATTCTTATAAGCACCTCATTTGATGGCGAGATTGTTACTTATGCAGCACAGGGAATGGGTTTTAATACGGTAAGAGGATCTTCCGGTAAGAAGGGGGCGGTGGAATCTTCTATGCAGATGCTTGAAAAGCTCAATAAAGGAGAAGATGTCGCTATTATGGTTGATGGACCGGGCGGACCTTATCATACAGTCAAAAACGGTGTGATAAAACTTGCAAGAATGTCAGGTGCGCCTATTGTTCCTGTATGCTGGTATTCAGCAGATAAAACTTTTCACTCGATTCCTACATGGGACAAGATGACCTTCCCTGTTGGCAAAGTTCGTATTATTAATCTTTACGGTGAGCCAATTTATATTCCGAAAGATTTACCTGATGAACAGCTTTCTGATAAAAAGAAACTTATTAAAAATGCACTTGAAGATTTACAGAAAAAGGCGCCTGAGGTATTTAGAGAGGCTATAGAAAATAATTTATGGGAGAAACAAAAAGTATAAAAGTTTGCGCCTTACAAATGAATTCAAAAACCGGAGATGTTAAGGCAAATTATAAAAAAGTTCAGGATATTGTATCAAAAGAGCTTCCGGCAGATGCTGATTTTTTAATTCTGCCTGAAGTTTGGACTGTCGGCTGGTCTTGCAAAGATTTTCCGGCAGCCGCGGAATATCTTGAAAACTCAGAAACTGTTCAGTTTTTGTCTGATTTGGCAAAACAATATAATGTTAACATTATCGGAGGCAGTTTTATCCGTAAAATGAAGCAGGGAAAGTCTTTAAATACCTGTCCGGTAATCGACAGATGCGGAAGGCTTGTTGCTACTTATTCAAAAAATCATCTTTACTCTTATTGCGGATGCAGTGAGGGTGACTATATAAAGGTTGGTGATTATCCGGTTATGGTTACTCTTGACGGTGTAAAAATAGGGCTTACTATCTGTTATGATATTAGATTTCCTGAAATCTTCCGGGCTTACAGGAAAGCCGGTGCCGATTTGATTGTAAATATGGCTGCATGGGGTTCAAAAAAGCCTGTTCCATGGGAAACTCTTACCAGGGCAAGAGCTATAGAAAACCAGGTTTATATGGTTGCTCTCACTCAATCAGGACCTGTTAACGATATTGAATGGAATATCGGGCATTCAAGAATATATGATTATTTAGGCGAAACAATTGCTGAGATTAAAGACCAGAGAGAAGGCTTATGTTCTTGTGAAATAAATTTTAATGATATGTATAAATATCAAAATCATTGTACTATACTGAAAGACATCAGAGAGAATTACGAGGTAAAATCTGTATGAAAAAACTGTTATGTTTATTAGGGATATTTCTATTGTCCGGCATTGGTTCTTTAGGTTTTGGTGCGGACAGTTTCAATAAAGTTATCTCGGATTCGGATATACCAAAAGATAACATTTCCGTATCTGTAAAAAATGCACAGACAGGCAGTGTTTTATATGAACTTAATGCAGGCAAGCTTGTTCCTCCTGCATCTACACAGAAACTGGTTACACTTGCTGCTGCTGCGGATACTCTTGGTCCTGATTACCAGTTTCAGACTTCAATATACAAATCAACAAATAATGACTTATATATAAAACTTGGTGCTGATCCTTATTTGAGTTCAAATGATTTAAAAACACTTTTAACAGCGGCAAAGGAAAAAAAGGTTATTGCTCCAAAAAATATTTACATAGATGCTTCAATTCTTGATAATGCAGATTGGGGTGAGGGCTGGCAATGGGATGATGATTTGAATATCCTTATGCCGCGATTTGGGGCGTACAATCTTGATGGAAACCTGCTTGGTGTACTTGTTGCGCCTACCATTAAGGGGTCTCCTGCCGGGATTAATACAAAGGTGTTTTATCCTGTTACTTTTATGAATCTTGTTGTGACAGGAGGTGAAAATAATATAAAGTTTGAGCGTAATAACGCGGTAGCCCCTGATATGATTTCAGTTAAAGGTACTGTTTCAAAAAGCCAGGGCTTTGCAATACCGGTAAATAATCTGAAAAGGTATTTCAGACTCAGGCTGGAGGATGCGCTCAGGGATGTTAATATTGAATATTACGGCAATATCACCGAGAAAAAACTCCCGTCTAATAATGTTTATTTAATTTCTTCTGTTAAGCACCCGCTGCTTATTGCTCAGAAAGATATTCTAATAAGAAGCAGCAATCTTGCTGCTGAAACCGTATTTAAAACTGCGGGCGGCAAGTATGTAAACGGAACAGGCTCGGTTGATGCCGCGCTTAAGATGTTTGATGCTTACTGTAAAAAAATCGGTATAAATCATGAAAATATTAAAATAGTTGACGGAAGCGGTGTTTCTAAGAATAACCTGATGAGTGCGGATTTTATGACAGATTTTTTAGTGGCTCAGGCAAAACTGCCCGGATTTCCAATTATGAAGAAATTTATGGCAACTTCAGGCGAAGGAACATTAACAGACCGGATGCTGTATTTTAAAGATAACCTTAGGGCAAAAACAGGAACTTTATCGGATATTAGTGCTATAGCCGGTTATATAACCTCCCGTAACGGAACATTGTATGCGTTTGATATTATGATAAATGATGCAAAATCCAGACCCATAGATAAAAAGGTTCTTGAAGAATATATTATAAGAACAATTTATTTAACTGATTAAAAAAAAAGAAGAGTTGGATTTATTTAAACCCAACTCTTTTTCTACCTAGTTGTTTTGGGTTGACGGATTAAAGAATATAGATACCAGAGTTGTTAGGGTACCCAGTGTGACAGCACCCGCAGCTGCTGACCGGGCTCTAGCTTTTGGTAGAAATTTTTTAATGGAGTTATAGCTCTCCTTCAAGGTATCTTTATTTATTAGTTCAAAAAGTTTGTTTGATGTTTTTGTGTGTTTATTTGCCATTGCCTTTCTCATTTCCCTGTAGGCTGACTTAACTTCATAACCTCTGTCAGGAAGGTTTCGCATAGCTTCAAATCTTGCTATTCTTATATCCTTAATAGCTTTTTTATATTCTGCACATAGCTGTTTTATGTCGGCGCCGGTTTCAACAGCTTCCCTTATGGCATCTTTTTTTACAGCAGCATTAGTCAGAAGTTCCGGAGAAATTTTTAATGCGGTATACTTTCTGCGCCAGTTTTTTGCAGCTTTCCTTACAGTTTTCTGGTCGGCTGCTCCTGAGGCATGAAACTCTGCCGAAGCTTTCTTAATAGCATCCAGTGCGCTTACCTCTCTTCTAATCATTGTGTCTGTTAAGTTCTGCGGAAAAAGTTTTTCAAAAGTATCCGGCTGTTGAACCAGAAGCCGTTTTAAAGAGTATTTCCGCGGTGCGAAAATATACCCTCCGCAGAGCCCTGCTGCTCCTCCGGCAGCCATTGCTGTCGCAGGATTAATTGATAAGGAATTCTCATTCATGATGACCTCCTTATTTATATTCTTTAACTCCTAATAAACCTGAACACACTTTAACTCGTAAAAAACTTTTTTGTTGGCTTTTTCAAAATAAATTTACATCTTGTAACAATTAGAATTACAATTTTCTCTATGATATACTGTTTATACAGGAGTTGAGAAAGAATGGATCCCAGAGTAACTATTATTACAACAACACATAATATTATAGACAAAGAGCAGACAGACGATTTTAATCTGATGGTTAATCTTCTTGATATGCAGACTTATCCGGAAATTGAGCATCTTATTATTGATAATGCTTCTACTGACGGCACTGATATTTTGTTGAAAGATTACAAGAACAAGGGGTATCTTAACTTCTTCTCGGAAAGAGATACAAGTAAATTCCATGGTTATAATAAAGGCATTATGAGAGCCAAAGGAAAATATATTGCCTTTATCAGCGTGGATGACTTTTTTCACGATATTACTGCAATTCAGGATGTTGTAAACCTTATGGAAGCAAATAATGCAGATTTTTCTTTTTCTCCTGCTTATTGCAGACATCCTGACGGATTTGTTTTTCTATTCCAGCCGGCTATGCACAATGCTTTTCAGGTTATGCCCTGCGCAAGACAGGCTATGTTTTTCAAAAAGTCTGTTCTTGAGAAAGAAAACTACTTTGATGAAAAGTTTAAAATTCTTTCTGAATTTGACCTAATCATAAGATTAATGTTGAAAAAATATAAAGGTATTTATTTTGACGGTAATTATACTACATATAAGCTTGGTGAAAAATCTTATCAGGAACCGGAAAAGGCAGAAGCTGAATGTAAAGCGATTTTTTATAAAAATTATAGAGGTCTTGTGCGCTTGGATGAAGATATTCTTGATTATATGGTCAAGGATTCTGATTTTCCTCAGGAACTATTGGAAAAACTCAGCACCTGTTTTCCTGAAGAAGATAAAGATTTGTTCTTGGAACGCTGTGAACAAATGCACCAGCTCAGGCTTGATGCACAGAAACAGTAATGTTAAAACTTGTTTAGTATTTGCAAAATAACATGTGTAACGTATGATAGTATTATAGATAAGAGAAAAAGGTTAAGGGATAAATATGAAACAACAAAAAATTGCCGTTATCGGCTGCGGCGTATGGGGAAGAAATATTGTCAGAAATTTTTATAACCTGAATGTTCTTGAAATTGTTTGCGATTTGGATGAGAGCAATCTGCAAAAAGTAAAAGAACAATATCCTGGTGTAAAAACTACAAATGATTTTAATGAAATTATTGAAAATCCTGAAATTACGGCAGTTGCTGTTGTGACACCAAGCCATACGCATTATAAAGTTGTTAAGGCTATGCTTGAAGCCGGTAAAAATGTTTATGTTGAAAAACCTATTTCAACTGTTGCACAGGAAGCAAAAGACTTAACCGAACTTGCACACCGGAAAGGACTTGTGTTAATGGTTGGTCATCTTCTTCTTTATCATCCTGCTGTTAACAGGTTAAAAATGCTTATCGAAGAAGGCGAACTTGGAGAGATTGTTTACGCGCAAAGCGACAGACTAAATGTAAACTTCTTCAAAAATGACAGAAGTGTAATGTGGGATTTGGCTCCGCATGATGTTTCCATGATGAGTTATGTAACCGGTAAAGAGCCTGTCAGAATAATTTCTGCTGTGGGAT
>HF989715.1:21494-53867 GCA_000431315.1 Brachyspira sp. CAG:484
CTTCCGAACAGAATGATATTATGGATATTACACACATCAGTATTGAGTTTGAAGACGGTATGATCGGACAGATTTCTGACAGCTGGATTACTCCTAAAAAACACGTGCAGCTTCTTGTCAGAGGTACTAAGGCAACTGCTATACTTGATGATACTGTTGCTGAAAATAAGCTTGTTATTTTTGATAACTTTGTTAAAGATAATTCTAAAAATATCAGCCTTGATTACCTTGAAATTGAACCGCTTAAACTTGAATGCCAGCATTTTATAAGCTGCTGTGAAACAGGTAAAAAAGCCCGTTCTGATGGCGACAACGGATTTATGGTTACTACAATTCTTGAACAGGCTGAAAAAATTATGCTTGGGGATAGAAGAAAAAAACTGGATGAAGTAAACTTTGCACTTTCCAGAACAAAAAAGTAAGGAGACAAAATGTTTAGTATAAAAGATAATCTTGCAAATATAGTATCAATCAGCAGAATTTTTGTAGCATTTGCCGCTGTTGCCCTGCTTTTTGTCCCGTCAGATGTAACCCTTATGTGGGCATTTTGGCTGACTGCTGTTGCTTTTGCAATGGATGGTCTTGATGGCTATATTGCAAGAAAGTTTAATCAATCCTCTGATTTGGGCTCTGTTCTTGATATTATGGGTGACAGAATTGTTGAAGTAACTTATTGGGTTGCTTTTGCTGTTCTTGGATGGCTCAATATAGTATTTCCTTTGATTTGTGTTACAAGAGCTTTTGTTACTGACAGCATAAGAAGTGTTGCGCTTTCAAAAGGGTTTACTGCGTTTGGTGAAAAAACAATGCAGAAGAGCGACCTTGGCAAATTCATCTGTGCATCAAAATTTATGAGAATAAGTTATGCCGTTGCAAAAGTTGGCGCATTTATGCTTTTAATTCTTGCGCATATTGCAGGGTGCCGCTTGTGTGCTCTTATTAATCTTCCGGTTATTGCGCAGATTCTTGCTTGTATAGCTATTATCTTCTGTGTAATAAGAGCTTTGCCGGTAGTATTTGAAAGCGGTGACTTATTTAAAAAGGCAGAAAATGAGTAAATTAAATATTGTACTATTTGAGCCGGAAATTCCTCAAAATACCGGTAATATTGCTAGGCTTTGTGCCTGTACGGGAGCTTCTCTATATCTTGTAGGTAAACTTGGTTTTTCTTTATCCAGCAAGTATACAAAACGTGCTGGATTAGATTACTGGGATAGTGTAGATCTGCATAAAGTTGATACTATGGAGGAATTGTTTGAGGCAAATAAAGATGCTAATTTTTATTATCTGACAACAAAAACAAACCGACTTTATACAGATATTAAATTCAAAGACGGCGACTTTATTGTTTTCGGACCGGAAACCCGCGGGCTTCCTGAAGTTTATGTGAAGGATAATAACGCGTTAACAATTCCTATGAAAGAAGGTCAGAGAAGCTTAAATCTGTCTAATTCAGTTGCAATTGTTGCTTATGAGGTAATAAGACAAAATGGACTTTAAAATGCCTGAAAGGCAGGAAAATTCCCATAAAGGCACTTTTGGCAGAGTATTAAATATAGCCGGGTCAGACTATATGCCCGGAGCAGCGCTTTTGTCAAGCCTGTCTGCTTTAAAAATCGGCTGCGGTTATGTTTTTCTGGCATCAACCGAACGCGTAATAGATGCAGTAGCTGCACAGACACAGAATATAGTATTTGCCCCGATAGCAGATATTGATAATCAACTTGAGAATGCTGATGTTTTACTTATCGGCTGCGGACTTTCAACTACCAAAAATGCTCAGGATATTTTTATAAATGCTGTCCAAAATGTTCCAAATATTCCATGTGTAATTGATGCGGACGGTCTTAACATCCTATCAAAGTTAAAAGGTTTCAAGCTGCATGAAAATGTAATATTAACTCCGCATCCTAAAGAAGCAGCAAGACTTTTAGATAAACCTTTGAAAGACATTCTTGCTGATATGTCAGCTTCGGCAAAGGCTATTTCTGAAAAATATAAATGTATTACAGTTTTGAAATCTCATCATACAATTGTATGCTCAAAAGATTTAGAAATTTATATAAATAACACAGGTAACAGTGCACTTGCAAAGGCTGGAAGCGGTGATGTTCTTGCCGGTATGATTGCAGGACTTCTTGCACAGAGATGTGAAGCTTTTTATGCTGCAAAACTGGGAGTCTTTCTGCATGGGCGCTGTGGTGATTTGGCAAAAAATGACCTGACCGAATACGGAGTTTTGGCTCACGATTTGATCAGGTACATTCCAGGTTCTATAAAAACTATTTTATAAATTAACCAAAGAAGTTAAACATTGGTTCAACAGCTTCTGCTTTTTCAGCTTGTTTTGCTGAAACTGATGCAGGGATGATAGATTTGCTTGCAATAACAGAATCTAACGCTTTTTGTTGACCTATAGCTCTTGGCGAGCTTGGAACAACTCCAAAATAAGCTCCGGTTCCAACATATTCTCGTGCTTTAGATGCTTTCTGATTAGAGTTAATCAAAAAGCGTGCAGCTTCTTTAGTTTTTTCTGCAGCTATTTTTGCCTGTTGTGATGCTTTTTTCTGTAAGTAAGCTTTTGCCATATTTCCATTAAAAGAAACTGCATTAATTGTGTTGTTCATTTTTTCTCCTTTTAAATTTTAATTTATATTCGGGGTAACAAATTATATTTGTTGGGTTTACTTAATTTATAACCTGTAAATAAAATAATTGCTACCAATTTATTGTAAGAGTTACAATTGTTAACATGATTACAATAGCACAATAAGCTAATCAATCAATTAGCCATCTTACCTAAAATAACTCTTTTTGAAGCTCCTGTGCATTCGGGGAGATTATTAGGTATTCCGTAATAGCAGCAGTAACCCAGCAGGGCAAATGCCATCACTTCTTTAAAATTATTTGAAATTCCGTAGTCCTCATGGGTTTTAAGCTTCACATCTGCAGGCAGGTACTGTCTTAGATATTTCATAAGCTGCGGGTTGTATGCTCCTCCTCCGCCTATAATTACTTCTTCTATATCAATATCAGGATAGATAAATCTTTCGTAAGCCTGAGCTATAGTCTTTGCAGTAAGTGCCGTTACAGTTGCGATAATATCAGCAGGGTTTTCCGGGGCAAACCTGAGAGCATTTTCAATATATTGAGGAGAAAAATACTCTCTTCCTGTTGTTTTAGGCGGGTTTTTAAAATAGTATTCATCCTGAAGCAGACAGTCAAGCCAGCTTGATGAAATATTACCGGACTTTGCAATTTCGCCGTCTTTGTCGTACGGTTTGTTATAAAATTTTTGCATGCAATAGTCAATCATAATATTGCCCAGCCCTGTGTCAAACCCGAAAGTCGGATGTGAATGCGAAATTACTGTTACGTTTGAAATTCCGCCAATATTTTGTACGGCTACATTTTTGCCGTATTTTTTAAACCATTTTTCATCAGCAAAACAAACAAGCGGCGCACCTTCTCCACCATAAGCAATATCAGCTTCCCTGAAATTTGATATAGTTAAACAGCCTGTTTCTTTTGCAATAACAGAACTCTCACCAATTTGCAGCGTACTTTTTAAGCTTATACCATCTAGTTTTTCATTAAAAGGGAAATGGTAAACCGTCTGACCATGACTTGATATAAAGTCAGGTTTTCCATGTTCTGATATTAACACTTTGCAGGCATCAGCAAAACAATGCCCTATAGCAAAATTCATCTGGCAAATATCTTTTACTGAAGCATTTCCGGAAAAGAGCTGAAAAATTTTTGCACGTATATGTTCAGGATATTTATAGTTAATTCCCTGTATAAGCTCACAACTTAAATCGGGATGAACAATACATAAACCTGCATCTATACTGTCGCAGGAGGTTCCTGACATAAGAGCTATAATTTTTTTATCTTTCAATTCGTTCATCATTTCCTCTTTTAGCCAAAAAGCCTGCAATCGTTTTGCAAGCTAAAATCCTTAAAAACAACTAAATCCCCAAATACTCCGCCATAAAAACTTTTTAATAATCTAACCTTAACTTAATAATTAATAAAAAAATATCCCTAATCATTCTCCTGTGCAGTACACCTCAAGTATTGTTAACCTTTTTCTATCCTTTTCCTCTTTTGGACTGCTTAGCCATCACCTCTTTTTCTTAATGTCCTGATTGTATCTCTCAAATCTCCCCAATCCGGTAACCGGATATATTCTTGTGGGTAATTTACTTTTTCAAATTTTGCTTTCCACATTTAATAATGTAAAACTAAGTAAATTAGTTGACAAGCAAAAAAAAATTAATTATTTTTTACAATTGACCATGCCCCTAGTTTTAATCATAAAAAATTCAAGTTCTTAAATCTTAATGAAGATTTTTTAATGAAATTAAGTAAAAATTTGATGATTTTTTTATTGACAAATAAAATTCCGCAAAAACACTTTTGTCATGCTTTAATATTAAGGAAAGTATTGCAACACTTGAAATTTTATATATTGTATCTTTGTGGCAATTTTTTAAATTTTATTATAAAATTATATAAAGGATAGCTTTATGAAAGAATTTATGAAAAATAAGAAGGTTACATATAATTTGATGTCCTTTACGGGCTTCAAATCTCTTCTTGTGTTTTCACTTTTATTGGAATCCCCTAAATCATATTTGGAAATAAAAGACTATTTTGAAAAACATGAATATATAAAAGAATCCATTTCTATTGATACACTCAGAGTTTACCTTACATCTTTAAGGATGGCAGGATGTGAAATTATCAGAGCAAAAAAGACTGAAGGCTCCCGTTACAGAATGGTTTCTCATCCGTTTGAGATAGCTCTTTCGCAGGAACAGATTAAAAGTATCACAAAAGTTTATAAGGCCTTATCAAAAAATATTGAACTTGAAGAGCTTATACTTTTAGAAAAATTTTTATATAAACTTGCAGCGCAGCTTCACAATAAAGATTTGGAAGCCACAATTGAGAAATCTTCTCCGTTATACGGTATTAATATTGAACTTTTAGAGGAGCTGCTCAAGTGTGCGGCAAGGAAAAGTCAGATTGAAATCCAATACAATTCTCCAAGATCCGGTATAAAAAATATTGAAATTATTACAGATAAAGTTGAATTTAACAATAATAAATTATATTTATATGGAACCGGTCTTGAATATAACCAGTACAGCTATTTCCCTCTGGCAAGAATACAGAAGATTGTGAATATTAAGCTGAGAAGGGATGAAATTCTTCCTCCGGAAGAAATAACAGTAGGTTATGAGGTTAAAACAAAAGTTTCCGAGTTCAAGTTAAATGATGACGAAAAGATTATTGAAATAAAAGATAATAGCATTATTGTAGAAATGAGAACTTCAAATCCGTTTATTGCAAAACAGCGGGTGCTTTCGCTTGGCTGTTCTTGCAAAGTTCTTTATCCGCAGTCTTTCAGAGAAGAAATTATTAATACACTTAAAAGCATGAAGGAGGGTTACTTCCTTGGCTAGATTGAGTGAAAAGTATAATGATTCAGTGTTAAAAATATTTCAGCTGCTCAAGCTTTTATCAGCAGGAGAAGTACCGTTTTCAGATGTCATAAATATTTTTGCTGATGAAGTGGACGGTGTTAAATCTAATTCCCATGTTGTCTTGAATAAATACCTTAATACATTGAAAATCTTCGGATTAAAGGTTAAGAAAAAGAAGAGTATGTATTATCTTATAAATACTCCTTTCAGCATGGAACTGGATGAAGAGGAGCTTAAAGCTGTTCTGCTTTTAAAATCAGCTTCTGAGCTTCTGCCCGAAGGAAAGGCAAAAGAGAGTTTTAATAAATTTATTAATGACCTTGAAATACGTTTCAGTGAGAATACAAAATCCCTGCTGCAGTCGATTGCGACTGATGACAATTTTGACCTCTCTATTTATTTTTCAAAATTTAAGGAACGTATTAATGAATGTGAAACCTATTGTCAGGAAAAGCAGAAACTTGAAATTTCATATGTCGCAAATGATGAAATCCAAACAATAATTTGTTCGCCAAAAGAGGTAAAATATCAGAATAGAAAGGTTTGTTTCAGTGTCTATAACCAGTTAAGCAGACAAATCTTTGATATACCTATAGATAGTATTAAATCTGTCAGACAGCTTCCAACTATTTCAAGCACTCCTGAAATTAGTATGACTGTTGTGTATAAACTGAAAGGTCAGCTTGCTAAATCATATAGATTAAAAGAATGGGAATATGCCAAAGGGTTTGATGAACAGGGTAATCTTACAGTAATAAACACTAATGAAGATTTCGACGTTCTCTTTGCCCGCCTTATGAAGTATGCCGATAATTGTATTATAGTTTCTCCTAAATTTTTGAAAGAGAGAATGATTGCA
Organism: Brachyspira sp. CAG:484; assembly: GCA_000431315.1. Classification (GTDB taxonomy): domain Bacteria; phylum Cyanobacteriota; class Vampirovibrionia; order Gastranaerophilales; family Gastranaerophilaceae; genus Scatousia. The sequence continues at coordinate 27,849 of HF989715.1, forward strand.
TTAATTGATAAAACTCTTGAAAATTATAACGATTAATTAAAATTTACAAAAAGAGATTTTTAAATTTTTTATGAGTATCATGTAATTATGAATAAACCATACGTACCATTACATGTCCACAGTGAATATTCTCTTCTGGACGGGGCTATAAGAATAAAAGATTTAATAAACTTTGCAAAAGAAAACGGCATGCCTGCGGTTGCTCTTACCGATCATGGCGTTATGTACGGTGATATGGAGCTTTACACAACAGCAAAAGAAAACGGTGTAAAACCAATCCTTGGTTGTGAATTTTATGTACATGACGGTGATATAACAGAGCGCAACAAGCTGCATAATCCTTGCTACCACTTAGTCTTACTTGCTAAGGATAAAACCGGATATGCAAATCTGCTTAAGCTTGTGTCTGATGCCTGGTGTAAGGGGCGCTATGTTCATCCGCGTATAAATTTTGAAATGATTAAAGAGCATAAAGACGGATTGATTTGCCTTTCTGCATGTCTTGGCGGTGAAGTGCTTCAAAATCTTTTAAAAGGCGATAAAGAGAAAGCCTTTGAAGTAGCAAAACAGTATCAGGATTTATTTGGTGAAGATTATTACATTGAGCTTCAGGATCATGGTATTGATGAACAAAAAAGAACTAATCCGGATTTGATTAGCATTGCTAAAGAATTAAATATAAAAATGGTTATCACTAATGACTCGCATTATCTCAGACGAGAAGATGCTGATATGCACGATACTCTGTTGTGTATGCAGACTAACAGTGATAAAGCAGATCCAAACCGTTTTCATTTTCCTAATAATGAATTTTATGTTAAAACAGCCGAGCAGCTTAGAGATTCGTTCAAATGGATGGATGCTGAGATGTTTGAGGAATGTATCAATAATACTGTAGAAATCGCAGAAAAATGCCATCTCACTCTTGAACTGGGAAAAAGCCCTCTGCCGGATTATAAAGTTCCTCAAGGCTATACTATTGATTCTTATCTGGAATATCTTGTTTATGAAGGTTGTAAGAAACGATACGGCGAAATTTCTCCAGCACTAAAAGAACGTGTTGATTATGAAATCGGTGTAATCGAGCAAATGGGTTTTGCCGCATACTTTTTGATTACATGGGATTTTATACATTACGCGAAAACACATGGAATTCCGGTTGGTCCGGGAAGAGGCTCTGCTGCTGGCTCTGTTGTAGCTTATGCTCTTGAAATTACGGATTTGGATCCTATTGAGCATAAACTCTTGTTTGAAAGATTTTTAAATCCTGAACGTTTCACCATGCCCGATATTGATATTGACTTCTGTATCGAACGAAGGGGTGAAGTAATTGATTACGTTACCAAAAAATACGGCGAAGATAAAGTTTGCCAGATTATTACTTTTGGTACTTATGCTGCAAAAGCAGCATTGAAGGGTATCTGCCGTATTTTAAAAGTGCCGTTTTCAGAAAGTAACAAGCTTGCATCTCTCATAGAACCTGCTATTGAACTTGCGCAGGCTACAAATCCCAAGGCAAAAACCTTAAAAGATGCTATGCAGGTAGACGGCTCAGAACTTAAGGGAATGTATGACAGGGATGAACAGCTTCCGGCGGGTGACCCTATGGAAGGAAAGACTGTCGGGGTTAAACAAATTGTTGACCTTGCTGTTGCAATTGAAGGTATTAAAAATAATACCGGTACTCATGCCGCAGGTGTAATTATCGCACCGGAGCCGCTTGACCATATTCTTCCTGTTCAGCCGTCAAAAGATGGTATTGTACAAACAGGTTATCCTCCGCATGATGTTACTGAAGTTTTAAGCCTTTTAAAAATGGACTTTTTGGGGCTCCGAAACCTTACAACAATATACAAAACTGTTGATTTGATTAAACAACAGCAGGGAATCGAGCTGCAAATTAATGATATACCTCTTGATGACAAGCCGGTTTATGACATGCTTATGACAGGAGATACGGACGGGGTGTTCCAGCTTGAATCGCAGGGGATGAAAAACCTTGTTAAAAAGTTAAAACCGGACGTTTTTGAAGATTTGGGCGCTCTTGTTGCTCTATTTAGACCTGGTCCTCTGGATTCTGGCATGGTTACTGACTTTGTAGAAAGAAAACATGGACGTCAGGAGATTAAATATGCCCATCCGCTTCTTGAACCGGTATTGAAGGATACTTATGGAACTATTGTGTATCAGGAACAGATTATGCAGGTGTTCCAGGTTCTTGCTGATTATACACTCGGTCAAGCGGATATGGTTCGTCGTATGATGGGTAAGAAAAAAGTCGATGAAATGGAGAAACAGAAAACTAAATTCATCGAACGTTCAGCCCAGCATGGCATGTCTTCAAAAGATGCTGAAGCTTTATTTAACCAAATACTTGCATTTGCATCATATTGCTTCAACCGGTCCCATTCCGCAGCTTATGCGTTTGTTGCATACCAGACAGCATATTTAAAATGTCACTACCCTGTTGAATATTTGTCGGCACTTCTTTCCAGTGTTGCCGGTGATCAGGATAAAACCCAGCTTTATATTGAAGAAGCCCAGAAGAAAGGAATAAAAGTTCTTCCTCCTGACATAAATCATTCACAGTCAACATTCACGCCTGATAGCGGCAATATCCGCTTCGGTCTTGCTTCCATTAAACAGGTTGGAGAAGGGGTAATTGAAGAGATTATTAAAGAGCGTGAAGCTAATGGACCATTCAAATCTATTTATGATTATTGCAAACGTCTTGATTCAAAATGTTCTAATAAGAAAACTCTTGAAGGCTTAATCAAAGCCGGTGCGTTTTCAAATATTGAAAAGAGCCGTAAACAGCTTATGGAAAATATTGATTATATAACTGCTACGGCATCAAAAGAAGCGAAAGCAAGAGAATCCGGTCAGGGAAGCTTGTTTGACCTGCTTGGTGATAGCTCTGCTGCTGATGATGCAAAATTCCAGCTTTCAGGTTCAGATGAAGAGTATGACCAGCGTCAAATCCAAATATTTGAAAAAGAATTTTTAGGATTTTACGTAACCAGCCATCCTCTCTCAACTATCCGGGATAAGCTGCCATTTTTAATGACTCATAAAATCTCGGAATTGGCTGAATTATCTAATGATAAAGTTGTAACAATCTGCGGCTTGATAACTGCCACAAAGCAGATACCAACAAAGAAAGACCCGACTAAATTCCTTAGATTTGTGACGGTAGAAGATCTATCCGGCAAGACGGATGTAATTGCATTTAACAGTAAAATTCAAGAGTATGGTCCGTATCTTGAAAATGAACAGCGCGTAATTATTTCCGGAAAAATAAACCGGAGAACGGATGACGAACCGCCTGTAATCCTTGTAGATACAGTGAAACCGGTTGATAACTCAAATATATTTACGATTGAATTAACTGATGAGTTCAAATTTGAGGAGCTGGTATTGCTAAAAAATGTTCTATGCGAATTTCAAGGGTCCGATCCTGTCATGCTTAAAGTAAAAGATGATTTTGGCATGTCAAAAATTCTGGCAGCTTCAATGTTTTGGGTAGATTCTTCAAATGATCTGGCAAATAAACTAAAACACGCTTTTCCTGAAAGACTGGAAATTAATATCCGTTCAATGGATAGTAAAGAAGAAAATCTTCAGGCTGCTTAAATTTTTATAAAAAAATACTTGCAAAAAAAAAATGTCCATGTATAATAAAAGAGTAACCAAAAGCAAGTAAGCGGGGGTAATTCAGTGGTAGAATGCCTCCTTGCCAAGGAGGATGTCGCGAGTTCGAGCCTCGTCTCCCGCTCCATAAAAAAGAGCCTGAAATATTGGCTCTTTTTTATTATATATGCTGGCGGGATTTAGGGTGTTATTGAATGTTATAAATGAGAGTAGATATGGGTAATGAAGAGGCTTTAAATAAAAATAATATATTTAATATTCTGCTTATAATTGTTTTAGCTGTCGGGTGTATTTTGAGAATTTTATTTTATTCTTATTCCCGTCCGTTTTGGAATGATGAATGTGCTTTAGCATTAAATATCTTAAATACCTGGAATTACTTTAAGCCATTGGAATATGGTCAGGCTGCACCTCAACTATTCATGTATGGTTCAAAGCTTGCATATTATTTATTACCATCAAAAGAATTGGCGTTGCGTATTATCCCTTTATTTTCTTCGCTCGGTTCGCTTATAGTATTTTATTTAGCTGCAAAAAGATTTCTGATAAAACATATATCTTTATTTTCTGCTTGTTTACTTTTTAGTATCTGCTATCCGCTTTGTGATTATGCACAACAATTCAAGCCGTACAGCACTGATGTTTTAATTTCTCTTCTGGTTATTCTTAGTTATTTTTATATTGATAAATTTGTTAATTTGAAAACTAAATTATTATACGGATTATTTTACGGTTTAGCAATATGGTTTTCTTTTCCATCGGTTTTTACGGTTATCAGTGTTTATTTGACTTATTTTATATTTAATCCTAAAAAGTTTAAGCAGATTGCAGTATCTCTTCTGCCTTTTGGAATAAGTCTTGCAGGATTATATATTGCCAACGCAAATCTTATGGGAAGTTCGTATTTGCACAATTACTGGCAATATGCCTTTATTAATAAGGGGTTCTGGGCTTTTATGGAGTTATTAATAGATAATATAGGATATGTTTTTGGCTATGGACTTCCATTGTTCCTGATATTAATTTCAATATTATTTATGGTTTTTAAGGATGATAACAGAAGGGAAAGTAACTTTTTACTTTGCTGCCCGGTTCTAATTGTACTTATTTGTTCTTATTTCGAAATATATCCGTTTTCAACAAGGTTAATTTTATTTTTAATCCCTGTATTTATTCTTTTGGGAGCAAAGCTCTTTGATTACATAAATATACCTGTAAAATGTGTCTATTATACAGCTGTAATTTTATTAAGCCTGATGCTTATTGCCCCGGCATCATTGTATTCTTTTAATAAGATATTTCTTAAAACATATGATGATGAGGATATTGTTACCGCTCTTAAGCTAACACAAAATAATATTAAAAAAGAAGACGTGATTTATATTTCAGATGGAAATTCAATTTTATATGAATATTATAAACGATATTTTAATTTCAGTAATCCTGTTATAACAGATGAGGTTCGGTTTACAAGTGAAGAAGAATATGTTAATCATCTGAACTCTTTGCCAAAAGGAGTAACATATTATTGGATTTTTGCCCACCATCCTAACAAAATGGAGCGTTTACAATCCGTTTATAAATGGGCAAGAAATAAACAGGATTTTAGGATATATCATGACAATAAATCTAATGCGTTAATTATATTTACTATGTAGCGCTGGTTATATCTTTCTCAATAATTGGCGGTATTGGAGATTCAATAATCATCTGCAGATACTTGTCATTTTCTTCTTTAACATTATTTCCTATTTTGGTGATTTCAGCATCTGTTGTGAAAAAATATCTTACTGCATAACGTAAAACCATCATGCCTTTATCCGGATGTTTTTCATATTTAAAAATATTGTATTCAAAGAAATTTTTGTCCTGTATGTTTCCATGCTGTAAATAACTTAAAGCAGCTTTGTCAGCTTTTTTATTTTCGATAAATTTTAGCAAAACATTGTTTTCATCATTTTCAACCTGTTTGCATTTATCATCAGCAAATTTTATAGGCTTGCCTTCTTCCGGATAATAATAAATTCCAACCATTTTTGTCCAGTTGTTTTTATTTTCATCTTTTAGAAAATATTCATTTTCATAACCTTTATTTTGCGGTGAAAGCGCACTGTATTTTAAGATAAAAATATTATTGTTAAAATGAATTTCTTCGGCTTTTGCATAATTTGTGAAGGCTATAGCTGTAATTATTAAAAAACCTAAAGCCAATAAGGCGATTCTGTACATAATTTACTCCATATTTATATTTAGAATATGCTATTTTAGCATTAATAAAATTGTCCTTAAGTATAACATTGCAGTCTAATTTTATTAGTGCTAAGATAAAAACAGAAAAAGTTAAGTTTTAAGCGGATGTAATTCAGTGGTAGAATGCAACCTTCCCAAGGTTGACGTCGCGGGTTCGAGTCCCGTCGTCCGCTTTTTTAGTTTTTTGTATTGTGTTTATTAATATAAGGATTGCTAAGATGAAAAAAAGTTCAATTAAAACAACGAAGGAGACATCCATATTTAAATGCCGCTACAATTACCGGAATGTATCGAATGCTGTTAAAAAGACTTGCAAAACGTTTTGACAGGCAAATTTCAATTGAACATGCCCCTGGAAACCATGGTGGTACATTTGTGAAGGCAGAAACACTGTATCATACTAATAGTTTTCCTATTGTATAAACAATATATGCAACAACCCAGGCTATTGAGCATTGTAACAGAATAACAAGAACTGCATATTTTCTGCCTAATTCTCTTCGTACGGTTGCAATGGCTGCAACGCAAGGCGTGTAGAGCAATGAGAATACAAGAAATACAAATGCTGTAAGTTTTGTAAATAATTGCGGCAGCATGTCTGTATTTCCGCCTAATAGTACACTCAAAGTGCTCACTACACTTTCTTTAGCCATAAACCCGGTTATGAACGCTGTTGAAATTCGCCAGTCTGATATACCAAGAGGTTTGAATATCGGTACAAATAGATTTCCTAAACCTGCAAGCATACTGTCGGCAGAATCTGTTACAAGGTTTAAGCGTGTATCAAATGTCTGTAAAAACCAGATTAGTATTGTTGCGAAAAAGATGATGGTAAACGCTCGTGTGATAAAATCTTTTGATTTTGTATAAATTAATCTATACACATTCATAGGACTTGGCATTCTGTAGTTTGGAAGCTCCATTACAAAAGGCACAGGCTGACCTTTAAATACGAAAAATTTCATAAAGTAAGCAAAGATGATGCCAACAATAATTCCAATTATGTAAAGGCTTAAAATAACAATAACCTGATTATCTGAGAAAAAGGCTGCTGTAAATAGAGCATAGATAGGTAACTTTGCAGAACAGCTCATAAATGGTGTTAAAAATATAGTCATTTTTCGGTCACGTTCTGAAGGCAGAGTTCTTGTCGCCATAATAGCCGGTACAGAGCATCCAAAACCAATGAGCATTGGAACAAAACTTCTACCGGAAAGACCTATTTTTCTGAGAAGCTTATCCATAATAAATGCAACTCTTGCCATGTACCCGCTGTCTTCTAATATTGAAAGGAAGAAAAATAACACCACAATTACAGGCAGAAAACTTAATACACTTCCTACCCCGGCAAAAATTCCGTCTATTATAAGAGAATGTACTACAGGATTTAACCCGTATGCACTGAGAGCTTTATCCGTTAATGAAGAAACAGCTCCGATACCGGTATCCATTAAGTCTGCTAACAAAGAACCCAACGGCCCGAATGTAATATAAAAGACTAATGCCATTATAGCGAAAAATGCAAACATCGCGCTATATTTCCCTGTAAGAATTTTATCGGCATAAACTGTAATTTTATGCCCGATATTTTCTTCGGGTTTGTGAACATATTCACTGCACAGGCGTTCTATAAAAGAAAATCTCATATCGGCTAAGGCTGCTTCTTTATCCAATCCTCTTTCCTCTTCCATTTCAGAGATTATTTGTCTGCATATTTTAATTTCATTTTCATCAAGACCTAATATTCCAGCGATAAGAGGATCACCTTCTGTAAGCTTGGTTGCTGCAAATCGTACAGGAAGATTAATGCTTTTTGCATGATTTTCTATTAAGTGTATTATTGAATGTATACATCTGTGAATAGCAGCTTCATTTGATTCGTTCGGATTACAAAAATCCAGTCTGCCCGGATGTTCTCTGTAGCGCGCTACATTGATTGCATGTTCTGTTAATTCTTCTATCCCCTGATTTTTTAGTGCCGAAACCGGTATAACAGGAACGCCCAGGGCTGCTTCCAATCCATTTACATCAATGCTGCCGCCGTTTGCAGATACTTCATCCATCATGTTTAGTGCAATAACCATAGGAACATCGAGTTCAATCAACTGCATTGTAAGATATAAATTCCGCTCAATATTGCTTGCGTCAACAATATTGATTATGCCATCAGGCTTTTCTTCAAGAATATAATTCCTTGTGACTATTTCTTCACTGCTGTAAGGCGAGAGCGAATATATCCCTGGAAGGTCTGTAATAGTTACTTCCGGATGATTTTTAATTATCCCTTCGGTCATGTCAACTGTTACTCCGGGAAAGTTACCTACATGCTGGTTTGCTCCGGTAAGCTGGTTAAAAAGGGTTGTTTTTCCGCAATTCTGATTTCCGGCAAGTGCAAATTTGATTTTTTGTCTAATTAACGGTTTATTTTCTTTTCTTGTTTTATATGTAAGTGTTTCCCCGATTTTGGAATGCTCTATATTCTTAAAAGATTTGTTCTTCCTTACATAATTATGTGCCTCATGAATATCACATATTTTTATTTTGGCAGCATCTTCTTTTCTGATAGTGAGTTCATAACCTCTAAGCCTTAGTTCAATCGGGTTTCCAAGCGGAGCTGTCTTTATAAGAGTTACTTCAACTCCGGGCGTAAGTCCCATGTCCAGAATATGCCTTCTTAAAGCTTTATCTTCGCAATTTATTGCAGTAATTACTGCATCTTTCCCGATTTCCAACCGGTCTAATGTTGTTTGAAATTTATTCTCAATCATTTTTATTTCTCAACCTTAAATCCATATATACCGAAAGAATTATGCAGGAAAGGTACAAGTCTGAATAAAAGCCCGAGCCATTTCCAGCGTGCTTTTTCATCATCTGCAAAGTAAAATTGTTCAATGTTTTTTAGGGCAGGTATCGCATTTTCTATTTCTGCCGGCGAGTCAAAACCTGAAAGAAATTTTGCTTTTGTATATTTTACAGCGTCATGTCTTGATGTTTTTCCCACTACAAATTTATTGCAGACATCAAAATAAATTTCACTGTTGTTAAATCTTTCAGATATTTCATTAAGAAAATCCAGTAAATCCTTTTCCGGAAAATACATAAAGACACCTTCTATAATAAAAATGAAATCAGCATTAGGATGTCTGCTTTTAAGCTCATCCATCCACCTTTTTTCAAACATAGAGGCTTTTATGTAAATATCCCGCGGAGATTGCGGAATTAATTCTTCTCTCAAATTTATAACTTCCGGCAGGTCAAGCTCGTAAAACATAGCATTGCCTTTGTCTTTTATCCGCTGAAATCTTGTATCAAGACCGCATCCTATTAATACCGCAACAGAATCTTTATGTGTGTTAATAAAATCCTGAAGTTTTTTGTCGAAGTGTCTTATCCTTATAGCACAGCCTAATTCGCTGGCATGAGCACTTTTATATTTGGAAAAATCGTAATTAATTTTTTCAACAAGTTCACAAGCTAGTTCATCTTTTATTATACCGTCCGGACGTTTAGCTTCAATTGAGCGCATATATAATGGGATAAACAAGGTTTCTGCAACGCTGTCGCTGATTTTGCAATTTATTTTTTCCATATAAATATAAATCCTTACTTATATTGTAAGGCATACCTAACATTTTGTCAAGGCTAAAATTAATATATTTAGTTAAATCTTATATCCACAGATATATTTATCAGTTAGAAAGGAATGACTTTATTACCATTTTTTAAAAATAAAAAATACAGCAAGAATTATGAAAGCAAATCCTACAAGATAATTCCATTTAAACTGTTCTTTCAAATATAGTACAGAGAATATACTGAATACAATTAAAGTAATTACTTCCTGTATTGTTTTTAACTGAGCTGCATTGTAAACTTCATGCCCGATTCTGTTAGCCGGAACCTGAAAGCAGTATTCAAAAAAAGCAATCCCCCAGCTTACAAGTATGACAATCAATACAGGAGTTGCCTTGAATTTCAGGTGGCCATACCAGGCAAAAGTCATAAAAATATTTGAAATAGTAAGTAATAAAACCGGTGCTAAATACTTAATCATAACAAAGAAATTATACAATAAAAAAACTCTTGACTTTTAATTTTTTTCTTAATACAATAAATTCTGTTAGCCGGCATAGCTCAACGGTAGAGCAACGGTTTTGTAAACCGTAGGTTGTAGGTTCGATTCCTATTGCCGGCTTTTGTACTTTATAACCGGAACTTTAAAAATAAGCCCTTGTGGCGCAGGGGTAGCGCACTCCCTTGGTAAGGGAGAGGCCACGAGTTCAAATCTCGTCAAGGGCATATGTGCTACCTGCAAGTTTTAAAAGGGTAGAGGTGATGGTTATTAAAATTTTATACGGGTAGGTGCCCGAGTGGCTAAAGGGAGCAGACTGTAAATCTGCCGTCGCGAGACTACGGTGGTTCGAATCCACCCCTGCCCACCATTTTTAAGACTTCCAATAAGGAAGTCTTTTTTATTATGGTGTTATTTCCATTTATATATCCAGTATGATATTTATGAATTTGCGGAAGCCTGAGTTTTCATGTACTATTTCTTTGAATATTTTCGCTTCGGAATCTTCAGGGTATAATAATTTCATATTATCTGTGAATATATCCATTGATTTAGGGGTTATGTGTTCAAAGTGTTTAAAATCTCTGTTTACTGAACCAAGTGTTATTCCGCCTAGTTCTTTTCCATAATCTAAACGTTTTAATAAATATTTGTCATTGTTTTGTAATTTTTTTAATTGAGATGGTGACACAACATATTTATGTTTTTTCAATAATTCGGTAATATTTTTATCTATAGGCGAAAAATCTCCCCATACAATCAAGCTAACGCTTCCATTATCAACAATTGATGTTGTATCTTTTATATAAATTGATGTTGTTAAGTTATCACTTCCAACTTTTGTAAAGTGCTGTTTCAGTTTTACTAATGCGTTAAATACAGCTTCCTGGTTTTCCTGTCTAAATGAACTCATGCTTGATGTTACTTCTTCCAATATATTATTAGAAATTTTTACATTTCCCTGAAAGCCCGGGTTGTATGCTGTATTCTTTTTATGTTGTGTTTTATTTTGTTGGCGGTTAATGTTTCCTGCCGGGTTAATTGACATTACTTTCATGTTTATACTCCTTATATTTTGACAATGCACATCTGGTCATCCTCATTTCTCTACATAAAACTTCTAAATAATATTTTTGCTAGATTATTAATAGAAATTTACAAATCTCTGAAATATATCTGAAACGTGAGTTTCATCATGATAAAATATTTTTCAGGAGGTGCATATGTATACTGTAAAAGAAGTTGCAGATAAGATGGAAATTTCAGAACATACATTAAGATTTTGGGCAAAAAGCGGTTTGTTTCCGTTTGTTCAGCGTAATAAAAATAATATAAGAATGTTTTCTGAAAATGATTTGGACTGGGTAAGAATAGTTAAATGCCTCCGCTCTGTAGGTATAGATAATAAATCTGTTAAGCGATATGTTGATTTATGTATTGTAGGTGATTCTACAATACCGGAGAGGTATGAAATTATTCACAACACAAAAGAAAAGGCAGAGCAGCAGTTGGCAGACCTCAAAAAGCAGCTGGAACTGCTTGAGTTTAAGGAAAAATTCTACCAGAACCTCATTAAAAATAATCTTAAGGATACCTGGAATCCGATGAATAAGCAGGAAGATAAACAGGCAGTTTAATTTTTGTAGAATTCCTCTTTAGCTTTTTGTAGTAGAATGCTCAGTTGTTTATTTGTTCTTTGCTGGGCTTTTAGTGTCTTGTCGATTATTCTCGGACTGACTTTGAAAGGATTGTCTTTAACGAACGTTTCAAGTTTTACAGCGTGGGAGTTTATTGTATTATCAGCTGCAATAAGAAATTCATTGTATACGGTATTTATCTCTTCTTCTGTCAGGCTTTCTGATTTGTAATTTTTATTTGCGTCAAGAAAATCTTTTATTTCTTTATCAAGCTCACTACGGTTGGACAGGTTGTGTTCCTGGAAGCGCTGGGTATCATATGTAAGTCTTTCTGCCTGTTCCATAAGCTTAAATGCTGGCTGCTTGTGTTCTTTATAGTCTTTGAATAACTTTTCAGCATCTCCTGACAGCTTTAGCATATCAGGGTAACCAGATACAAGCATAAGCATTACGGCTGTCCGGTTCTGGTTATCCAGAGCCTTAAGCTTTCTGGCAAATTCAGGGCTGCTTTGTAAACCTATATTATCTAAGTCGTTGTCTATATTTTGTTTTGTCAGTTCGTATTCATCATAAACAGGTTTAATCTTAGCAAATTCAGCATTGCCCTGATATATTTTTGGTCGGCTTTTTTCTATAAATCGAACCATTTCCGGTGTTGCATAGTATTCACTGTTTAATATAAAACGTGAAGTTTGTTCAAATTCTTTAATGTTATCCAAATACGTTCTATATGGGTCAACCGCTTTTTGAACTTTCTTTATTGTAATATTATTTTCTAAGTCAAATTTTTTATTAAATAACTGCTGGTTAAGATTTTTTGCAAGTTTTAATTTTTCCTGGGAATCATAACCTATTTTTCCTATTTGAATATACATTGGCTTATTTTTTTCTATGAATGGATTTATTTCATTTTCAAATATTTCCTTTAATTCTCCAATCTGCATATCCAAAATCGAACCAAAATGTGCAGTATCATTTGATGTAAAAGGAGTTGAAAGCACCGGATTTTTATCTTTTTTGCCGTTTGTAATGCTTAAATCCCTATGCCGGAATATATTTACAGGTAAAATTTTCATAATTACTCATTACTCCTTGGATAATTTTTATCATCTTGTGAATGTAAAAATATGTCAATCTTGATTTTTGCGAGTTTTTACATAACTTTAGATTATATTGCTGAAAATGTGTTTTGATTGTACGATTTTAGTGGATATTTATATAGGAGAATGGTTATGAAAAACATACTAAGAATGGCTCTTTTGGCATTAGTATTCGTTTTCGGATTTAATGCAGCGAATGCGTTTCAGTTCCCTGACGTGGCAAAAGACCACTGGGCATCTGAAGAGATTCAGATTTTAACAGACAAAGGTGTAATTGTAGGTTATCCGGACGGAACTTTTAAACCTGACGATAATGTTACCAGGGCTGAATTCGCTTCAATGGCTATAAAAGCTTTGGGGCAGCAGCATACAACTGTAGCTCAGCCTGTAGCTTTTACTGATATTACAGAGGAGTTCTGGGCATATGATGCTATACAAAAAGCTTTGTTTTTTGATTTAATTTCATGTCCTCCGTCTGGCGAACCTTTCAGACCGGATGATACCGTTACAAGAGCAGAGTCTATGACAGTTGCTGTCAATGCTTTAACAACTGAACAAATAAGCGCACAAAAAGCAAAAGAAGTTTTGTCAAGAAAATATGCTGATGCAGATAAAATTCCTGAAGAATTTATTATTCCGGCAGGAAAAGCTGAAATTTTGGATATGCTTGTTGTAATGCCTTCTGACGGTAAAAAGAATATTGAAGCCGAACGTCCTGCAACAAGGGCTGAAGTTGCTGCTATTTTATATGATATGATGGAACAGGCTAAACTTAATCCGAATGCAAAGCTTGCAGAAGCAATGAGAAAAAAGACAGGTGAAGGTTATGTTGTTGAAAATGCAGTTGTCCAGGGTAGTGTAGGTACAATTCCTGCCGGGGCAATTGTTCCAATAAAGCTTACAAAATATATAAGCTCTCAATCTTCAAAAGCCGGAGAAATATATGCAGCTGTTGCTCCGGAAAACTATATTACTAAGGATAAATATATTCTTGTTTACAAAGGTTCCCAGCTTAAAGGGCAACTGATGGATGTAAGAAGCGGCAAATGGTTTGTACGAAATGGTGTACTTGTTCTGGATAACTCTCTTGTTGTAACAAACAACGATCAAACTGCAGGTTTCCATGGCACAAGTAATGTTACAAAACACAGAAACTGGTTTATGAAGTTTGTAAGATCTACTTTGAAAGGTGAAAAACTTGATGTTCAGCCGGATGGTGTTCTGTATCTAAAACTGCTCCAGCCTATAAAGGTTGATTTAACAAACGGTTGGATTTTTGAATAAACTAAAACAAAAAAGCTCCCTTTAAAAAGGGAGCTTTTTATTTTGTATTAATATACATCATCTTGTGAAACTTCCCAATCATTTCTCATCATTTTTGTAAAACAATAATAACCCGTACTTTTGCATTCAGCCTCAATTTCATCATCTGTTTTGCTGTAACCGGCCGGGAGAAGCCCTTTTTTGTTTAATACATAAACAAATACATCTTTACCCAGTGTATTTGGTTGTTTTTGACCGTTTACATCAGCATAGAGAACAACGATACTTCCGCTATGACCGCTGAGATCTATTCCGAACATATTAGATACAATTTCTGCATCACCGCTATACCATGTATCAATACAAAATTCATAACCATCCGGGGTTTGAAATGTTAAAACTCCTGAACCACAGCTTATACCCTGTCTTTTTTTATTATATTTTTTGTAATTCCAGCAGCTTGAGTTTCCTTCTTCGCATACTTTCAATGTTTTTATCTGTGGTTTCAGGTAATTATAGAAAAAATCTTGCGTACTGTTTAAACCTCCTCCGTCACCAAAACTTAAGTTGTTATAATCTCCGTCAGGTATTGCCCTAAGCATTGCCTGAGATATAACAGAATACATTTTTTTTAACTGAACTGATGCAACTTTGCTCCGGTATTTCCCTATGAGTGACGGCAGAGTCATTGCTGCCACAACGCCGATAATTCCCAGCGTAATTAAAACTTCCGCCAAAGTAAACGCTTTTGTGTTCATTATACTCCTCCTGTTTTTGCGATTTTTTATTAAAATGGTGTGATATTATATATATTATTATGCATTATTTGCATATTTATGTCAATATATCGTAAAAGTAAATTGTTTATATCACAGGCAATATAATCTATGCTTTTAATAAAGGATGGATTATGTACGATACGAAAAAGTATTTAGGGGCAAGAATACAGGAGATACGTAAGCTTAACGGATTAAAACAGTCAGAGTTGGCAGAACTTCTTGATATTGATCCAAAGCACATGAGCAAAATTGAATGCGGAAGGTGCTTCCCTTCGTTTGAACTTCTAGATAAAATTGCCACAAAATTAGGCAGACCGGTTTCAAGTTTTTTGGAATTGGAACATCTTGAAAGCAGAGAAGCGCTTACTGAGAATGTTATCAAGGCACTCCACAACCTGCCGGAAGATAAGTTTCGGCAGGTTTACAGGATTATACAGACTTTTCTTTAAAGATATTTTTAAAATTTAATCGGATAATCTTCGGGAAATTTCATGTTATTTTCCCAGAAAAGCATTGTGCATATAAACGGGGCATCATATATTCCTACAGGATAAGTTTCTGTTTTATTAGCGCATCCCTGAATATATTGCGGTCTGTTATTTTCATCGTAAATTTCTGACATCATCTGATACCCGAAATAAGAACCCTTGTTCTTTTTTCTTACGGTAAAGTTGAAAACATCCCGACCCGCAACTTTATGTTTGCTGTTAGGCTTTAAGAAGATATAAAAATACGCTGTAGATTCGATGTTTCCTGATGCAATAAAACATAATCCCATCCCATTCGCGAGTTTGTAGCATTTTGGACTACCTGTCAGGCTGATGTTATTATTATACTTGAATTGGTTTATACTTTCGGTTTTTGAGTAACTCTGCGTTACTTTAAAATGTTCCTTTAAATAAGTTTCAAAGACTGCCTCACTAAATTCGAAATTATATCCGTTCGGAGTATTCTCGTTTTTCCACTCATTTGGCAGAAAGTCAAACCCTGTTCCATATTCTGCTTCTGCAAACTTAAAAGCGTTAGTAATAAGTGAATATACCACTTTTAACTGATTTTCCACAACAGATTTCTGGTAATTCTGAATTAATCCAGGCAGAGTCATTGCAGCGACAACCCCAATGATACCAAGAGTAATTAAAACTTCTGCTAATGTAAATGCAGATTTGCGGGATAATCCCGAAGCGTAAGAAAGCCCGCCGGCGTTAGTTAAGCCCCCCCCCCCTTCTCAGGAATGAAGCTATAATTCTATTTTGCATAGTATATACCCTCCTTTTTCTATTCTAATTATAACATATGGCGGTAAATCTGCAAGTTTCTATTTATACGTCTTCTGTTATAAAGCCGGTTTGGATTATATTTTTGCCGAATTTTTCTTCGAGTTTGTCAAAACATTTTGAAAGCTTGTCTTTCTTCTCGTTAGCTTCATTATCTGCAAAAAGTGAAAGCTGGGCTTCTGAATTGAGCACAAATGTATCAAGTATAACTCCTGTGCTTCTGTATAAAATATTTGGATTATAAAGTTCATCAAGCATTTCAAATATTACATCTGAAATCTCCAGTTCAAAGCTTGTTGCCTGGTTTAGAACTCTTTTATCATAATAAACTTTAAAATCCTTTGTTCTCAGCATAATCCCGACACCATGGCATTTTGCATTGATTTTTCTGAGTTTTACACAGGCCCTGTGAATGTGGTAATTAAGTGAATTTTTAATATATTCCTTGTCTGATGTAAACTTTGCCATTGCGCTTGTTTTCTGAATTGATTTAGGAAGCTTAACTTCATCAGAAACTACTGATACCATTTCTCCGAGAAGTTCATGCTTCATTTCCAGCCCGCGAATTCCTATTTGTTTATTAAGCCACAGGTCTGATTGTTTCACCAGTTCGTAGGCAGTTAAAATCCCATGACGCCTGAACATTGCAGATAAATTTCTTCCGATTCCCCATATCTCATCAATGCCTGTTTCTTCAAGTACAGGAATAATCTTACGAGAGCCGATTAAAAAAATGCCGTCTTCATGTGTTTTTGCCTTATCTGATGCCAGTTTAGCAAGCGACTTTGAAGAACTTAATCCTATTGAAACCGGTATATCAACTTCATCTTTTATAGCTTGCCTTATCATCTGCGCTATTTCAAGATAATTTTTCTTATAAAGCCGTTCAAGCCCGGTCAAATCTACAAAAGCTTCGTCAATCGAATAGACTTCAACTTTAGGGGAAAATCGTTTTAGAACTGCCATAACCTCTTTCGAAATTTCTGAATACAGATCGTGGCTGGCATTTATGTAAACAGCCTCCTTCATTTTTCCGGTAATCTGAAAATACGGCATACCCATACGGATACCGAGAGCTTTTGCTTCTTTTGAGCGCGAGATTACACACTGACCTCTGCCTGACATTACACAGACAGGCTTTCCTTTGAGTTCGGGATTAACCTTCTGTTCACACGATACGAAAAAAGAATCACAATCAACTAATGCTATAACATTTTTCTTTGCCATAGCAATATTATCAATTCGATTTTGGATTTCTTCCACTTTTTCAGGCATTAGTCAATGATAATTTCTTGTTCTTCGCGGTAAGTTACATATCCTAAGTTTGCTTTTGGCGGCTTTCTTAGATATTTCCGTTTAGTATAAATCACCCCAACCTTTGACGATTCGGAGGCTGATGAATTTATTTTTGCAAGCCGGGCACATTTTAAGATAATTTCATCCGGCGGGTTTTTCCCTTTCAGTAAAACATGAGAGCCGGCGCAGTTTCGTGTGTGAAACCACAAGTCTTCATCCTGTGCGAGTTTTGAGATTATATAATCATTTTGTCTGTTATTTTTCCCTATAAAAATAGTGTAATCTCCTTCTTTTAGCTGTATAGGTTCAACAGCACTTTTTTTCTCTTTAGTTTTTTCTTCCGGTTGAAGCTCTGCTTTTATTTCCAGAAGTTCTTTTATGTTTTCTGCACAGTTGATGGAATATTGCACCTGTTCGCAGTAAGCTTTATTCTCTTTGAGCTGTTCGCTCATTTCGGTCAATTTTAGCTTTGATGTTTTGCCTTTGTTATAAAGCTTGTAGAATTGGTTTGCATTTTCTTTAAGTGTTTTTGTTTCATCAAGTTCGATTGTCAGGTTTTTATTATTTTCGTAGTCAAAAACATCGATTTTTGATGAGTAATCCTTGTTGTTGTAAAGGTTCGCCATGATTAAATCGCCTAAAAGTCTGTATCGGTCATGGTTTTCATCACGTTTAATCTGGGCATTAATTTTGCTTAGTGAAGTTTTTATTTTTTTTAGTTTTTGATTTGTTTCTGTTGTGAGATGAGTTCGTAAAGCTTTGAATTTTTCTTTTGCCTGATAATATGTAAAATAATTATCAATCATTGCATTAACACTTTCCTGCTCTGAGGCAGGTTCAATCAGCTCTTTAAAAAGTGAAAATTCTTTATAATCTTGAGAAATTGCGGGATGTATATTTTTCAAATTAATGAAATCTTTCAGTTGTGAAAGCGGTTTGTCCGTACATTGTGATGCAAAAGATTTGGAAAACCAGAAAAATTCATCTGAAAGTTTTTCATAGTCAATTTCGCCATTATAGGTTAAGATGTCTGCTTTTATTTGTTTTGGCGGATAGACATAAGGAAGCGTTCCTGCCATTTCTCTTACACTGCTTTTTTCTGCTCCTACATTATGTGCGCATCCTATAATAACATTTGTATCATCATTGTATAGGATTATGTTGGAGTGTTTGCCCATAAGTTCTATAGCAAGACACAAATATATTTTTTCAGATAACTCATTATATGTTTCTATATAAAACTCCAGAATTCTCTCATAAGGCGGCTGTTTTACCCCGCAAATTTTTGAGTTTTCCAGGTATTTTCTTAAAAGCATACAAAACATCGGCGGTTTTTGCGGAATTTCAATTATCCTGCGGGCTTCATTTTCTTTGCTCATGAAGCAAAGGTGATGAAGCTGAGGATTTATATTCACATAAAATTTTCTGGTTTGCGCATTATTTCTTATTGTGAATACAAACTCCCTTCTTGTCGGCTGCTGGATTTTCTGTATTCTTGCGCCGTTTAAAAATTCAGAGTTTTCTTCTGTCCAGGCTTTTAAAGTTAAACTATCAAAGGTAATCATATAATTATGTTAGCACAGATAAATTTTCAGGGAGGGCAAAGGACACACAATTAATAAAAATTTTGCAGCAAGTAAATGAGCAGCCATTGTTCTGCGAAATAACATAAAAAGTGAGTACTGCTGTAGAATTTTGCTTTGGATTGAATATAATACAAATAGCCGGCGAATGAAGTTTTAGAAAGAAATTCTTATTTACTGCACATTATCTAACAATGGCGGCTATTTGCTAAAATCAAATGTATATGTTATAATTATCTTTGTATTAGAGACAGGAGTTTTAATTATGCTATTATGGCAGATTTATTCAATTGCCGGCGTCGTGTGTATTATTCTTGAAATGCTCATTCCGTCAATGTTTTTCTTAAACCTGGCTATTGCGGGTTTTATAACAGCAATTATATCTTTATTTATTCATGACGCTAATATGTTAGCCGTTGATTTTATTATCTTATCAATTGTTTCGGTATTTGTGCTAAGACCGCTGCTTTTAAGAACACTGAAGCACTCCAAAGAAAAAGAAACAGGACTTAAAGCTGAATATATCGGCAAAATTGTTAAGGTTATCGAACCTGTAACAAAGTACAGCGGTGCTATTACTATATATGATGAACGCTGGGATGCCAGAGTTGAGAATGATGATGAAATTCCAGCCGGTTCAGAGGTTCGCATTGTTAAAAATGACAGTTTGGTTATGTACGTAGAAAGGGTGTAAATTATGACAATTTTATTATGGATACTGCTTGTTGCTGTAATTATTTATGTTGCAAAAGGTATTTTGATTGTCCAGCAGCAGGAAGTAATTATTGTTGAGCGCTTAGGTAAATACGAAAAAACTCTTGAGTCCGGTTTGAATTTTATAATTCCGGTTCTTGAAGCTCCGCGCGGTATGGCAAAACGTGTTACGCAAAGAGGAATAGACGGTACTGTTTATTCATATTCTAAAGAAGTTTCAAGAATTGATTTAAGGGAAACTGTATTTGATTTTCCACGCCAGAACGTTATTACAAAAGATAATGTTACTATAACAATTAATGCGTTGTTGTATTATCAGATAGTGGATGCAAAAAAGGCTGTATATGCTATTGCAAACCTTCCTGATGCAATTGAAAAGTTAACCCAGACAACTTTAAGAAACCTTGTAGGACAGCTTGACCTGGATGAAACTCTTGTTTCGCGCGACAAGATTAATCAGGAATTGAGAGCAATTCTTGATGAAGCAACTAATAAATGGGGCGTAAAGGTTAACAGAGTTGAATTGCAGGATATAATTCCGCCGGCTGATATTCAGAGTTCAATGGAAAAACAAATGAAAGCCGAGCGTGACAGACGTGCCGCAATCCTGGAAGCTGAAGGTTTGAAAAAGTCAGCAATTCTTAAAGCAGAAGGTCAGAAAGAGGCTGCTATTAACCAGGCAGAAGGTGAAAAACAGGCAGCAATCTTAAGAGCCGAAGGTATTGCGCAGGCGCGTGTAATTGAAGCTGATGCTGAAAAGGAAGCTATTCAGAGAATTATTGATGCGCTGGCTGATAAAGGACAGCCTGATAAATACCTGATTGCTATGAAATACCTTGAAACATTAACCTCTATTACTGCGGGTGAAAATAACAAGGTTGTTTATATGCCTTATGAGGCAACAGGAATTTTATCTTCTGTGGATGGAATTAAGCAGATGTTCGATAAAAAATAATTGGTAGTATAAAGGGGCGGTGTATCCGCCCTTACTCTTTTGATGGGATATGCGGATCAGGAAGCCTGAATTTATATTTATAATTTTTGCGTTTATATTCGGTGTGGTTTTTATGTTTTTAACCCCGCCTTATAAAGTGCCGGATGAATCTTCTCATCTGTTACGGGCATGTGAGGTTGCGGACAGGATTTTTTACAACAAAACTCCGGCGCAAAATGTTGAATGTGATAAATATATTCAAAAACAGTTTTCTTTAATACGACCGGCGGAAGTCTATCAGGTTACCGGTTATCCTCCTGTATTATATGCTTTTTCCGCTTTGGGACTAAATGCCGGAAAGCTCTGGGGCGGTGCTGTTATGTTTTATCTCGGGAGAATTTTTAATCTCCTGATGTGGATTGCTTTAATAGCTGTTGCTATCCGAATAACGCCGGTTTTCAAGTATCAGTTTTTATTTGCAGCACTTTTGCCGATGTCTGTTTATGTGGGAATGTCTTTGTCTGCTGATGCGTTTAATAATGCGTTTTCTTTTCTGTTTTTTGCTTATCTTTTTAAGCTTATATATGACAAAAAAGACCTTGAAAGACAGGATTATATTCTGCTTGTTTTAATGTCTTTATTAAGTGCTTTTACTAAAGGTGCAATTTATCCAATATTTCTGTTCTTTTTCCTGCCTATAAGGAAACATAAATACTTATTTTCGATTTTGTGTCTGGGGCTTGCCTTTGCATTGATGTCGTGGTGGGCTGCGATAAATCTGCCGTTTTATAACCCTCAGGCATCTCCGGAATTACACCGGTATCTTTTGCTGCATAATCCTTTTGATTTTGTTTTATTGTATATAAAAGCTTTAATCCATAATTGTTTTTATTATATAAGAGGTTGCATTGGAATTTTGGGGCTGTTGGATGTAAGATTTGCGTTACCCGTTTATATAATCACAATGCTTGTCTTTTTCTCTTCCTTTTTCTTTCTGCCAGAGAAAAAAGTTTCAAATCCGCAAAGAATTTTATCGCTGGCGGTATTATTTATGTTTCTTACAATGCTTCATTGTGTTTTATATATTACGTGGACGCCGGCAGGAACATACAAAATCTCAGGTTTTCAGGGTAGATACTTAATTTCAATTCTGCCATTTATCTTTCTTATTTTTGCCCAGAATAAAGATTACGTTTCTGAAAAGTTTCAAAAATATTATAAGCTCTTTTTAATTATTTTTATATTCCTGCTTCTTTTATATGCTTCGTGGATACTTCTAAAAACCTACCACATGCGCTGGGTTATTCATCTTTTGTATTAATGTCCGAAAAAATTCCGTATGGAACGTGAGCGTGATTTTTGTGAGGTGTATTAGAGAGTGTAGCTGTGCACGTTAAGCGGAGGCAGGGCGTAAGCAGCGGAGTTCTGTTTTTGAATAATTATTTTATAAAAATACAAAAAACTAACTCATTTTTTATGTTTTTGGTAAAATATTAACAGACATTTACTAGAAAAGGAAGATAAAATAATGATTAAAACAAGAATGAAATCGCATAACTGCGGAGAGCTTAATCTTAACAACCTTAATGAAGAAGTTGTTTTATCAGGATGGGCTGCTACAATCCGCGATTTGGGCGGTATTTTATTTGTGGAATTGAGAGATAGAAGCGGATTTTTCCAGATTGTTGCAAACCCGCAGATTAACCCTGAAGTTCACAAAGTTCTGGAAAAAGTCAGAACTGAATATGTTATTACCGTAAAAGGCAAAGTTTCTAAACGTCCAGAAGAAACTTACAACGAAAAATATCCTACAGGACAGGTTGAAATGTATCCTGAAAGTATTGAAATCCTTTCAGAAGCAAAAACATTGCCTTTTGTACTTGATGATGAAAATGTATCTGAAGATATTCGTCTTAAATACAGATACCTTGATATTAGACGTGATGCGATGAAGGATAAACTCGTTCTCCGTCATAAAATAGTTCAGGCTGCAAGAAATTATATGAATAATCTCGACTTTCTGGAAGTTGAAACACCTATTTTAATCAAAACAACTCCGGAAGGTGCAAGAGATTATCTTGTTCCTTCCCGCGTACAGGAAGGTAAATTCTATGCACTTCCTCAATCACCGCAGATTTTCAAACAGTTACTGATGGTTGGCGGGCTTGAAAGATATTATCAGATTGCAAAATGTTTTAGAGATGAAGACCTTCGTGCTGACAGACAGCCTGAATTTACGCAGATTGATATTGAAATGTCTTTTGTGGAACAGCAGGATGTTATTAAAGTTGTTGAAGGCTTGATTGTTGATACTTTCAAAGCCGCAGGTGTTGAGGTTAAACCTCCGTTCATTCAAATGCCTTGGCAGGAAGCAATGGATAGATATGGTTCAGATAAACCTGATACCCGTTTCGGGCTTGAATTATTTGACATCGGAGATATTATTCTTGAATCAAATTTCGATATTGTTAAAAAGACCTTGCAAAACGGCGGTATTGTCCGCGGTATAAGAATACCGGGCGGTGCTAAGTATTCAAGAAAAGATATTGATGATATTACAAAACTTGCAGTATCATTCGGTGCTAAAGCTCTTGCTAACATTATTTACAACGAAGACGGCACTGCTAAATCTCCTGTATTAAAGTTTGTGACTGAAGAACAGGCTAAACAAATTCAGGAAAGAGCTCAGGCAGAAGCAGGCGATATTATCTTCTTTGTTGCAGACAAACCGAAGCTTGTTTATGACATTATGGGAAGATTAAGACTTCACTTTGGTAAATCTTTAAATCTCATTGACGAAAGCAAACATAATTTGTTGTGGATTGTTGACTTCCCTATGTTTGAATGGAGTGATGAAGAAAACAGATTTATGGCAATGCACCATCCGTTTACTTCACCTTGTATCGAGGATTTGGACAAACTTAAATCAGGTGATCTGGGTAATGTTAAATCAATTGCCTACGATATTGTTTATAACGGAACAGAACTTGGCGGCGGCAGTGTCAGAATTCACTCATCAGAAGTTCAATCTGCTATATTCAAAGCTCTCGGCTTAACCGAAGAAGAAGCTAAAGAAAAATTCGGATTTATGGTGAATGCGCTTCAGTATGGTACACCGCCTCATGCAGGATTGGCAATTGGTTTGGACAGACTTGTTGCTTTACTTGCAAGAACTGATTCTATTCGTGATGTTATTGCATTCCCGAAAAATTCAGGAGCAAAAGACCTTATGAGTGATGCTCCAGGAGAAGCTTCTTTGCAGCAGCTGCGTGAACTTCATTTAAAAAGCACTGTTCAACAGCATAAGTAAGTAATAAATTATTCCTAAAAAAGTTCCCTTAACCGAGGGAACTTTTTTTATTTGATATATAATAAGATTATGCAAATCTTCACTGAGTTAAATAAAAATCCGAATTTATCCCTTGCTCTGGGTTACTTTGACGGTGTGCATCTCGGGCATCAAAAAGTTATAGGCAGCGCTGTTAACTATGCGCGCAAAAACGGAAATAAGTCTGCTGTTATTACATTTAAAGACCATCCTTGCTGTTTCTTCTATGGCGTATGCCCGAAATACATTTTAACAAGGGAAGACAGGCTTAAACATTTGGAAGCTCTTGGTGTTGACTATGTTTACATACTTGATTTTGACACAAAGCTCTGTATGCTTTCTGCGGAAGAATATTTGAAGAATATTCTGATAGACAACTTTTCTCCAAAATCTATATCAACCGGTTTTAATCATTATTTTGGCGCGAGAAAATCCGGCGGAGTTGATTTGCTAACAGAAAAACAAAGCGTTTACGGATATAAATATTTTGAAATTCCTCCACAAAAATTTTATAAAGACACCATTAGCAGTACAGAGATAAGAAAACTTTTGTCATGCGGTAATATCCAAAATGCCAACGAAATGCTTGGATATAATTTTGCTATTTCAGGTCAGGTTATAAAAGGTCAGCAGCTTGGTCGTAAAATAGGATTTCGTACTGCAAATCTCTTATACCCTCCTGAACTTATTGATTTACCATTCGGTGTATATTCTGTTATTGTCACATATGAAGGGAAAAAGTATAAGGGAATTACTAATTTTGGTATCAGACCAACTGTTTCTAATACTAAGCAGTGTTCTCTTGAAACCCATATCCTTGATTTTGACAAGGATATTTACGGGCAGCAAATTACTGTTGAGTTCTTAAAAATGATTAGGTCTGAAAAGAAATTCGCGTCGGTTCACGATTTGAAAGAACAAATTGCCAGAGATATTAGTATGATTTAGAATATAAACGGATAATCATCCTTAAACTCCCATCCGTCAAACATCAACAAAAGTGTACAACCGTGTCTATAATACGTATCATTGTTATTACTTTTGATTTGCTTGCAGGCTATAAATGAAGTTTCCCCATCGTTTGGAACATTTATTCCTCTCAAAATATCCTCTCTGTCGCTTATATTTGCATCTCCGCCAAAAGGTATAAAACCTTTGTTAGGACTTAATACAAAGAAAAACTTATCACTGCCATGTATATTTGGAGCGTCTTTACCATTTGCGTCCAGTGTTACATATAATATATTAGTTTCAAGTGCTATTCCTCTTGAACCGGCTGAAACAAAGGCTGCAGAAACACCATTAGGTAAAATATAAGTTTTACCTACAATACTTACAGTTGCACCACATTTTTCTACAACATCATCTCCTAAACCATCACCGCAGAAAATAGCGTTGTTTAAATAAGGAAGGATATACTTATTCAAAAAAAGTTCGGTATTTTTTATACCGTTAGAACTCAAATTACTATTCCAATATTTAGCTTCCCCGTTTTCTGCCTCCGATAATTTTATAGCATTTGAAATTATTGAATAAGCCTGTTTTACCCGTGTTGCAATAACTTTCTTCTTGTATTTAGCCACTAACGTTGGCAAAGTCATGGCTGCAACGACTCCAATAATGCCAAGAGTAATTAAAACCTCAGCAAGAGTAAAACCTGGTTTATGGACGTATTTGCCCCCCCCCCCCAGACATTCTTAAAGCTATTTCCATATTGCATACCTCCTTATTATATCTTTTCTTATATTAACATTATTTTAGACATTATTCAAGTGTGTAAAAAACTCCTTTTTAAGGAGCTTTTCTGTTATTGCAAAAAGCCAATGCAATGCTCGGATACAACTTTGCAATTTCCGGCTCGGTTATAAAAGGTCAGCAGCTTGGGCGTAAAATAGGATAAGGTCCGAAAAAAAATTTGCATCAGTTGAAGATTTAAAAAATCAAATTATTTTAGATATTTCGTTAGCGGGTTGAATTTTGTCAAATAATCTTATATAATGATAATAACAATCTTTGAATAACTTATATAAGCAACACAAAGCAGGAACACCTTTTGATTAAATATAAAATTTTTCTCAACCACGCACCCTCGCAGTTTTGTCTATTGTAACGAAAAGATATAACGATAGCGAGAA
>HF989716.1:0-21042 GCA_000431315.1 Brachyspira sp. CAG:484
GCATCGCTGTCTGCATCAGCGTCCGCGTCGGCGTCAGCATCTGCATCGGCATCTGCGTCGGCATCAGCATCCGCGTCGGCGTCAGCATCTGCGTCCGCATCCGCATCGGCATCCATATCAGCGTCGGCATCTGCATCTGCGTCAGCATCTGCGTCGGCATCCGCATCAGAATCTGAATCATCATCTTCTTCCGGAACAATTAAGTGATCATCATCTTCATCGACATATCCTGGTTTGTCCTCTTGAACGCTGCCGCCTTCATAATAATTTCTTTCGTTAACATCTCTGCCAATTTCAGAAACATCATCAGGTCTTACTGCATTTGCTCTGATTGTCAATGTTGAACCGTCAGGTTTTGTCATTGAAGTCCTATCGTCGTATACCCAGTAAGTTTTGCCTTCTTCGTTTCTGTCTTTACCCATATAGAAACGGTAGCCGCCTGCATAGATGTTATCTGCGGTTAATGTTAAATCTTGTTTTCCGTCCTCTTTATTACCGGAAACCTGACCATTTTTAATAATCAAATGAGAGTCAGCCCAGTGATGAACACCATCAATAACTTCTTCATCAACTCTTGTATTTGGGTTAATATCAAGAACCTTAATATCAGCGCTTTCTGCAACAATATTTCCGTTTGAGCCATAATAATCAACCGGAGTATTAGGGGTCTGTCCTAAATTATTGATATACATTTCAGCGCCGCGGGTAACAACGTTAATCTTTTTGTTTGCATTAATTTCGTCAATATAAGTATTGCCTGAAAATTCTGCATTGATTGAACCGTTCCTTGCAATCATAGTTCCTACGTTAGTGTCATAGGCATCGTCCTGACCCTTAACGTTAATATCGCCGTTTTTGGTTAACATATTAACTGTATAGTCAGAGTTTGGTGTATAAGTAAGATCACCGCCATCTGAAATATCATAGCCGTCTTTATTAAATTGTCCGGCTGTCTGGTTAAATGTAACTTTGTTATCCTTAGTACCGATGCTTCCGCTTGCAATCATCGAAATGCCTTTACCCTGAACATTTGCTTTTGAGCTATCTTTTGAAGCATTTATGATATTGTAAGGGGTCTGACCTTTTACAGTTGAATCTGCAAGAAGAATAACTTTTCCATCAGCGTTGATATAATTTAACTTCATATCGGAATTCAAAGCAGCCAAATTAATTACAAGGTCATTTGCCTTATTCTGCTTAGTAGTTACTGCTGTATAAGTTCCGTCAACGTTTGCGTTAATTGACTTAGTCAAATCTCTGGCATCCGGTCCGACTCCGGCAAAAGCTTCAGAATCGGTACCTATTGTACCGTCTGTTACATTAATATTTAAGTCGCCGCCATTTTTAGTTTGAATAAGAGTTTTTACAACACCTTTGTTTAAAAGATTTCCATTTGTAATCTTAATATTAACATCTCCGTCTGATGAAATGTAGTTATCATTAGAAGTGTTATCACCGATTACAACGTCAGAGTTCTGGTTGTTAATATCAACACCATGAGCTCTTACCAGCCCTTCAATGTTAATACCGCCGGTACCGGAATTATTCATTGTTAACTTATTAGTATTATTTTTAACAAGACCGGTGCTTTCGATATTAAGCGCACCATTGGTGTTGGTAATTGTTGAATCATATCCGTCGGAATAAACATTACCTTTAATAGTGATACCGCCTGCGCCTGTGTTATTGATTGTCAGTTTTCCGTTTTTATTGGAAACAGCATTATTTGTGTTTTCCTCAAACTGATCAATCAAAATACCGCCAGATGCAGAGTTATCAATAGTTAAGTTACCTTTATCCGCTTCAACCTGACCTGAAACAATCTCAATACCTTTAGTACCTTCATTTTTGAGGGTTGTATTGCCGTTTTTGGTTCTGATATAGTTGTTAACAACGATTCCGCCTGAGCCTTTGCTTGTGATATTAGTATCACCGTTAATATTATTTACCCATCCTGAATCTGTAACCTTTATACCGCCGTCATTACTTGTAATATTTAGTTCACCATTTGCGTTACGAATAGAGCCGCTGATATTTACGCCGCCTTGTTCGCTGGTAATATTTGTTTCTCCTCTGGAGTTAACAGTACCGCT
Source organism: Brachyspira sp. CAG:484 (assembly GCA_000431315.1). Lineage (GTDB taxonomy): Bacteria > Cyanobacteriota > Vampirovibrionia > Gastranaerophilales > Gastranaerophilaceae > Scatousia. The sequence goes on from HF989716.1 coordinate 2,094, forward strand.
TTCAATTGAAACCCCTTTTGAGCCTTCGCTTGAAATATCAATATTCCCTGCTCCAAAGTTTTTAACAACACTGTTAGATGCAATTTTAACACCGCCATTGCTGCCATATGATGTAATTTGGATATTACCGTTTACATTCTGGAACTCATTTCCAACAATCATGGCATCAGTGTTAACGAGTTTTTGGAATAAGGCATCAGCCTGAGCATTTGAAGTAATCTGGTCACCATTTTTAACACCTGCCATTAAGTTTGCGCCGGAATTAATATTTACATCAGCTGCGGCAAGGTGGATTGTATCTCTGGCAACAATTTTACCGTTAATTTCAATTGTTCCTGTGCCTTTGTCTGTCATAAGAGCATTAAATTCAGGTGTACCTTCTGCTGCCAAAATCGGAGCATTTGTGTACATGTTACCTTTAAATTTTGTATACTGTTCCTGACTAGGCGTCAAAACGGAAAGAGAACCAACATTTAACACTCCGCTGGCTCCAACAACAACACCGTTAGGAGAGATGAATACGGCTTTACCGTCATAAAAATTGCCATCTCTCATAGTATTAACAATACCGTTAATATTTACTGTATTATCTACAAAGTTTACAAATTTTGAAACATTTTCCGAACCGTATTTGAAAATTAAGTTAGCAATATCACCTTCTGATAAGTTAAAGTTTTTATATTGCCTATAGCCAATATCACCATTATGGGCAGAAGGAGCCAGGTCAAAAATTGTATTACCGTTAGCACCTGTAGTTATGTTATCACCATGAACAGAGCCGGCACCGGTAATATTACTTGCAACAACTGCCATCGGCACAAATGTTTGCTGGGCGATCATTGAAAGTGATAATAAAGAAACCACTATTCTTCTTTTTTTAGAGGTGATGCGTGCCATATTAACTTCCTTTCAAATATTTTTTTTGATTTGTTTCTTAATTCGGCTTAGTATTTCAATGTATTCTATACTATTATTTTAGCAGATATACTTTAAATATCCATCGGCTTTGTCAATATTTTTAAATTACTTAACATATTTCTTAAGCACAAAATACATTTCATAATTAAATAAAAAATTAAAAACAGAAATAATTGCTATTTTATTAACAAATGTTACGCAATATTAATTGCAGGATTTTTGGAAGAAAGCGCAGCGTACAACGTAATAAGAGGCATAAAATACTCCCATTAACAGACACATCTGAAATATAGCCGGAATATATATCATGTTATGTATAATTTCATACATTACACCCATCGGAATAAATGCGAAAAGCATGCTTAATAGTATTCTGTATGGATATAAAAGACCCAAATTTGGAAGAACTATTATTACACTAAGAAAAAAATACAAAAAGTTTGCAGACAGGGTTGCAATCCCAACTCCTTCTAAACCGCATTTTGGAATTAATACAATATTCAAGACTATTCCGACAATTCCGGAAAACAATTTGATAATAAATTCAATATAAGTTTTATTTGCAAGGTGATATTGAAGAGTTGTGTAATCAGTCAGACCCATAAAAAATGTACCAAAAGCAAAGTACGGTATAATACGATAAGCTTCGTGAAACTTCGGATTTGCCAGCATACTAACAAAATCAGAAGCATATAAAGACATTACAGTAATAATCGGCATTGAAATCAAAATATAATATCCTGTAAATCTTGAAATAATAGGTCTTACATCTATCCGTTCTTCATACATTCTTATAATACGCGGGATTGCTGCAACAGTTATTATGGAAAAAATAGTGAGCAATAAAGGTAATGTAACACCATAAGCCACACCTACATAACCAACATCTGTAAAACCGCTTATATTATTCATAATAAATTTATTACTCTGATTTATAATCCAGGCAGACAAAGAAGTAGCGGCAATAGGCACACCGTATGCAAAAATAGGCAGTAAAACTTTCCAGTGAAGTTTCGGCACTCTGAAATAGGCAAGGATTCTGCTTTGATACATCAACAAAATATCAATTAACGTTATTGATATACCCATTCCCAAAAGTAATGCAAGTGCACCCATGTGGAATGCTTTTATAAAAAATACAGACAACCCGATTGTCAATATCTGGTTAAGAATGGTTGAAAATGTAAAAGCTATTGATTTAAGCTGGGCTCTTAAAAGCTGAAACAACAACGCTCGTATTGCAACAGGTATAATGAGGAATAATATAGCAATAAAATATTTTGCTTCAATATGAAAAAATGAATAAAAATTATTCCTGAATATGAATGCCAGCACAAACATTGCAGCAACATTTATAACAAGTATGGAAACAAGTACAGACAAATATCTGGGCAAATCCTGTGCGAGTTGGTGCTGTCTGAAAAATCTTAAACCGGAAAGCCCTACCCAGTCAGAAAAAATAATACACAGGAAGGACAAAAGAGCTATAGAAAGAGAATATAATCCATATTGCTCAGGAGGCAAAAGACTTGTATATACAGGTACAATTATAGCATTTCCGAGCATGCCGCAAATCTTTGACGGCGAATACTTCAGCATATCTTTAAAGATTGCAGTTAGCTGTATTCTTTCTTCTTCCGAGTTAGCTACGAATTCCATCATTAACCTTTTGAGATAATTCTACACTAAATTTTCAAATTAGTCATCCGGTTAACACACTATATTAAAAAATATTATTGATTATTATTGAATTACACCGAATAAATCATACTCATCAGCATTGTCAATCAATACATTTTCAATATCACCCGGAACAACAGGTCTGTCCGTTTTGCCGTAGACTAGTCCGTCAATCTCAGGAGCATCGTGCTGGGAACGCATAATTACTACACCGTCATCTGTAAAACCTTCGACAATACAAGGAAGGATTTTCCCAATATAAGTCTGGTTGATTTCATATGATATTTGCTGCTGCAAAGCCATCAATTCTTTATATCGCTTATGTTTCAACTTTTTAGGAACCTGGTGCTCCATAGAGTAAGATGTCGTATTTTTTTCGCGTGAGTATTCAAATACACCCATTCTATCAAAACGTGCACGTTTTACAAAATCATAAAGCTTTTGGAAACTTTCTTCAGTTTCTCCCGGATAACCGACAATAAATGCTGTTCTTATTGCAACACCCGGAATTTTATCTCTTAGTTTTTTTATTAAAACTTCATAGTCAAAAACTGGTCTTCTCATTGCTGTTAAGATTTCCGGATCATAATGTTGAAGCGGCAGGTCAATATATTTAACAACCTTATCAAGTTTTGCAATTGCATTAATAAGTTCATCATTGAGCTGAGATGGATAAGCGTACATAATTCTTATCCAGGAAATCCCTTCAACGTTGTTCAATTCTTCAAGCAGTTTTGCCAGAGAAGTTTTGCCATAAATATCAATTCCGTAGCTTGTTGTATCCTGCGCAATAAGTACAATTTCCGTAACACCCTTTGCAGCAAGTTCACGAGCTTCTTCTACAATATTTTCAATAGTTCTTGAATGATATGCTCCTCTCAGCTGGGGAATTATACAGTATCCGCAATGGTAGTTGCAGCCGTCTGCAACTTTAATATATGAACTTGCTCCCATTGTTATCTGCTGTCTTTTTACACTTTCAGGGTATATATATTCAGGCTTTTCCGAGATTTTTGCTACATACTCATCTTTATTTTTATTAAGGACCTGCTCTACTATAGAAACAATATCTTTAAAATCAGATGTTCCGACCATAGCACAAACTTCAGGAATTGCTTCTTTCAATTCACTTTTATATTTCTGTGGAAGGCATCCTGTAACTATAACCTTTTTGCCATCATTAATCATTTGCAGAATAGACTGAACTGATTCTTGTTCAGCATCATGAATAAATGAACAGGTATTCACAATAACCAAATCGGCATTATTATCATCCAGTGTAACTTCATAACCTTTGTCTGCAAGAAGACCCAGCATAAGTTCGGAATCTACCAGATTTTTAGCACAGCCATGATTTATTAAAGCTATTTTTTTATTCATACATATACCTCTTTGACATAACTTTAGCATGAATATAGCTTTTTGTAATTAAGCTGTGAGGTAATAAAAACACACATATAATTCATAGGAACAATTTTAAAATTTTACTTTATCGCCTTTAGCATAATTTGTATAGACAAATTCATCCTTTCCAGACAATATATTTCTTAAACTGGCAGTTCCAACAAAACTCCAGCCTTCAACCTCAACTCTTTGTTTAGTTACTTGAAGCCCAAAAGCATCTCTGCCAAACTGATTTGGATTTTTAAGACCGTTTACATCCATACGAATTAAGGCACAGCGGGTGTTTTTCCATGTTATAGTTTGGTTTGTACCGTCAGGATTTTTTATAGGTCGTCCGTATTCATCAGTAGCAACATCTGTCTGCATTTTATAGCAATCCGGATTGTTGTATTGATAAACAGCAAGAACGGCTCCGCTGTTTAAAATAATTTTAGGATAGTTGGCTGTATTTACTACAGTTTGACCAGAACCTGCATCAACCTTTGTTGTAGCATATTTTATATCATAATAATATTGTGCACATCCTCTGTCAGTTTTTGATTTACACAACTTAGCCCCGTTAAAATATTTAACAAACTTTTCTGCGGTTTCTATTGATGTATTATTAGGATCAAAAAGAGCCGAATTGTCGCCTACGACACCATAATCAGTCTGAGCTCTTATTATAGCATTACTTACATCGGAATAGGTCTTTTTTATTCTGGAGATGAGTTCCTTATCCTGATTTTTTTGTATAAGCGTCGGCATTGTCATTGCAGCTACAACACCTATAATACCAAGTGTTATCAAAACTTCGGCCAAAGTAAATCCATTTTTCATCAAACAACCTCCAATTAAATAAAAAGACATTATTTAATTCTATTATACATTATATAATGTATAAAGTCAATTGTTTTTATTAAAATTGCATTAAATAGTATCATTATAAAATGACTATTGAATATCAACTTGAAATAAAAAATTTAAAAGAGCAGATTAAATTTCTTGCTGCAATACAAGGAATTACAATGCTGAAATTAAAAGAAGAAGTTAATCTCAAATACGGAAAATCAGACAGCATAAGAAACCTTGGAAACAAACTTCGAAATAATACATTCAGAGTTTCAGAGCTTGCAGAAATTGCCGATATACTCGGTTATGATATTATATTAAGAAAAAAGTCAGCTCAAAATAACTTAAACGGAGCTAATTCTTTTTTTCAAGCCTAATTGCATCAATTTATTTATTATAGCAGGCGGAAGTTTAGAAATTTGCTCTGCTGCAAAAGCATCTAAGCCTATAGTATAGGAGCTTTTTGGATTTTTGGCTGCTGCAACTTTTTTTATAAGCGCTGTAACCTTTGAAACAGGCAGCCCTTTTTTGCCGTTTTTTACAGCATTTGCTTCCATAAAGTGCCTCTCTTTTGAGTATTTTGTATCATTTTCAAGAGCATTTTTATTTAATTCTATTGATTTTTCCCACAAAGGCGTTGCTATTACTCCCGGCTTAATAGAAATTACATTAAGCTTACCCTGCATTTCAACGCTCATTGCGTTGAATAAAATATCAAGCGCTCTTTTCGATGCACAGTAAGGCGCTACAAACGGGAAAATTCCGAAACTTGCCATAGAGCTTATATTGATAACTCTGCCATTTGGCAGCAAGGGTATAAGATTTTGTGTAAATTCCAGATGGGAAAAGGTATTAACCTCAAACTGCCGTCTTAAACGGCCGGCTTCCATATGTTCCATTGCTCCGGCAATAACACATCCGGCACAGTTAATTAAAACATCAATTTTATCGGTTTTTTGCTTGATAAAATCAGCAGCTCCTTTAATTGTATAAGGTTTTTCCATATCAATAAAAAACGGGACTACGTTTTTCATAGAAGCAAGTTCCGCCTCGTATTTAGGATTACGATAACCGGCAAAAACTAAACCCTCTTTTGAAAATTCCTCAAGAAGAGCTCTTCCTATACCGGAGGTTGCACCTGTTATTACATAAGTCTTCATAAGCTTTATCTATCCTTATGATTAGTCTGACATATAAGAACCAAACAACGGAAGATATAATGCCAACGCAAGAGTTAATACGATAGAACCGATTACAATCAACATTAACGGCTCAATCATCTTAGTCATTGTATCGATAATATCATCGAGCTTTTTATCAATATATCTTGTTGCTTGAAGTAACATTTCACCCAAACGACCGGACTGTTCACCTGTTGCAATCATAAATAAAATCATCTTTGGAACAGAACCTGTGGTTCTCAGTGCTACAGACAGGTGCTGACCTTGTTGAACCATACCGGTTGATTTTTCAATCTTTTCTTTCAAAGTAAAGTTTGTAAGAGTTAAGTTAGAAAGATACAAGCATTCAACAATCGGAACACCGGCATCGTAAGCAACCTGCATAACGGCTACAAAGTTTGCAAAGTTTGAATACTGAATCAAATCTGATAAAAGCGGAACTTTTAGAGTAAATTCATCAATTTTACGTTTACTTGGCTCCCACTTAAATAAGAAAATGATAGATGCCGTAACCGAACCAAGAATAAACGGTACCAAATACCAGAATTTTTTCAGGAATAAACCTATGTCCATGAGGGTTTGTGTAATCCAAGGAAGCTCCTTGCCCATACCGTCAAACATATCTTTAAATACCGGGAATACAAACATTAACATAACAAGTACAATGATAACCGCAAGAACAATTACAAACATTGGATACATCAATGTACCAATAACTTTGCCGCGGATATTTGCCTGTTTTGTAAGCAATTCCAACAAACGTCCAAGAGTTTTTTCCAATTCACCGGAATCTTCACCGGCTTTACACAAACCTATATAAATTTGACCGAACTGGTTAGGATATTTGGCAATAGTATCAGCGAAAGTAGCACCTGCCATAATCTGGCGTCTTAGCTCTTTTGCAACAAGTCTGATTTTCAGTTTAGCTGCGTCATTTTCAATAAACATTAATGACTCAATCATAGGAATACCAGATTGTGCAAGAATTTGAAGGGTTGAAGTAAATTCCATCTTCTCGGCAAGCCCGAGGGTTTTCATCTGACCGCCTTTTACTGAAACAGCAGCCTCTTTTTTGTTGTCGCTTCCAAGCTTTTCTTCATAAACCTTTGTTGGTAAAAAGCCTAAACTTCTGACCTTCTCTCGCGCATCGCGTAAATCTTCGGCTTCAACTTTACCTTTTACAATATCTTTATTATTTTTTAGTGCTACGTAGTTATAAATTGCCATGCTTCACCTATTCATTAACAATACCGAGAACTCTGACAAATTCATCAATTGTCGTTTGTCCATTAAGAATGTGTCCCATACAGGATTGATGGAGAGTTCTCATACCGTTTCTTACGGCGGCTTCCTCAATCTCAATATCATGGGCGCCGTCTGCAACAAGTTTTTTGATTTCTTTGTTAATTGTCATGATTTCATAAACGCCAAGACGACCTACATACCCTGAAAAACCGCATTTATTACAGCCTTTTGCGCGGTAAATCGGAGTTTTCATTAGTCTTTGAATTTCTTCTTCATCCGCAGAAATCTTACTTGCTTCTTCATATGTAGGGTAATATTCTTCTTTACAGTCATCACAGAGCTTTCTAACAAGACGCTGCGCAATTACGCCGGATAAAGTAGATGCAACAAGGTAATCCTTTGCACCCATTTCAATCATACGAGTAACTGTTGCTGCTGCAGAGTTGGTGTGAACAGTACTTAGTACAAGGTGACCTGTCAATGCAGCTGAAACTGCAATTTCAAGAGTTTCATAGTCACGAATTTCACCAACCAGAATAATATCAGGGTCCTGTCTTAATATCGCACGCATACAGGACGCAAATGTAATACCTGCTTTAGCGTTGATTTGAGATTGGTTAATCCCTTCCAGCTTAATTTCTATCGGGTCCTCAATTGTTGTAATGTTAACATCTTCATCATTCAAACTCTTTAATACAGAGTATAAAGTTGTTGTTTTACCTGAACCGGTAGGACCTGAGGTAAGGATAATACCATTCGGACAGCTTACCATATTTTTAATTTTAACAATATCTTCCGGAGTACCGCCGACAAGTTTAATATTTTTATCATCAGCATTCAAACTCACAGCCGGTGCAAGTACACGAATACAAACCTTCTCTTTTCCTGCTACAGGCAGTGTGTTAATACGGAAGTCATAAGAACCGTTTTTGTACTTAATAGAAAAAGTACCATCCTGCGGTCTTCTGTGTTCAGCGATATTCATCCTTGAGAGAACCTTAAAACGGGCAATAACTGATGTTTCAACCTTTGATGGTATATCAAGAACTTTAGACAGCATACCATCTTTTCTGTAACGCACAATATAGCCGCTCAGCCTTGGTTCAATGTGAATATCGGATACTTTTGTATCAATTGCTGTTGTAATAATCTGGTTAACAAACTTTGCAATTGAGCCGCTTGAATCCTGAAGTTCGCTATCAACCATATCTGCCAAAGAGGCTTCCACCTGAAAAGTTTCAGACTCTTCTTCGATCTGTTTGATAATTTGCTGGGTTTCTTTCTTGCTTTGGCTGAAGAAAGTATTTAAAGCATTCTCAAACTCATAATGAGTCATTAACAACTGCTTAGGATTCTGACCGGTTAAGTAAATAATTTCCTTTAGAACATCCGGCTTAACAGGAGTAACAACACCAAGCATTAATGTTTTGCCGTCGGAAGAAATCGGTATAATTCTGTTATTTTTGATAAAGTCTTCCGGCAAAATATTAATATATTTTGACTGTGCTGCAAGCTGATCTGCGGTTACAACATCAAAACCAGTCTGGATATGCAGGATTTCTTTCAGCTGATCCAGAGTAATAAACCCTAGTTTAAATAGCATTGAACCAATAGGGGTTTTATTACGCTTGCTTTCAGCCAGTGCCTGCAGAAGCTGAACATCAGTAATATATCCTTTTTGGATTAAGAGTTCGCCGAGTTTTGCCTGGACAGATTCCTGTGCATGTGCACTGCCCCCCTGAGCGTTATCACCGCCTAAAAGTTCTGCTATGAGTTGAGATAAATCATTACCGGGTACCTGAATGAATTTTATCTGATATGGAAAGTACTGACGTAATTTCCCGTTTATAGCATCTTTATCAGAGGAAGCATTGATTGCTACAAAAAGGAATTTATCTTTAACACTAATTGGAACAAATTTATATTGTTCCAACAGTGCTCTGTCAACCTTATTGAGTATCTGTTTATTGACACTATTTTTTAATCTGTTTAGTAATTCATTCATTATGATATTATTCTTTACTTCTTATAAAGCATCTCTGTTAACAGTGTTTTCATTTGAATCAGTCAAGATTTTCGGAGTAATCAGGATAACAAGTTCTGATTTTTCTTTTGTAGAAGTTGTACTTCTGAAGAAAGAACCAAGTCCCGGAATATCACCTAAGAACGGGATTTTATTAATTTTCTTAGATTCATACTCTCTCATCATACCGGCAACTACAAGGGTATCACCGTCTTTGATTCTGACATTTTTCAACTCAAGATTTCTTCTCTGGAGTAAAGTAGCCTGAATATCCTGGATACCTTGTTTTGCAGCTTCTTCATCAGTACTGAGTGTTGAAATCTGTTCTTTAATAATTGCATAATCAGGTTTCAAATTCAGATATACATAACCATCAGGGCTGATGAAAGGTGTAACTTCGATTTTAATACCATCATCTTCGCCGATTTCATAATCTCTCTGGGTGGTAGCATTCAAAGAACCTTGTACAACCTGTGAAGTTACTGTTTTAACGTAATCAGAAGTCATATCTATTGTTGATTGCTGACCATTTGTTACAAGAATACGCGGGTTAGAAATGGTTCTTGCTTTACCGTTCTGCAGCAAGTAGTTGATTGTATAAACTAATTTTGCAGAATCACCGCCGTAATGCTGTGTTGGTCCAGCTACGTAAATAGGATCAAACTTTGTATTGCCTTCAGCATCGGCATTTATACGGAAGTGTTTACTTGTAAAGCTCCATACGTTAGAGAAGTTTCTTGAACCATCTTCATTTAATTCTATGATTGAAAATTCAAGATAAGCCTGAGGCTGCCTTTTGTCATTCTGTTCAATAAATTCTCTAATCATATCAACTTGCTGCTCAGAGCCGCCTATAATATTAACAGTACCAAGCTGTGTATAATAAGCAACAGCTAAACCGCCGAGTCCTACAGGAGCGACTTCGCCATCACCGCCTTCTTCTGCTGAAACAGAACAAGCCACTGTACCTTCTCCAAGTACAATATCGCTATCGCCACCACCGCTGTCAGCAGCAGCACCTGTCATAATACCTGCAGCACCGCCTGTGCTTCCATCGCCTTTAATACCTGAAGTCGGAAGAAGCATGTCACAAATCATTGTAGACATTTCTGCAGGAGTTGTATGGTTTACCCTGAATACAGTTGTTACAGGTTTTTTATCAAATTGATCAATGATTTTCTGCGCGATTTTTACATCGTTCTGAGAACCGAAAATCAGGATTTCGTTTGTCGAAGGGTTAGTTGTGGCAATCTCTTTTGTAGAAAGCCCAGGTTTTTTCATACCATATATATTCTTATTCAAGAAATCCGCAATAGCTTTGGCGCTGACATATTTTACAGGGAGCACTGTCATTGCCTGTTTTGCTATGCTGGTATCATCATCGGTTTTTGTAATAATCAATGTGTTATCTTCAAGAACATAACTTAAATCCGAAGTTTCCAGAACCATATCAAAAGCTGAATTCAGTGGAATATTAACTAAATCCATTGTAACTTTACCGTCAATATCACCCTTAAATATAATATTTAATCCTGCTTTATCAGCAAACATACGCAATACCTGTTTTACATCAGAATCACGAAGACTCAGGCTTATTGGAATGTTTCTTTTTGTAATATTAACTTCGCCTTTTAAATTAAGCACTGATGGAGCTGAGCCTCTTAAAATAGGCTTATCAGCTGTATAACCCTCAGGGCTGAATGCACTTGAAGCTGTTACTGTATTTGATAAAGCAAATACTAATAACATCATTGAAGTTGAAAGTTTTTTAATTGTATTTTTCATCGCTGCTCCTGCTTATTTTACATTTCATTTATTTCTTTTTATTATTTGATGCTCCGCCAAATTTACTTGATAAATTTGAAACGGTATTGTAATTTATAGCATCTTCATCCACAACCTCGCCAACCCCGGCCTTATAAACATTAGGACCTAGCTGAACAGTAACAGTTGTAGGACTTATAGCCAAAATTTTGTATCCATTTATAACATCTCCGGATCTAACCAGATAATCAGTATCTTCAATATTCAAAATTGCTGACGGATTGTATTTATCGTACATAATACCGGAAATCTTTGTAGCAATAACTCTCTGCGTATATTCATCCGCCTGCGGTGTCACAGGAGGTTCCATCAAATCAAATTTCAAATTCTCTTTAATCGCAAGAGCTCTGCCTTCTTTAGACGGAAGGAAAGGATTAGCTCTGCCAACACTTTCTAATGTAACATCCACCATTTTGTCAGAACCTGTTTCATCAACCACAGTAACAGAGGAATCTTCTCCAATAGCTCCAGGAGTTTCTCCAGGAACTTCCACCTGGGCATCAGAATTATCAAGCCCTGTGTCAGCATTGTTTCCGCAGCCTGTAGCATTAAACATCAGCACTACTAAAAACAGTGACAGAAAAAAGATGCTAAATTTTTCTTTTAATGGCAATCTTTTATTTTTTATCATATCCGTATTCTATTCCACTCTCTCTTATTTTTATGTGTACACCACCGATTACAATTAGATTATATATAAATATAACAAATTAAGTATCAATTATTTAGTGGATTTAATTCATAAACTCTTATAAATTTCCACAATAATTGTATTTTAATATTAGCATATTTAATTCAACATGGCAAAAACACTTCTTTTGTTAAGTTTTTTTAAAAAAACTACTGAAAATTATTAGTTATTGTATGAATATATTCCAAAATCTGTGAAAAATATTCCAGATCAGCATTACCATTCAAGACCAAATCAGCAGAATTTCTAAACGGTTTTACATATTTTTCACCGGCACTTGTTATATAATCCCAATGCTTTAATGCGTTTTCTTCGCTCTGGTTGCGTTCCTTGCAGGCTCTATGTATAAATCTTTCTTTTCTTACAGAATTTTCAGCTTCAACATAAATTTTTACATCAAAAATATCTTTAACCTGCTCATACATTGTAGCAATACCTTCAACTACAATAATTTTTCTTGAAGTAACGTCCTGGGCATTTGGAACTGATACTCCGGTGCCATTAGGAAGATACATAGGAATTTTTACATCACTGCCGTTTGCCAGAATTTCCAAATCCCTCTTCAGCGTGTCGAGCTGAAAACTTGAAGGAGCATCCACGTCATAACCATTATCTCTTAAATTATCAAATGAGCCATATTGTTTTATTAATTTTGAAATATCATTAAAATAATTATCGGTACTCAATACAGAAACAGGCATAGACAGTTGTTCGATAATCTTTTTCAATTCTTTGCAGATTGTAGACTTGCCTGATGCAGATTCTCCGGTAATCCCGATTAACAAGCGTTTATGAGGATTATTTATTAATCTTTTGGAAAAGTTTGAAATAAAATTCTCATTTACATTTATAAAAATCGGGGCAGTACAACGCCTGTCATAAGCCAGAATTTGTCTGAACTTTGTTTGAAGATAAAATACCAGCAATTCTCGTCCGGTGCGTGAGTTAAAATCGGGTTTTAGTATCTTATCATTTGAATTTAATTCTTTATCAATCAATAATTGCATAATTCCTAAATTCCACTTTATAAAAAATAAAGTATGTTAGAAATAATACACAAGAAAAAAAAAAATTGCTAGTCAATGTAAAAAAATAATAAAAATGTAACATTTTTAAATAAAAAAACACACCTTTAAAAAAGGTGTGTTTTCAATGTTTCAGGTTCAATATTAGAACATAAGACCTGCTTCACGAGCAGCATCAGCCAAAGCCTGAACGCGACCATGGTATAAGAAACCTCCGCGGTCAAATACTACACATTCAACTCCTGCTTTTTTAGCTTTTTCAGCTATAGCAGCACCTACCACTTTAGCAGCTTCTATATTGCCGCCATGAGGCAGTTTTTCTTTTAAGTCTTTATCAACAGATGATGCAGAAGCAATTGTTACTCTGTTTTCATCATCAATTAATTGAGCATAAATATGTTTTGTTGATCTGTAAACAGCCAGTCTAGGGAATTCCTTTGTTCCTGAAATTTTAACTCTGATTGACTGGTGTCTTTTTTGAACCTGTGGTTTTCTTGCTTTTCTTTTAATCATTTTTAATTTCTCCTTTTACCCGAACCTTCTTGATAACCACTACCAAGGGTTCATACGGGCGATTGCTACTTAAATAACGGCCGGTTATTATTTCTTACCAGCTTTACCTGCTTTACGTCTGATGTGTTCGCCTTCATATCTTACACCTTTTCCTTTGTAAACTTCAGGAGGACGTTTAGATCTGATATAAGCTGCAACATCACCAACTGTTTGCTTGTTAGCGCCTTTTACTGTAATTTTTGTATTAGCTTCTACAGTAATTGTAATTCCTTCCGGCGGTTCAACGATTACAGGATGAGAATAGCCTAAAGAAAGGTTAAGATTTTTACCTTCCATATTAGCACGGTAACCAACACCCTGAATTTCTAATTTCTTTTCAAAAGCGTGTTTTACGCCATGTACAGCGTTTGCAATTAAAGTTCTTGACAAACCATGCAAAGAACGTGCCTGTCTTGAATCATCAACTCTGGTTACAATAATATGATTATCTTCAACTTTTACATTGATTTCAGGTCTGATTGCAACAACTTCTGTTCCATTAGGACCTGTAACTGTAACCTGGTGATCTTCCACTTTAACATCAACGCCTTGCGGAATTTCGATAGGTAATTTACCAATACGTGACATTTTAATTTCTCCTTTAATGGTATTAACTAACATCGCCGGAAGCTTTTTCTTTTTGATCAAGCCCGGGACTAGCTTAAATTGGAATTGCCTTTACTTCGTCCCATCCGGCCGGGTCTTTCTACCAATTACACCCAGAGTTATTTTATATTAAAGAATTTTAAATGTCAAAAGATATTACTAAAATAAATTACAAACACTTAACATTTATTACAGCTGCATACGAAAAAAGACCGGTACAAACCGGTCTTTTTTGATTATATTAAAAAAACTAGTAAATGTAACAGAGAATTTCCCCGCCAACATTTTCTTTACGGGCTTTTCTATCTGTTAAAAGACCTTTACTTGTTGATACGATTGCAACACCCATACCGCCTAAAATTTTAGGTAAGTTTTGAGCTTTACAGTAAGTTCTCAAACCAGGTCTTGAAACTCTCTGTAATTTTGAAATTACCGGTTTATGTTTTTCGTCGTATTTCAATGTAATTTCTAACACTTTAAATTTGCCAACTTCTTTTACAGAATAATCAGCAATAAAACCTTCTTCTTTTAACAATTTTGCTAATTCAATTTTTAATTTAGAAGAAGGAACTTCAACTTTTTCGTGAGAAACGATGTTTGCGTTTCTTATTCTTGTAAGCATATCTGCTATAGGATCTGTATTCATTTTAATATTCCTTTTTTCTTATGCCGGAATAAACTTCCGGCGCTACTTACCAATTTTTGTCCGGTTCGGTCTTAGCCGCCTTGACGATTTTTAGCAGTTTAGCAAGGATATGTATGCCGTCAAATTATCGGGCAAATCTTATTATCTTGCTCGCTCGCGATTAACGGGTCATAGGCTCTGTTTGTCCTGCTGTTCAGCAAGAACACCAGCCTGCGCCCTCAGCTCGCTCGCGCTACCAGCTAGCTTTTGTAACACCAGGTAATAAACCTTGGTGAGCCATTTTTCTCAAACAAATTCTGCACAGACCGAAATCTCTGTGGAAACCATGTGGTCTGCCGCAGATGCTGCATCTGTTGTGCAATCTTACTACAGGGTATTTACCTTTTGCAGCAAGTGCTTCACGTCTGAGTTCTTTGTTTATCATCGCTTTCTTAGCCATGAATTTCTCCTTTGTTAGTTAGTTTATCTATATAATTGCTTGGATAATTATATCCTACTATTTGTTCATCCCTTTGAAAGGCATACCCATTAATCTTAACAATTCTCTTGCTTCATCATCAGTTTCTGCTGTTGTGATGATAGAGATGTTCATACCTTTTACGAGATCAACTTCTTCATATGTAATTTCAGGGAACAATGCCTGTTCTTTCAAACCTAAAGTATAATTACCGCGGCCGTCAAATGATTTTGCACTGATACCTCTGAAGTCACGAATACGAGGGAATACTACGCAGATTAATTTTTGTAAGAAATCATACATTCTTTCGCCTCTGAGTGTTGCCATAGCACCAACCGGCATACCTTCTCTTAATTTATATGTAGCGATTGATTTTTTAGCTTTGGTAATAACACATTTTTGACCTGCAATTTTAGTTAATTGAGCTTCAATAGCTTCAGCAATTTTAGAGTTGTGAGAAGCTTCGCCGACACCCATATTCAAAACTATCTTGTGAAGTTTTGGAATCTGCATATCATTTTTATAGCCGAATTTTTCTTTCATTGCAGCTTTTACTTCTTTATCGTATTTTGCTTTTAAACTTTCTGTTTTTGTCATTTTCGTATTTCCTTAATTCTACGACATTTAATATTATATTATCAAAAATATTAAACGTCTAATTGTTCACCACATTTTTTACAAACACGAACTTTTTTGCCGTCAACGACATCGTGTTTGATCCTTGTCGGTTTTTCGCAAGCCGGGCATACAATCATAACTTTTGAAGCATCAAGAGGAGCTTCCAGTTTGATTAAACCGCCCTGAATACCAGCCATTGGCTGAGGCTTTTGAGCTTTAGTAACCATGTTAGCGCCTTCTACAACCACTTTTGATTCTGAAGGATTAACTTTTTTTACGTTACCGATTTTTCCTTTGTCTTTGCCTGCAATAACGATAACTCTGTCACCATTTTTTACATGCAAGCTTTTTTTATCTTTATCTGTCATTTAAATTTTTCTCCATTATTTTTGTAATTTTGAAACAAAATTCGACCTTTTAATTTTGTTTCTGGTTTCTTTATTCCGAACCTGAATTATTGCTTCACACTTCGCTGTTGTCATTTTGTTTTTATTCGCTCGCTCTGTGCTTTTTTGCGGTTTGGCTTGCTTAGCCCGCCATCCCATGCGCAAAATTCAACTAGATAACTTCCGGAGCAAGAGAAACTATTTTCATATAGCCTTTATCTCTGAGTTCGCGGGCAACTGGTCCGAACACACGTGTTCCTCTCGGGTTGCCGTCTTTGTTGATAATTACAGCTGCATTTTCATCAAATCTGATAACTGAACCGTCAGCACGTTTAATATCAGCCTTTGTTCTAACTACAACTGCTTTTACAACTTCAGATTTTTTAACTGCCATATTTGGAGTTGCATCTTTTACAGTAGCTACGATTTCATCGCCAACTGCTGCAAATTTTTTATTTGAGCTGCCCATAACACGGATACACAAAAGTTGTTTTGCACCTGTGTTATCTGCTACTTCTAATCTGGTTTCTTGTTGTATCATTTTTACTTTCCTTTTTACTTTAAAGTATTTTCTACTATCGGCCTCTCATTACTCAATGGTAATGCTGCCATAACCCTTTAAAAATTAACGGGCTTTTTCAACTACTTCAAGCACTGACCAACGTTTGTCACCTGAAAGAGGTTTTGATTCAATAATTCTTACTGTATCACCTTCATTACAGATGTTGTTTTCATCATGAGCTTTATAGTTTTTGTTAGATTCAATAATCTTTTTGTATTTTGGATGTGGTTCGTAATCAGCTACTCTTACAACTACTGTTTTATTCATTTTGCTGCTTACTACTATTCCTTGTTTTTCTTTCTTAGGCATTTATTATTCTCCTTAGTTGCTCGCGGTTAACGAGTTACAAAGTCTTGCACTTCTGCAAGCCTTTTACTCTTTGCTCGCAATCCGCTCCTTGGTTGCTCGCATTAAACGGGCCTTCGACCTCGACCCTCTTTAACAAACATTGCTGTTTGTTTAGCAGAGTGTCTTGCTCTACGCCCTCTGCTCGCAATCCGCTTTTTCTTTTATTACTGTTTTTGCTTGAGCTATTAAGCGTTTTGTTTTAGAAACAAGTGCTGTGTTTTCTAATTTGTGTGTTGAAAGTTTCATCTTGCAGTCAAATAACTGTTTTTTCCATTCAACAATTGCACTTTGTAGCTCATCAGTTGATTTTTCGCGCATTTCACTTAATTTCATTTTATAGTTTCCTTTTTCTTGTTAGTGCAAGTTAAGCTTCCAATTTAGACTTTTCTACAACTTTAACTTTGATAGGAAGTTTTTGTGCTGCTAATTCTAAGGCATTAACTGCAACATTTCTATCGAAGTATTCAAGTTCAAAAAGAATTCTGTTTGGTTTAACAACCGCAACCCAGTATTCCAAGTTACCTTTACCTGATCCCATACGAGTTTCAGCAGGTTTTGCAGTAATAGGTTTATCCGGGAAGATTTTTATCCAAACGTTACCGCCACGTTTGATTTCACGAGTCATAGCACGACGTGCTGCCTCGATTTGTCTGCTGGTAATCCAGCCTGGTTCTAAGGCTTGTAATGCGTAGCTTCCAAACTCGAGTTTTGTTCCTCTTGTTTCGTGGCCTTTCATTCTGCCTTTCATCATTTTGCGGTATTTAGTCTTTTTAGGCTGTAACATTTTATTTACTCCTGTTAATTATTTTTTACTTAATTTCATTTGTGTCGCCGGTTTATTCCGGACACTTACTTATTCAGCTTCAATAGCTCTTCTTTTCGGACGTCTTCCGCCTTTTTCAGAGTTATCTTTGCCTGATTTTGCTTTAATGTTCTGGTCTGCTTTTTCACCAGGCATTAAGTTGCCTTTGAAAATCCAAACCTTAACACCAATTTTACCCATAATTGTATCTGCTTCTGTGAAACCGTAGTCTACATCAGCTCTAAGAGTTTGAAGCGGGATTCTGCCTTCTTTTGCCCATTCAGAACGTGCAATTTCAGCACCACCCAAACGTCCGGATACCATAACTTTAATACCCTGAACGCCTGCTCTCATTGTGCGCTGCATTGCCTGTTTCATAGCACGTCTAAATGCTACACGTTTTTCTAATTGCTGGGCAATAGCTTCAGCTACTAATTGTGCATCTGCGTCAATTCTTGCAACTTCTACAACATTAATTGTAACCGGTTTACCAAGATATTTTGAAACTTCCTGTTTAAGTTCTTCAATACCCTGACCGCCTCTTCCGACAACGATACCAGGTTTTGCTGTTACAACAGTAATTGTAATCATTAATGCTTTTCTTGCAATTAAGATTTTAGAAACACCTGCTGCATATAATTTTTTCTTAACGAATTTTCTTATTTTTGCATCTTCTGCAACAAATTCAGCATAATCTTTTACCTTAGCGTACCAGGTACTTAACCAAGGCTGAATTATACCTACTCTAAATCCGGTTGGATGTGTTTTTTGTCCCATTTTTTATACCTTTTTTTCGTTATACTAACATCTTATCTTGCCCGCTTATATTTGATTGTAATCCCGGGCGTTTCCCTGAAATTTATCAGGGTGATGTGCCTTTGGCACCTACTTGTTGTCACTTACTTTCAATGTTAAGTGAGATGTACGTTTTAGTCTTTTGTAAATACGACCTTGTGCTCTTGGTTTTCCGCGTCTGAATGTTTGGCTTTCATCAGCAAAGATTTCTGAAATCTTTAATGATTCAGCAGAAACGCCATATTTTTCTTGAGCATTAGCAACAGCAGCTTTCAAATTCTTTTCAACTACTCTTGCTGCAAAATAAGGCATAAAACGTAACATGTCTTGAGCTTCAAGAACCTTTTTGCCGCGT
>HF989716.1:21081-42019 GCA_000431315.1 Brachyspira sp. CAG:484
TTACACGACGCAATTTTCTTGCTGTCATTTTAATATCTGTTTGTTTTGCTTTAGCTTCCATTTTTACTTTCCTTATTTTCTTTTAGCAGTCTTATCTGAACCTGCGTGTCCTCTATACATTCTTGTAGGTGCGAACTCACCTAATTTATGTCCAATCATTTGCTCAGTTACATAAACAGGAACGTGAGTTTTTCCGTTGTGAACAGCAATTGTGTGACCTAACATATCAGGTACAATCATTGATGCTCTTGACCATGTTTTGATAACTTTATGTTCTGAATTTGCATTCATCTTAGCAATTTTTTGTTGTAGAGCTTCTTCTACGTATGGACCTTTTTTTAATGAACGTGCCATTAATATTTTCTCCTTATTGGTTCAAAGGCTTTTGGGGCTTGCGCCCCATTGCCTATTTAGTTATTTTCTTATTTTTTTCTTCTTCTAACGATTAATTTATCTGAAGCTTTACCGGCTTTTCTAGTCTTATAACCGAGAGCTGGTTTACCCCAAGGTGTTTTAGGGTGTCCGCCCGGACCGGTTTTACCTTCACCACCACCATGCGGGTGATCGCAAGGGTTCATTGTAACACCTCGAACGGTTGGTCTGATACCAAGGTAACGTTTTCTTCCGGCTTTACCCCAGGAAAGGTTTTTGTATTCTGAGTTACCTAATGTACCGATTGTTGCCATACATTCTTTTCTTACCATTCTCATTTCTGATGATGGAAGCTTGATTGTTACATAATTGCCTTCTTTAGCCATTACCTGAGCTGCATTACCGGCTGATCTAACCATAACTCCGCCACGACCAGGGTTAAGTTCGATATTATGAACAATTGTACCTAACGGAATTAATTCAAGAGGAATTGCATTTCCTACCTGAACCGGAGCTTCTGGACCTGAAACGATTGTATCGCCTACGTTCAAACCTTCCGGAGTTAAGATATATCTTTTTTCACCATCAGCATAGAATACTAATGAGATTCTTACGTTTCTGTTCGGATCGTATTCAATAGTTTTAACTATTGCCGGTACGCCGAATTTTTCACGTTTGAAATCAATTACACGGTATGCTCTTTTTACACCGCCGCCTTTGTGACGACATGTAATTCTACCTGTATTATTTCTGCCTGCTGTTTTCTTTAATGATTTAAGCAGTGATTTTTCTGGAGTTGAAGTAGTGATTTCTTGGTAATCACTCTTTGTCATACCTCTTTGTCCAGGAGATGTCGGGTTTATTTTTCTTATTGCCATTTTATTTTTCTCCTTTAACTGGCTTTGTACTTCTTGAGGGACATGTGCCTAACGCCCCGTTTACTGTTGGTTGTCTTGGATTGTTTGCGGTTCAAAAATTTAATTCGTTTCATAAATCAAATTTTTCGCCTGGACGTGCTGGGTTCGCTTTGTTGTTACTTGCTGTATACTTCTTTTGAAAGCTTATACGCTCCGCCTAAGCTCACACAGCGCACTTGCAAAAATCCGCTATACTCCTGCGAGTTCTTCAATCGGATCACCTTCGATAGTGACGATTGCCTTTTTGCCGGAGTCTGTTCTTCCGAATTTATATCCCATTCTCTTTGAGTGAGAAGGCATATAAACTGTGTTTACTTTTTTAACTTTTCTGCCTGGAAAAGCTAATTCAATAGCTTGCGCAATTTCTACTTTTGTTGCTTCTTTCGCTACTTCAAAAGTATATTTGTTTAGTGAACTTGCACCTACAGATTTTTCTGTAATTACAGGCTTTTTGATTAAATCAAATAATTTTTCTGTGTTTGTTCTTTCTTTACTCATTATTTTAGCCTTTCAGTTAATTCATTAACTGCAGATTCTGTAATTACAACGAAATCTGCTTCAAGTACATCTTTTACATTTAAGTTTGACGGAAGAATTAATTTAACGCTTGGGATGTTTCTTGCTGCTAATTCAAGGTGTTGGTTTTCAGCAGCCTGTAAATCAGCGATAATTAAAACTTTTCCGTTTACATTCAAAGATTTCAAAGCTTCTGCCATTAATTTTGTTTTTGGCTCTGTGATAGTTGAGAAATCTTTTACTACAACTAATTGTTCTTCTCTTGCAGATAATGCTGATTTAAGAGCCAATTTTCTGGCTTTTTGAGGCATGTTAAAAGCATAGCTTCTTGGTTTCGGTCCGAATACTACACCGCCGCCTGCAAATAATGGTGAACGAAGAGAACCAGCTCTTGCTCTGCCGGTACCTTTTTGTTTCCAAGGTTTTCTTCCGCCGCCTGCTACTTCTGCTCTTGTTTTAGCACAAGCTGACCCTTGACGTGCATTGTTTAATTGTCTTCTTAAAGCCAAGTGCATTACGTGCAAATTTGGTTCTACGCCGAATACACTTTTTTCTAAAGTGATTTCGCCTAATTTTTCTCCATTTGTACTTAATATTTCTTTTGACATTTTGTTTTTCCTTTATTTTATCTACTGCCTGTTACCCCTTTCGGATACTCCGTTTTATTTGGCAACTCGGGATTTTTAAAACTTGTCTGTTTTTATTTTCTTTTCCGCCTGTCAAATCTCTTTTGCCTCTGTTTCCAGAAACAGGCTCACTCAACTCATAAATTCGTTGGTTCGCTTTATTAAGATTTTTTTACTCATTTCGCTTCCGCTCCATTCGTAACTGCGGTATCGTTTTGTTTGCCTCTGCCTGTTTCGCTCCTGCGAACCGGCAGGACCCACCGGCTTACTAATTCCATTTAGTTCTTGTAGGAACGATTGTTACCAATCTGCCTTCGCAGCCAGGTACTGAACCTTTTACCAGCACTAATTTTTTATCAGCGTCAACTTTAACTAATTTCAATTTAGTAATAGTAACTCTTTCATTACCCATATTGCCGGCCATTCTTTTACCTTTAATAACACGGCTAGGAGTTGTACCTGCACCAATTGAACCAGGTTCTCTGTGGTTTTTAGAACCATGACCCATTGGTCCTCTGCCAAAGTTCCATCTTTTTACTGTACCTTGGAAACCTTTACCAATTGATTTACCAGTTACGTCAACTTTTTCTACATTGTCTAAAACTGATAATTCAATTTTGTCACCAACTTTGTAATCTTGCGGATTATCTACTCTAAACTCTTGAAGATGTCTGTAGTTTTCAAGATTATTCTTTTTGAAATGACCGATTTCAGCTTTTGTTAAGTGTTTTTCTTTAGCTGCAGTTGTACCAACCTGGATAGCATTGTAGCCGTCTTTTTCAACTGTTTTTACCTGAGTAACAACAATATCATCAACTTTAATAACGGTTACAGGAATAGCTAATCCTTGTTCGTCAAAAATTTGTGTCATTCCAAGTTTTTTACCAATTACACCTAGTGTCATATTTTACCTTTCTTGCTTCTTCGCGATTATCGGGTCTGGGTCTGCTCCGCCGGCTCATCGCCGACGTGTACGGACTTCGTCCTCAGCTCAGCCGCGCTTTCCTGCTCACCATTGCTGCGCGCCGTCACCTTTTTCGCAAATCTGCATTTTCTCTTGCGAGCGCTACGTACTTTAACTAATTACTTTACCTTGAGGACTTTCACCTCTACAACCCTTCCGGTTGTCCCGACTGCTCATTTTATCAGAGCCATAACC
Organism: Brachyspira sp. CAG:484; assembly: GCA_000431315.1. Classification (GTDB taxonomy): domain Bacteria; phylum Cyanobacteriota; class Vampirovibrionia; order Gastranaerophilales; family Gastranaerophilaceae; genus Scatousia. The sequence continues at coordinate 24,672 of HF989716.1, forward strand.
CTGTTTCTGCCTCAGCCGGTCGCAGTTCACATTATATGCATAATGCTTATTTAGTTTTCAATTTGGCCGGCTTGAAATTACAGTTTAACTTCAATATCTACGCCAGCTGGTAAATCTAATCTGCTTAACTCTTCAGTTGTCTGTTGAGTTGGTTCGTATATATCAATAATTCGCTTGTGTGTTCTTAATTCAAAGTGTTCACGAGATTTTTTATCAACGTGTGGAGAACGAAGAACGCAATATATACGTCTTTTTGTAGGTAAAGGAATTGGTCCGGCAACTTTAGCGTCAGTTCTTTTAGCTGTTTCAACGATTTTGTCTGAAGATACATCGATTAACTTATGGTCGTATGCTTTCAAACAAACTCTGATTCTTTGTCTTTTTGTGCTTGCCATTTTTATTCCTTTTCTTTTTTTCAGTATTATTACACTTACGGGTTTGTTAACTAAGGCCACCCTTGCCTTTTGCCTGGTTTCAGCTATTCAAAAATATTTCGGGTATTTGTAAATTAGATTACTCCAAGCATACAGATAGTAATACAAACATAATGTACTGTCAACTTAATTTTTTGCTATTTGTTTAGATTTTGTAACAAATTTTTGCACTTCTTGTAAACTTTTGTTACAAAAGGGAAATCAAGATTATTTAAAATTTTTTATATATGAAAGTGAAGTACATTTATGAGGATATTTTTTAATGGATGATATTAAAATTTCGGGTGAGCTTACTTCGGGAAAAAGTATTAAACGCATAAGAAATAATCAGGATGATACTAAAAAACAATGGCAAAGTATCATGAACAATATTGATAATCTAACAAGAGCAGTGAATACAAAAAATTCCGAAATAAAAGCAAAAAAATTTGTCACCAAAAATTCACCCGAAACTATTGAGCTGCCTGAGCAGGAACAGCTCAAAGAAGAAGCAGCTTCAGAGGCAAAGAAAACAGCTAAAATCCAGACAGAACAAAATAATCCGGAAATAAATTTTAATAACCTGATAACCAAAAAGGTAAAGGTTAATACCAAAAAGCCTAAACAAGAGCCTCAAAAATTTGAGGAAATAAAAGCTGAAACTATTGCCAATGAGGTAATACAGCCAGATAAACCTGAAAAAATCGAAGAAATAAAACCATTGATAGTTAATCTTAAAGATATTGGAATACCGTCAAAAGACACTTACTTCCTTAGCGGGGAATTAAAATCACGAGAATTTAATGTTGAGGATTTAAAGTGGTCGAGAAGAAATAATGATGAATGGAATAAAAAATGCAGGCTGGTCGATTCTTCTGTCAGCAGCATTGAAGTTAAAAATAAAAAAGACAAAATAATAGCTCATTTTGTTGATGGAAAATTTTATGTTAAGAACAAAAAAGTTTCAATGGAAAAATTTCAAAAATATACACATTCAAAAGGTAAAACTATGACTGTGACTTATACTCCGGATATTCCTATAATCAATATACGCGGTATAAAAACTTCATCAACAGATATTAATAAGGATTTGATAGTAGACTTAAAACATCAAGTTCCTGCACCGGCACCGGAAATACTTCCTGATCCTAATAGTCCGGTAAAACAGATTAATTCACAACTATATGAAAAAATAAAAGGCATTGCCGACAGGCTAAACTGCAATCATCAGGATTTAATGGCAATAATAAATGCAGAATCAGGTTTTAATCCAAAAGCCAGAAATAAATTCTCCGGAGCAACAGGATTAATCCAATTTATGCCTAAAACAGCAAGAGGTCTTGGAACTTCTATCGATGAACTTGCAGACATGTCTGCAATAGAACAGCTGGACTATGTAGAACAATATTTACAGTCGATAAAAAAGGCTGTATTCAGAAAGGATCATGCACTCTCAGGGGCTGAACTCTATGCTCTGATTTTCCTTCCTAAAAATGCCGGCAAAGAAGCTCTCGCATTCAAAGGGCATCCATATTACGATTTAAACAAAGGGTTGGACTTAGACGGTGACGGAATTATATCAAAAGAAGACTTAAAGAACGTTGTACGTTCTAAATATATTAATGTTGAAGTAGTTTAAAAAAGCGGGCTGATTGCCCGCTTTTTTTATTTATTTTTTATTTTTTTCTGTTTCCTCTGAAACCTGAGTTTCTTCTGACGCGTCTTGTTCTTGCGGTTCATCTTCAACCTCGTCGTCTTCCAAAACATCTTCTTCGTCAGTTTCTGTTTCTTCAGCTTGCTGCTCTTCGCTGTCAGCTTCAACGTCAGCTTCGTCTTCAGAAGTTTCTTCTTCCTCTTCTTTTGCAAGCTCGGCTTCAATTTCTTCTTCATCTCTGGCTCTGAGAACCGGAATTGAAAGCATTAATGCCATCTGATCGCCATCTTGCTCAAGATTTAATTCAAGGGCTTCTTTATCCATTTCAACGTATTTTGAAAGAAGCTCAATAAGCTCTTTTCTCATACGCTCCATAAGTTCAGGTGTGAGGTTTGTTCTATCCTGCATCAATACAACTCGTAATCTGTTGCAGGCAATATCTTTTGCATTTTCTTCCTTATCAGTCTGGCGGAAAAATCCTAAAACTTTATTATATAAATTAGTAAAAATATTTTCGTTCATCTTACTTCTCCTTCCCCATTAAACCGGAAAAGAATTTTTTAACTTTTGCAATTACACCGGTATCTTCTTCCAGATTTAAGAAAGGAACATCTTCGCCGATAATACGTTTTGCAACATTATTATATGCCCTGCCTGCAAGAGATTTTTCGTCATTAACAATAGGTTCACCTTTATTAGTTGAAGTAATAATACCTGTATCTTCAGGAATTATACCGATTAGCTGTGCAGAAAGAATTTCAACAACATCTTCTACACTCATCATATCATTAGATTTAATAAGGTTTGGTCTGACCCTGTTAATTAGAAGTTTATAAGATTTGATTTCTTCCTTTGACTCCAGCAAGCCGATAATTCTATCAGCATCGCGGACGGCTGACATTTCCGGAGTAGTGACGACAATTGCTTCAGAAGCACCGGCTACAGCATTCTGAAAACCCTGTTCAATCCCGGCAGGACAGTCTACCAGGATAAAATCAAAATCTTTCTTTAATTCTTCACATATATCTTTAAGCTGTTCTTCTGTAACAGCAGTTTTATCACGTGTCTGCGCGGCAGCTAACAGGCAGAGGTTAGGATTTTTCTTATCTTTTACTAAAGCCTGTTTTAATTTGCAGCGTTCTTCTACAACATCAACGATAGTGTACACTATTCTGTTTTCAAGACCAAGCAAAAGATCAAGATTTCTCAGACCGAGGTCTGTATCAATCATAACAACCTTTTTGCCGGCTCTTGCCAAAGCTGTACCTATATTGGCATTTGTAGTTGTTTTTCCGACTCCGCCTTTGCCGGATGTAATAACTATAACTCGACCGCTCATGGTTTCTCCTTTTTTATCTTTTTCGTTTAACGCTGACGTTTCCGGTATAATACAAGCCTGCATAACTTCCTCCCGTCTGCTTTCTACGATTCATGTAATCTGTAAATCATTATATGTTTTTTACTTACTCTGGCTTCTTCCGGAGTAAATGTATCTGATTTTTGTACATAAGGCATATTTCCAGTATCAGGACGCCTTGCAAAAATATCACCTATTCTTAATTGTATTGCATTCAGTTTTAATGCTCTGATTCTGGAATACGTATTTCCGTCCGAGCCTGCATGTGCAATCCCGCCGAGAACTCCCCAAACGGTTATATCACCTTTTGCAACAATTTCAGCCCCAGGATTTACATCGCCGATAACTACAATATTTCCCTCTGAAGTCAGGCTCTGTCCTGAACGTAGAGTTCTGTGGATATAAAGGGTAGGAAGTTTTTCTGTTTCTTTATTGTTTCTTTTAACTTCTTCGTAATCAACAACATCTTCAACTTCTTCTACAACTATTTCTTTTTCGTTATCTGACACTGTAGTTTCTTCGGTATCTTCTTCAGGGTAGCGTTCTTCAAAGTCGCCTTCTCCGAAAATTTTATCCAGAGCAGTTTCAAGTTCTTCATTAACAGTCTGGTTGTCTTCTGCAGATGCTTCAATATTCAAAGCCGGTACGACATTTTCAATCTTTGACACTTCAATACCCAAATCTTTGGCAGAGGCTTCAGTATCCGGAGATGAAGTTGAAATAAACTCAATTCTTGACTCCATAGTTTCAATTAAAGCTTTGATACTTATGAGTTCAGAAGAACTTAAAGCCAGCTCGCCGAGTTTTAAGCAGACGTTTTTATTTTTTGCTTCCGGCATATCAAGTATACGGCTAAGTTCGTATATTATTTCAGAGGTCTTTTTTGCATTGGCTAAATCAACGATAAAGCCGTTTTCTACATATCCCTTTTCCATTATTTTCCTTCCTAAAAAATCAGCTATGACATGACCATACACAAAAAAAATTTCAACTGCAAGAAATTATTTCAAAATGTAATGTTAATCTTTTTAAGCAAAAACTTCAAGACGTTTTCTGTTAAGCCTTGTTTCAAGATCACGTTTTGAAATAACACCGTCATTATCTTCATCTATAGGATTGCAGGCGTAATATGCTTCTCCGCGTGTTGTAAGCACATCCCTGCGGGCTCTGCCCGGAAGGAAAGTTATAGCATATAAATCACCTGCTGATAATTTGTCAGATGAAGAAAATGAATAGCTTTTTGCCAGTGTTAAATATTTTTCAACCAAATCTAACTGTTCAATACCTGACATCTGAGCAATTTTTTCTTTTGTCAAATTTAAACCATATACTCTGTTTAAATCAGCTACAGAATAATCTGTAAATTGAATTAACCCTACCGCAGAATTACCATTCCAGGCCTGCGGATTAATACCTGATTCAGCCTGCATTAAAGCCATTAAATCCTGCCAGTCGCAATTCAGTTTGTTAGCTACTTCTTTTGTTTTACTAATAAATTCAGGGCTCAAGTTTTTCTTAATATTGCTCATCTCAGATGCTGTTGCAGTTGATGAAACGGAAGTTGAAGATGAAACTGAAGTTTTTGATACTGCTGTACTTGAGGATGAAGCTGCGGACTTGCTTGATGATTTTTCAGATGATACAGCAGGCTTTTTGTTTTTAACAGTTAAAGTATTCATTAAAGAGGAATATGCATTGCTCCAATCGCTTGAAGCTTTGCTATAAGCTGAACTGTCAAAAGTCACATCCGGCTTTGAATCAATCCGGGCAGAAGTATTATTGGAATTGTAATTATAAGAAGGGTAATTGCTATAATTAATCTGCGGCATTGAAAATAATGAAGCAGAAAACATCGGATTAAACATATTCATCATAAAGAAATTTCCCATAGATGAATTGTATCCGTTTACTGCACCTGCCATAAACGGGTCCATAACCGGCATAAACATACGGTTATAACAGCCGCCGAACATATTGGCGCCGTAAAAATAATTCATATTAAAATTAAAGCTGAAGCAACTCATAACTTTCCCTGAATTAATCCCCGTTATATATATAAACAAATTTTTGATTACAAAATTGACAAAATTTATACCATGTTGTAAAAAAATATTAACAATTACTTATATTAACTTATGTAAAAATTTATTTTTATTGTATTATTTAATACAGGGTAAGAGATTAATTATGTTTAATGAGACGAAAACACACGAAATTACAGTCGACGTTGTTATTTTAACGATAATAAACAACGCAATTCAGGTACTGCTGGTAAAAAGATTAAATGAACCTTTTAAAGACAAATGGGCAATTCCGGGCGGTTACGTCAGATTATCCGAAAACCTTGATCAGGCGGCTTTAAGAGTTTTAAAAGAACGCACAAATGTTGATAACATCTATCTGGAGCAGTTGTACACATTCGGAGATCCGCTCCGCCACCCTAATTCAAGGGTTATAACCTGTGCTTACTTTGCACTGGTTAGAGCTGAGGATATAAAAATTATTTCATCTCCGGAACTCGGCTGGCACAAAGTTTCAGACCTCCCGCCTCTGGCATTTGACCACAAAGAAATTATACAGTACTCATTAAAAAGAACCCGGGAAAGATTAGAAATTTGTCCGGTTGCATATCAGCTTTTGAATGAAAAATTCACTCTGACAGAGATGCAAAAATCTTATGAATTAATCATGGACAAAAAATTAGATAAACGTAACTTCAGGAAAAAAGCTCTTGCTACAGACGGCCTTATAGAGCTTGATGAATATACGAAATCTTCTTCTAAACGCCCTGCGAGATTATATACTTTTGAAAGTATCAAACTTGATTCAAAACGGGCTCATTTCATTTCTAACAAAAAAAAGGAGAAAAAATAAAATATGTTAACATTTCTATGGACAATACAGATTATAACCGCAGTTTTACTTGTAATATTAATTCTGCTTCATTCGCCAAAAGGTGACGGAATCGCAGGGATTGGCGGAGCATCACAAATTTTCAGCTCACAAAAAAGCGCTGAAAAAGGGCTTAATAAAGTTACCGGTATTATTGCTGCAATATTTTTAGTATGCACATTCCTTATCGGATTTGGTATTGTTAAATAAGAAAGAAGTTCTCAGTGGAAATATTTTCCCGTAATACCCTTTTTTGGGGAGAAGCCAACCAAAGAAATCTTCAGTCAAAACACGTAGCAGTCTTCGGACTTGGCGGCGTCGGGGGATTTTGTGCGGAAGCCCTGGCAAGAGCAGGTATTGGAGCTTTGACAATTGTAGATTTTGACAAAGTTTCTGCATCAAATATTAACCGTCAGCTTGTTGCACTTCACTCAACAGTAGGTCAGAGTAAGGCTAAGCTGTTTGAGGCAAGGCTAAAAGATATTAATCCGCAAATAAAACTTAATATCACAGATGACTTTTATACAGATGAAGATATTGAAAATATAGATTTTGCTGCAGATGCTATAGATACAATGCGCTCAAAAATATCACTGCTGGAAAACTGTATAAAAAAAGATATACCTGTAATAAGTTCAATGGGCGCCGGCAACAGGATAGATCCTTCCCAATTATATATCTGTGATATTTCGGAAATTGAAAATAAAAATGCACCGTTTGTATCAAATATAATATATCAGCTTAAGAAAAGAGGGATTACATCCGGAATAACAGTTGTAGCTAGCAGGGAAAAACCATTTTCACTCGAAAAGATTTCAGAAGACGAAAGAATTGTAACAAAAAGCGGGGAAAAAATAGAATTTGTAAAAATTATACCGGCATCAACCCCTTTTGTTGCAAGCTGCGCAGGAATTTTTATGGCATCGTACATAACACGTCAATTTATAACAGCCGGGGGTTAACATGATAAAAAAAGATGTTAAAGTTAATATTCTGGTGACCGGAGCATCAAAAGGAATTGGAAGAGCTATTGCTTTAAATTTGCTAAAGAGTGCAAATGTTTATGTAACCGGCAGAAATGAAGAAGCATTGAAATCAATTAAGGCTAAAGGTTATATCGCAGGCGATATTACAAAAGAAACAGACGTAAACGCCATTGCAAAGTTTATTCAGGAAAAAGAGATTGATGTTCTTATAAATAATGCAGGAGAATACATTTATAAAGATATTGATAAAATAAATTACTATGAAGTTGTTAAATTGTTTTCAGTTAACCTTCTTTCGCCAATTCTTTTAATATCTAAAGCTGTACCGCATATGAAAGAAAAACGTTGGGGAAGAATTATAAACATAGGCTCAATTTCAGGCGTTATGGGAGAAGCTCATGCCAGCTTGTATTCGTCGTCCAAAGCAGGTCTTTTAGGATTGACAAAAGCATTGGCGCTGGAGCTGGCAGAATATAATATTACTGTTAATACTATAAACCCCGGCTGGGTTGATACTGATTTAGGCAACGAGTCTGTAGAAGAAAGTGAGTTTTCAAAAGAAGAGTTAATCGAATGTATTCCCCAAAGACGTTTTGTAAAACCTGAAGAAGTTGCCGGACTTTGTAAATACCTTATCTCTGAAGAAGCAAAAGGCATAACCGGACAGGGAATAAACCTCTGTGCCGGCTTAAGTGTGGGTATCTAATTATAAAAGTCTATAAAATAAAAAACGGGATAAATTCCCGTTTTTTATTATGATTTAGTAGCTTTTTTATATTTTTCTAAAACATAATTACTTGGAACTGACATAAGCTTTTTAGCTAAATCTTCATCTTTGTAACCTCTTGTTGATAAATATAAAAACTGTTTCTTATTTTTTCCGTTTTGAAATTTATCAACTAATTTTCTTAATATTCCAATTGGTTTAACATCGCTAATAATCAGTGCAGGGTGTGCCTTCTGAGTGTTTCTTGAACTTGCTAACACAGTATAGTTTACATCAGCATTATAATTTTTACCAAACCTTTGCAACGCTTTTGATTCTTTTACAGCAGTTTGAATAACAGCCGGCATATCACTGCCTGGAACTCTAATAGCTTGAAATGATGGGGATTGTTGTACTTTTGTAATCATTTTTGTCCTTTCTAATGTATATTTAACTAATTAAACCGGCAACATCTTCCGCGGTAATCCTTAAGCAATCAAGGCTCTCGCAGGTAGTTTGCCTGTGTTCCCAAAGACATGGTTTAACGGGGCAATTATCTTTGGCTTTTACAGCTATAACATTTTCAGACTGTGGAATTAATTTTTTGTCATCTGTAGGTCCGAAAATCACATAAGTCTTAGTTTTTAAAGCAACGGCAACATGCAAAGGTGCAGAATCGGAACAAATAAACTGTTCTGCCTTTGCAATCAGTTCACCCAGCTCTTTCAAACTTTTTGTTTTTCCGAAAAAGTCATCGAAATTTTTATTTTTTACAGAAGCCCTGATAGTTTCAATACATTCTTTATCATCAGGACCTCCTGCCAGAATAACATGTTTACCCTTTTCTAATAATAAATCAATAATTTCAGCCCAGGTTTTTGCGCCTATAGTTTTAATCATTCCTTTCTGCACACTCATTTTACTTACACCGGGATGAATAAGAACAGAATTAGGAATTTTCTCTACCGGCTGGACATTTATTTCCGGCAAGGCTGTCTTGTGATTTGTAACCGGTTTAACTAAATCATGATACATATCACAGGCATATTGATTTTTGTTCAGACTAACAGCTTTAGTCAAAAGTTTTTCACTCAAAACTCCGGTATAATAACCGTACCTTTTTTTTATACCGGTCAGCCATAGTAAAATACTTATTAATTTATTTCCTCCGGACGAAATAACCATATCAAAATGACCGGCTCTTGCTTTAAAAATAAGCTTCAGCAATTCCAAATATTTGCTTTTGCCTTTAACATCCACAAGAATTAAGTCATTTATAACATCTGTCAAATCCTTAACACTCTTGCTTCGAGGCTCTAGTGCAAGGGTAATCTCTGCCTGCGGGAATTCTTTTTTTAAAGAAATTAAAGATGGCAAAAAGAAAATCTCATCACCTATCCCGCCAAAATTTATTACAAGTATTTTATTAATGTTATCCATGTCCTTTATAATTCTAGCAAAAAAATAAATTATATGTTTTAATTATTGTATGAAAGTTACATTTGGACAAACTCTTGATAATGTGCCGCCTACAAAACTTAGCTACTTGCTGGGAAGCTATCTGCAAGTTCCCAAAATGACAAATGAGCAGGTAAAAAAAGCTAATCAGGAAAGGAAGCTGCCGGATGAATTCTATATACATGCCTATGTTCCAAATAGTGCAAGAGGAAATTCACAAAGAACAATTACCATTACAAAAGGGATGCCAAAAATGCATTATGGTCAGGAATTTATAACCCAATTTCTTCCAAAAGGTCTTGTTGTTGAAAATATAGGTAATAGAACTTATTTGAAAGAAGAAGGAGTTAGTATTAAAGAACAAAACTACAAATATTTGACAATACTAGGTTTGTTGGGGGCTGGTGCCTTAGGGATGTATTGTGCCAAAAAAGGCATTGATGTATTTATTTAATTTTTGTTGTAAACTTGAGATATGGTAAATAAAGTAACAACAGCATCTGTTATCGGTCTGAACGCATATAGAGTTGACGTTGAAACCGATGTAATTAATTCACTGCCGGGAGTTTCTATTGTAGGTCTGCCTGATGCTGCAATTAATGAAGCAAGAGCAAGGGTGCGTTCTGCTATAAAGAATTCAAATCTTACGTTCCCGGATAAAAAAGTTGTTATTAATCTTGCACCAGCAGATTTAAAAAAAGAAGGTACAATATTTGACCTTCCGATAGCTGTCGGAATTTTGATTGAAGAATGTACAATTGATAAAGAAAAAATAAAAGATTACGGGTTTGCCGGAGAATTATCTCTAGACGGAAGCCTCAGAGGTATAAACGGAGTTTTGCCTATAGTTTTAGGCTTTAAAGAAGCCGGGATAAAAAACGTAATAGTTCCGTCACAAAACATAAAAGAAGCAGCACTCGTTGAAGAGATTAATGTTTACGGAGCTGAAACACTCTCGGATGTAGTAAACCATTTTCTTGAGAATCCGATTCCGCCGACAAAAATTAATTCCTCTAAATACCTACAGGAAAATTCAGAGGATAAATTTTTATATGACTTCAAAGATGTAAAAGGGCAGCATAAAGCAAAACGTGCTCTTGAAATTGCAGCAGCAGGTGGACATAATATGCTGATGGTGGGTTCGCCCGGTTCAGGCAAAACACTTATGGCAAAGTGTTTTGCATCAATTCTTCCGCCTCTTGATATGAAGGAAGCAATAGAACTCACAAAAATTTATAGCATCTCAGGTCTTTTGCCTGCAGAAGAACCGCTTATGACAAAACGTCCGTTTAGAGCTGTTCACCACACAGCATCTGCAAACGGGATAATAGGAGGCGGCACAAACCCGAAACCAGGGGAAATAACTCTTGCCCACAGAGGTGTTTTATTTCTTGATGAAATGGTTGAATTTCCAAGAAGCGTACTTGAGGTTCTCAGACAACCGCTTGAGGACAGCGAAATTGTAATATCAAGAGCCAAGCATTCAATTAAATATCCTGCTAAGTTTATGCTGCTGGGCGCTATGAACCCTTGCCCATGCGGTTATTTAGGCGACAGGGAAAAGCAGTGCACCTGCTCAGAATACCAGATAAACCGTTATCTTGCAAAACTTTCAGGACCGCTTCTGGATAGAATTGATTTACAAATAGATGTTCCGCGCCTGACACCGGAAGAATTAATTAACACAAAAGCTGAAGAAGAGCCTTCCTGTGAAATACGGAAAAGAGTTATTAAAGCCAGAAAAATTCAGGCAGAAAGATATAAAAACGAAAGCATACTAACAAACTCTGAGTTAACCCCAAAGCTTGTAAAAAAATACTGCAAAATTGATAAAGCATCCGAGGCAATATTTAAAGCTGCAATTGTAAAATACCAGCTTTCAGGCAGACGATATGACAGAGTGCTTAAACTTGCCAGAACAATAGCTGATCTTGCAGGTTCGGAACAAATCACGCAGGAGCATCTTATGCAGGCGCTGCAATATCGTGTTTTTAACACCGCAGGAGTTTACCAGGGATAATCATCCTTAAATTGCCGGCTATATACAAGGAGCTCTGCGGGAGCGTGTCCGAGAAAAGTTCTATTGTTTGTCTATTTTTATAAACTGATATAGTAAAAATTTTAACTATGTCAAATGCAGGAAACCGGCAATTAATCCTGCTGCGGCAGAAAAGCCAAGGTAAAAGAGCGGATCTTTTTTCTTCTTAAAACTTATATATAATAATACACAAAACAGCACAGCACCGAGAATACTAAAACTCTCGGCAAACATCCTCACTCCAACTGCAGCTAAAAGTCCGCAGCCGCCTGGTTTTAATCCATAGATAGCCGCTTGCACAGCGTGATTTTCTTTAAACTTTTCCAGTAGTTTTGATACAATAATAACAAGCACATATGATGGCAGCACAACAGCTGTTGTAGCGATTAAGGAACCAAGCACCCCGGAAGTTGCAAACCCTGCAAATGTCGCAACGTTAACGCCTACAGGTCCGGGAGTAATAGATGACACAGCAACCATATCGGTTAGCTGCTTTGCGGTATACCAATGCTGGACTTCAGCTATATGATAAAGAAAAGGAAGTGTTGCATACCCCCCGCCAAAAGAGAATAAGCCGATATGAAAAAATTCCAGAAATAATTTCAGGTAAATCATTCTTCACACCCCCTTCTTTTATTAGAAAAATATTTATAAATAACACCTGCAACTGCGGATGAAATTATTACAAATACCGGGGAAACATTAAAGCATGACAGAATAAATGCTGTCATGAATACAGTCATTGTAAACTTATCAACAACACTTTTATTCCACATTTCTTTAACAGCAAGCAGAATAAGAATAACAACCCCGATGCCTACACCCCAGAAAATACTCTGGATAAACTTCAGATTAATAAGTTCTTCTAAAATTTTGGCAATTAAAATAATGGTAAGAAAAGCTGGAGTTATAATACCTGAAGCAGCAGCAAATGCACCCTTTTGCCTCAAAAGCTTGTAGCCGACAAAGATAGACATATTCGCGGCAATAATTCCAGGTAAACTCTGACCCAGTGCATAAAATTCACATAACTCATCATGAGTTGCCCATCCTTTTTTATCTACAAGTTCACTCTGAAGAAGCGGCAAAATAACATATCCCCCTCCAAGCAAAAGGGTTCCGACTTTAAAAAAAGTTTTATATATATTCCAAAATGTCTTTTCCATAAAATGAATTATATACCAAGCCAACTCACTACACAAGGGAAGTTTTTATCTTGAAATTTAGCAAAAATTATATTATAATTATAAGGAAAGGAGAGTACTAATGCAAAACACAATTATAGCTTCAAAATCCCTGAGGGGGGGGGGGCTTAGGTAACGCCGGCGGGCTTTCTCACGCTTTGGGATTATCCCGGAATTCTGCATTTACTTTAGCGGAAGGTTCGCAAACCTGCTTTTACTTTAGCGGAAGTTTTAATCACACTGGGTATTATTGGTATTGTTGCTGCTATGACATTGCCTGCAGTAGTTTCAAACTATAAAAAACAAGAGGTAGTTACGCGTCTTAAAAAATTTTATGTAACTCTTAACCAGGCACTTCTTATGTCAGTATCAGAAAATGGTTCCATGGAATCCTGGGATTTTCCTGAAGCGCAGAATAACGGCAAACAAATGGATGAATTTGTAAATAAATATCTTTTTCCATATTTCAAAGGCTTACGCCGCTGCTCTTCAACAGATAACAAATGCAAAAAAATTGCTCAAAGATTACTTGGAAGCAGCCAGCCTGTATATATTTTTAGTGATGGCGGTTGTTTTTCAATGCTTAAAGGCGGCGGAAATGCTGACAGTGGAATGATGCACATACAATACGATATTAATTGTCAGGCAAATCCAAACACATACAATCGTGATATTTTTGCTTTTACAATCTCATATAGAAGCGGCAAGTCATTTGTTCTTAAAGTAGGTTCAACTGCGACCTTTAATTTGAATGACAGAGATGAACTGCTTAACCAGTGCCAAAACAATGAGAACAGTCCGCATGCAAAAGGCGCTTGCGGTGCCTTAATATACTACGACGGGTGGGAAATTGCTGATGATTACCCTTACAAAATATAAGCTACTCATTTAATGTAGCTTTTAACCTCGCCATAGCACGGGCCATAGCAGCTTCTGCTCTTTTAGCATCTATACAAGCCTCTTGCTCAGCTAATCTTGACTTTGCCCGGGCAAGGGCTTCCTTTGCCCTGGTAACATCAATCTGATCACCGCGTTCTGCAGTTGTAGTAAGAATGATACACTCATCATCTTTAAATTGTAAAACTCCGCCCATTGTTGTAAAAAATACAGGCTGATTGTTTTGTACAGCCTTAGTTACACCAATATCCAATGCTGACATAACAGGAACGTGATTTTTCAAGATACCAAATTCACCATCCACACCTTTAGTATAGATTTCATCAACATCTTCATCAAAAACAACTTTTTCATGTGTAATTATTTTTAAACGCATATCATTACCTTACAGTTTAAAGAGTTTTAGCTTTCTCAACAGCCTCTTCAATAGTACCTACCATATAGAAAGCCTGTTCAGGAAGATTGTCATGTTTACCTTCAATGATTTCTTTAAATCCTCTGATAGTATCTTCAAGTTTTACATACTTGCCTGAAATACCTGAGAACTGCTCAGCAACAAAGAATGGCTGAGAGAGGAATTTTTGAATTTTTCTTGCTCTGTTAACTGTTTCTTTATCCTCTTCAGAAAGCTCATCCATACCAAGAATTGCAATAATATCCTGAAGTTCCTTATATTTTTGCAGGATTTCAAGAACTTTTCTTGTAACATTGTAATGCTCTTCTCCGATAATATTAGGATCAAGAGCTCTTGAGTTTGACTCGAGCGGATCAACTGCCGGATAAATACCCAGAGATGCAATATTTCTTGACAATACAGTTGAAGCATCCAAATGAGAGAAAGTTGTAGCAGGTGCAGGATCGGTTAAGTCGTCAGCAGGTACATAAATTGCCTGAACAGATGTAATTGACCCGTCTTTTGTAGAGGTAATTCTTTCCTGCAACTCGCCCATTTCATTGGCAAGTGTAGGCTGGTAGCCAACCGCAGAAGGAACACGTCCTAAAAGTGCTGATACCTCAGAACCTGCCTGAGTAAATCTGAATATATTATCAATAAATAATAATACATCCTGTTTAGAAAAATCCCTGAAATATTCAGCAGCAGTCAAAGCAGAAAGCCCTACTCTCATTCTTGCTCCAGGCGGTTCATTCATTTGTCCGTAAATCAGTGCAACTTTATCTATAACATTAGATTCCTTCATTTCATTCCAAAGGTCATTGCCTTCACGGGTTCTTTCTCCAACACCGCCGAAAACTGAAACACCTGAGTGTTCCTGTGCAATGTTATGAATTAATTCCATAATCAAAACTGTTTTACCAACACCGGCACCGCCAAAAAGTCCGATTTTACCGCCTTTTTGATAAGGTTGAAGCAAGTCGATTGCTTTAATACCTGTTTCAAGAATTTCTATATTAGTATTCTGGTCAACAAGCTTAGGAGATTCTCTGTGAATAGGAAGATAAGTTTCTGTTTCAACCGGACCCATTTCATCAACAGGTTCTCCGACAACATTCAAAATTCTTCCAAGAATAGGTTTGCCTACAGGAATTTTAATAGGTTCATTGGTATTTATAACTTTCATTCCTCTCTTCAAACCATCAGTAGAAGACATCGCAACAGTTCTTACTCTGTTTGAACCAAGCATCTGCTGAACTTCTGCTACAAGATAGGTTCCGTCTTCACGCATAATGTGCAAAGCTGTATAAATCTCCGGCAAATCGTCCTGATGGAACTCAACATCAATAACCGGACCAATAATTTTTGTAATTATACCTTCGTTTTTTGCTAATGTCTCCATATGTCCCTCTCCTTTAATTATCTTTATGCTACTACAAGAAAAAAAATTTAGCAATTAATAATGTGTTTTTCTTATCATTAAAAAATAATTAATTATTCAGACTATTTACAAATTTTATATTATATTATAAATAGGAGATAATTATGGAATACAAAGACTATTATGAAATATTAGGCGTAAAAAGAGAAGCTTCTGATGCTGAAATAAAATCTGCATACAGAAAGCTTGCACGCAAATACCACCCCGATGTAAATAAAACAAAAGAAGCAGAAAGCAAATTTAAAGATATAAATGAAGCCTACGAAGTTTTAAGTGACAAAGCAAAACGCCAGAGGTATGACAGTCTTGGTGCAAACTGGCAGGGAGGTCAGAGCTATACACCGCCGCCCGGATTTGAAAACTTTAACTTTGGAGGAGGACAAGGCGGAGCTTACCAGAGTTACAGTTTTAACGGTCAGGATCTTGGCGGATTTTCAGACTTTTTCAGTTCGTTATTCGGTGATATGATGATGGGCGGAGGAGCTTCCCGCGGGGCTCAGGGAATGAACTTTGGCGGATTTGATTTTGGCGGAGCCCAGCAGGCTTCTTCCGGTAGAAGAACACGCCAGACAAGAACACCTAAAGAAGATTTGGATATAACAAAAAATCTAAATATTACGGCAAAAGATATTTTTAACCAGAAACCAGTTAGTGTAAGTTTTTCTGAAATGGAAAGGTGTACACAGTGTCCGCCCGGCGGGGGATATTGTTCTGCCTGCGGAGGCACAGGAATCAAAAATGTGACCAAATCCATAAAAGTTAAACTGCCCCCTGAAGTTAAGGAAGGGCAAAAAGTCCGGTTAAAAGGCGAAGGCAAAGTTGACGCATACGGACAGGCAGGAGATTTATATCTAATTATTCATTTTAAAGATGCAGAATACGAAATTGACGGAACTGATTTAACAAAAGAAGTGGAAATAACACCGCCGGAAGCTGTTTTAGGCGCAAAAAAAGAAATTAAAACACTGCATGGAAATATTGGTATAAAAATTCCTCCAAAAACTTCATCAGGTCAAATGCTAAGGCTTAAAAATTTAGGACTGCCGAAAAAAGCCGGAGGCTACGGCAACTTAAATGCTAAAATTAAAATAGTCATACCAAAAGATATTTCTGCAAAACAAATTGAATTATATAAAAAAATTCAGGAAAGTTAAAAAGCGGTCTTTTTAAGACCGCTTTTTAACTATATTAGTATCTAACTTTTCTAGGATAGTCTTTTGGGATTTTCCATCCGTTATATTGAATCAATGCCGTACAATATACTCCACTGTGGTTATTAGCGCAGCCTCTTTCGGCATCATTAAACAAATCATCCAGAGATCCTCCCCAATTATACTTTGCCGGCTCTATTCCCTTATTATAATGATACTTCCATGACAGGTTTTTTGATACTGGATAATATTCAAAATTAAAAACGCAAACACCTCTTAATTTATCAAAATTCTCTCCTTGACATTTATCAGGATTGCCGGGATAAAAATAAAGATCCCTTAACGACGGATTTCCTACCGAACCTGCCTGAAATGCTGTTCCGTCAGATAAATAATATAAAACTCTGCCTGAGGTATCTATTTTTTTCTTTAAAACTATAAATTGTGATAAATATTTACTAAACCACTTGTCAATATCAGATGTTTCATAAATCGGATTGCCTTCCTCATCCAAATCTACACCCAGAGCATCAATATACCAATCTTTCTTATCGCCATACTCAGCCTCAGCCATTTGTAATGCCTGATTAAATATAGTATAAAACTTCTTTAATCTGGTTTCTACAACCTGGTTCCTGTAATTTTGTATCAGTGCCGGTAAAGTCATTGCTGCGACAATTCCTATTATACCAAGAGTAATCAACACCTCGGCTAAGGTAAAGCCTCGTTGCTGTTTCTTTTGGGTGGCGGCGCGAAATGGCTCGCTGCCTGCGCCAA
>HF989717.1 GCA_000431315.1 Brachyspira sp. CAG:484
CATCTCTATATTGGGATAGTTCCAAAGGCAGTCAGGTGTACTTTGACACTTACTGGAAACCTTATTTGAAAATATTAAGAACTTGTTCCGGTTCTTCAGGATATAAGGATTGTAATTATACCTCTGTTTCTCCTTGGTACCGTTCTAACGGAACGAAGGATAGTTATATGGTTGTTAAGGATAAGGAAAGAGTTACCTCTATTCTTCCAGATGGAACTCTAGTAAGTATATTAACTGAATCCGGTTTTGGCTCTGCTAGCGGTGAAGAAGTTGACGAAGATGGTAATATTATATTTGGAGGCGGAGAAGATACCCGTATAATTGTTGATTTGAATGCTTCAAAAGCCCCAAACCAATTCGGGAAAGATACTTTTTTGCTGCAAAGAGTAGCCGGAAAAGGTATAATGCCATATGGATATGAGAAAGATGATGATACCGTAAATAACAATTGTTCTAAAAATGGAACCGGTTATATGTGCGCTGCAAAACTTATACGTGACGGTTGGCAGATAAAAGATAGTTATCCTTGGTAAAACAAAAGCCTCAACAGAGGCTTTTGAACATTATAAAAGTTTTTTCGTTATAATAATAACGGAAGGCGGTGAATTATGAAAAGTTTTACCTGTTTATTAATCCTAATAATGCTTGCATTTAGTGGAATTAGTCCATCTTTTGCAGAAACTCATTATAATACCAATATGCCTCTTCAGCTCACACCTGACTTATTTCGTTTTTCTGACAGTAATCCTTTTTGGATTAAGATTGGCAGTACAAAGTATTACCTTATGAGAGAAAGGCAGGACGGAAAATATACTTACAAAGATTTTCTTGGTTATGATGTAACTAAAAAACGACTTTTCGAACCGCTTTTTGAACTTGAAAGTGATGGTGACTATTCACAAATAACTGCTGAAGAGCTTGCTAAGGCTGGTATTAGGTTTGTTGCGCTTGGCAATGGAGGATCGCTGCAGCTTAATGATAAATCTCAAGATTTTCCACTTGAAAAAATCGCATACATTGATATGAATAAATTAACTGTATCATCCCGTTCTTCTCTCCGCCCGTATGGAAGTTTTGCAATGTATGTCAAAACCGAACGCGGAAGTTTGAAAAAATATATCGGACATGTTGATTATCAGCGTCCAATAGATTTAGAAAGACTATTTTAGCTGATTTCTAACCCAGTCTGCCAGAACTTTCATTGGAGAACGGGTTATTGCCAGAGCCCATGCTGGAACATTTTTGGTAATAACACTTAAAGCTCCTATGTTAGCTCCGTCCTCAATGGTTACAGGGGCAACTAAGACAGTGTTTGAACCTATTTTGACGCTGTCTTTTAATACAGTTTTACTTTTTTCTTTTGTCAGCGGATTGTAGTTTGCAGTGATTGTTCCTGCTCCGATATTTACATTGGAGCCTACTTCGCTGTCCCCTATATAGGAAAGATGTCCCGCATTGGTGTTTGAAGCAATTTTTGATTTCTTAACTTCTACAAAGTTTCCTATTTTTACATTATCTGCAATTTCAACTCCGCCTCTAAGGTGGGCACAAGGACCTATTTTACAATTTTTTCCTATCTTGTTTTTTCCTTCGATGTATGTTGCAGGAAATATAACAGTATCCTGTCCGATTTCAGTATCTGCACTTATGTAAGTTGTGTCAGGATCTACAATTGTAACTCCGTTTATCATATGTTTTTCATTAATTCTTTTCTGCATAATCTTTGTTGCCTCTGCAAGATGAAGGCGGGAATTTATGCCGAAGATTTCTTCATTATTTTTCATAATATAAGCATTTACATTTAGGCAGTTTTTCTTACCCCATTCAATAATATCAGTAAGATAATATTCACCCTGAGCGTTATTGCTTGTTAATTGGGAAAATGCAGGCTGTACTTTTGCCCAGTCAATACAATATATTCCGGCATTGACTTCTTTTACTGCTTTTTGTTCCGGAGTTGCATCTTTTTCTTCAACAATACATTTTAAGGTATTGTCAGGTTCTCTTATAATCCTTCCATAGTTTGCAGGATTTTCAAATATGGTACTCATTACGGTTAAATCTGAAATTTGTGATTTATGGAATTTAATAAAATCTTTTAAAGTTTCTTCGGTAATTAAAGGCGTATCTCCGCAGAGTATTAGTACAAGTCCCTTGTAATCTTTGAGCATAGGACAAACCATGGATACTGCATGCCCTGTGCCGAGCTGCGGAGTTTGAAGAACTGTTTTTGCATTTTCGTAATTATTTTTTACAAAATTTTCAACCTCATCTGCATGGTGCCCAACAATAACAAAATTTTCACTTGTAATATTCTTTACGTTATCTAAAACATATCCGACAAGAGTTTTTCCAAAAATTTCATGTAAAACTTTAGGCGTTTCCGATTTCATTCTGGTTCCTTTACCGGCAGCAAGAATGACTGACTTTATATCCATATCTGTTCTCCTCTTTCATAATAATATTATCATAAAATTCTGAATAATTAATTATTCATTAAGTATTTATAAAACTCACCTTGTTTGAGCTAAAATGTAATTATGGAAAGTAGATAATGAAAAGGGAAATAATTTATGTGGGATTATTCTGAAAAAGTTATGGATCACTACAGAAACCCTCGTAACGTAGGGAAAATTGATGATGCTGATGCAGTAGGTTCTGCCGGTTCATTAACCTGTGGCGACCAGTTAAAAATATATTTAAAAATTAAAGACGGTATTGTAACAGATGCAAAATTCCAAACCTTTGGATGCGGTTCTGCTGTTGCCAGTTCAAGTATTCTGACTGAAATGATTATAGGAAAACCTATAGAGGAGGTCAGAAAAATTACAAACAAAGACATTGCAGATCAGCTTGAAGGATTGCCGCCGGAAAAAATGCACTGTTCTGTTATGGGTTATGAAGCTCTTGAAGATGCCCTGAAAGACTGGGGAAAAGATGATGAATACCAGGATTTGGAAGATTTCAGAGCAGAACAGGAAAAGAAGGAAAAGATTGTTTGTACCTGTTTTGGAATAACCGAAAATGTAATCTGGGATGCTATTAAGCAGAACGGACTTACAACTGTGGAAGAAATTACAAACTATACAAAAGCAGGCGGTGCTTGCGGTAAATGTAAAGGTTTGATAAAAGATATTATTGATACTTATTATCATAAAGAAAAAGAAGAAAAGAAAAAGGAACTTTCTCCGGCTCAAAAAATCTTAAAAATTAACAGTATTATTGAAAACCAAATTTCCCCTGAATTGCAGAAAGACGGCGGAGATATTACTCTGGTTGATATTGATAATAATAAAGTTTTCGTAAGACTGCGCGGAAAATGTTCGGGCTGTAAAAATTCTACTCTTACATTAAAATCTTTTGTTGAAACAACGCTCAAAGATGCTATCAGCAAAGATATTGAAGTTATCGAGGTGAACTAGTATGGAAAAGAAATTGATATATTTAGACAATAATGCTACCACCCGGGTGGATGATCAGGTACTTGAGGCGATGCTGCCATACCTTAAGGAAGAATACGCAAATCCGTCGAGTATGTATGAATTTGCCAAAAATCCTGCACATGCAATGAAAGAAGCCCGCGGTAAATTAAAAGATTTCTTTAATGCAGCAAATGAAAAGGAAATTATTTTTACTTCATGCGGTTCTGAAAGTGCCAATATGGCAATCCGCGGAGTGCTTAACATGAACAAGAACAAAAAGCACATTATAACAACAAAAGTTGAACATCCTTGTGTTTTGAATTTGTATCAAACTCTGGAAAAACAAGGCTATTCAGTTGATTATATAGGTGTAAATTCAAATGGCGAGCTGGACTTAGCTCAGCTTGATGAAGCTATAAATGATGATACCGCCCTTGTTTCTATAATGTATGCAAATAATGAAACAGGTGTTATCTATCCAATCCAGAAAATTTCCGAGATGATAAAACGCAAAAATCCTCACACCAAGTTCTTTGTAGATGCAGTTCAGGTTGCAGGTAAAATTCCAATTGATGTGCAGGAGCTCGGGGTTGATCTGCTCGGGATTTCAGGGCATAAATTCCATGCACCTAAAGGGGTTGGTGCTTTGTACTGTAACTCAAAAACAATTATTACCCCTCTAATTATCGGAGGACACCAGGAACGCGGCAAGCGAGCAGGTACAGAAAATGTTCCTTATATAGTAGGGCTTGGAAAAGCTGCTGAAGTTGCAACTGACTTTTTGAAATATGAAGCAACCGAAGTAAAACGTTTACGTGATAAGCTGGAAGCCGGTATATTGAAGAATGTTTATAATGCACGACTTAATACAGGTGCGGCTTTAAGAGTTCCTAATACGACTAATATTGGTTTTGAGTATATTGAAGGCGAGTTAATTCTCCTTCACCTGAGCGACCTTGGTATTTGCGCAAGCTCAGGAAGCGCATGCACGTCCGGCTCTCTGGAACCAAGCCACGTCTTAAGAGCAATGAATGTTCCATTTACCGCAATACATGGAAGCATCCGCCTTTCATTAAGCAAATACACTACGGAGCAGGAAATTGATTACGTAAATGAAGTATTACCTGGTATAATTGAAAAAATAAGGAATATTTCTCCGTATCAGGATGAGCTTGCAGAGTTAAAAAAACTTAAAACTCATTAAAAAAGTAGCAAAATTCTTTATTTATAACTTTTAAAACCTCTATGAAAATGGAGGTTTTATTTTGCAAATTTTACCATTAAGAAATTACAATACAACTTTTGGATATAATAAAGAAGCTAATGAGCAGGTAAATTCTTTACTCGAAAAGTCAAAAAAACGCAAGCACATTGCAAAAACCTATCTGGAAGCTAATGAATTATGTATGAAAACAGAGGACATGATGCGTAATTGTGAAGTCAGAGGGGATTTTAGAACGGCTGAAACGTTGAAAGAAGTCTATGTGCCAATGAAAGTTGCTTTAACAGAAGCATTGGATAAAATGTTTCCAAAATTAAATTATGGACTTAAAGAGTATACTACTTACAAAATTGAAGCTGATAAGTATTTAAAAGACTGTCCTGACGATGAGGATAACTGGCTTGTGTGGATGAGGGATTCTCTTGAACCTGAGGACGCAGATGAGGAAGCCAATGCAAATTCTTCTAATTCTTCTATTAATAACTCTGCTAATACAAACAAATCAACAAATGACGCTGCCGTCAGCAAACTTGTAGAAATATATTCGCCTAACCGCTGGTCGCCGGTTGGACTTGATAGTTTAGGCGGAATGGATGAACTAAAAAAAGAAATCACAGATAAATTGATTTTCCCGATCAGAAACCCTGAAATCGCCAAAATTGATGAAGTTGAATATGGCAAACGATACCCGCGCGGAATTTTACTGTATGGTCCTCCGGGCTGCGGTAAAACTTTTACCGTAGAAGCACTTGCTCAGGAACTAAAACTCCCGCTGCTTAAACTTAAAGTCGGAAAAGCCGGCTCCTGTTTTATAAATCAAACCTCAAATAACTACGAAAAAGCTTTTGAGTATGCTGCTGATTTATCCAAAAAGAATAAATCTCCTGTATTGTTCTTTATAGATGAAATGGATGGATTAACTCCAAGCAGAGATAAAGAATCTTCAACTGAGGATTTGAAACAGATCGGTACACTTTTAAATTTGATTGAAACTGCCAGAGATAAAGGTATCATTGTTATTGGCGCTACAAACAAGTATGATATAGTTGATGATGCAATAAAAGCAAGGTTTGACTCTCAGATATATGTGGGGCTTCCTGATGAGAAAACAAGAGCCGGCGTTTTGAAAGTCAGCCTTAGTTCCAGAACAAAAGGTCAGCAGCTTGCAAACTCTCCAGAACAGCTCCAGGCAGTTGCCAGTATAACACAAGGATTTCCTAACCGTGCGCTTTGTATTTTAACTGATAAGGCTGCTCTTCTCGCAAGAGATGATGACAGAAGGGAAATAAAAGTCGAAGATTATATAAATGTTGTTGCTGATAACCAGAACTTAAAAATTAAAGATTCTAAATATAAAGCAAACAGCGCACGCCCTGTGATAGGCTATAGAAAATAGTTCTTGTCTTAATTGATTGTGCTAAAGTAGTATATTTTTATAAATATACTACTTTCGTCCTGCGATTTTATGCTTAATTTTAGCTTTTTATAAATCACGAGTGCGTTCAATAGTTTTTCTTCATACCAGAGCTTATTCTATGCTTAAGGAGTTATGCTATGAAGAAAATAACTTTGTTAATTGCTTTGGTACTTCTCGTAAATATAAACGGATTATCTGGTTTTGCTGCATCTTCTGCACAAAATGTGCTGGGTAAAATTGAAAATTCTTTGTATGGTTTTCAATATACAGGAGAAAGCGACTCTGCAAGACTGGATAGAATTGAAAAATCAGTATACGGAACTCCGTTTTCTTCAAAGTCTTCCGCCCAGAGAATTGAGAAATTAAGGAAAGACTTATCTGCCGACTTGATAGGGCAGGAAATAACTCCTGTTGAAGATACTTTTGCAGAACCTGATGATGTTGTAGCTTATGAACCTCCGCAAAAAGAGGCTTCTAATATAACATATCCGGCTGTTGATGAGCTTGAAAAAGAGGTTTTCAAAAAGACATTCGGCTCGCAAGATATTACCGTAAGATTATCAAATTTGGAAAAGAAAACTTTTAATAAAACTTACAGTGATGATTTAAATTCACGCGTAGAACGTTTGAAAGCCCAGATTGCACCGGCATCTCTTATGGAAAACCGGATTGCGGATGCTTCAGATGCGTTTTATGATGATGACTATGTTGTTCCTAAGGGCGGAACTTTCCACATGAACAGATATGAATCTCCGGACAGGTTTGATTATGATGCTTTTAATGCTCGCAGCAACTCTATGTTTGAAGATTACGATTATTCTTCAAGACCTGCTAAAAAAGCATCCTTATCTACAGTAGAGAAGAAGCTGATGAAGCAGAATTATTCAAACGACACTATGGAAAACCGTCTTGCAAGAGTAGAATCTTACATGTTCGGCACAGTATTTTCAAGTGACGACACGCAGACAAGAATAGACCGTATTTCAAGTGCATATAACGCTCAAAAATCATCCGGCAAATACGATTCTAATAAATTTGCACAGAATATGACTACCGGTGTTCAAATAGGTATGCTTATTCTCATGGTTCTTGCATGTATTCTTTAGTTATGAACTTCGGTTTCTTCCGCCGGATTTTTGAACAGGTTTTTAAGTCCGTTAATACTATCTTTGGTATTTTGCAGCTGATTTTTTAATTCTTCTGCTGTTTGTTTTGCAGAGTTTTTAACATCTTCTACGCTCTGCTTTACGTCCTCTATCTGTTCTTTTCTAAGCTGCTGCATATTTTGCCTGCTTGCTTCAAGCTGCTCTTTGAGGCTGCCGTTTTCAATCTCTGAAGTGTCGCAGACTGAGAGCCATTTAAACGATTTTACAGAACTTTTGCTTTCAATTCCGCCGTTAAATGTTATTTTAAAATCCTTGTAATTTCTGCTTCCGTTAGACAATGCAGGAATTTCAGCAGTATTTTCTGTTTTGGGATCTGTTGTCATTGCATTGATAAGATTACCTGTCAGATTTCCGAATTTTGGAATATAAGAAGTAAGTCTGCTTACAGAAAGTTCTCCAATCGGACCGAGTGCAGCAACAACATCAGCACCAAGCCTTCCAAGTATTGTCAGGTTAGCTGAAGTATTAATGAGGTTATATTGCCCGGTAATGAAATATGACATAGACGGACCTGAGGTCTTTATTGATTTAATTTGAGCCCAGCCATTGCTGAATGACATATCGCCGGAGATTGACTTAAATTCTGCTGAATTTTTTACCACAGGCATATTTGCTATTGGTGAAACCAATGCTCCCATAACTCCGTTTGAAATGATATTTTGAGCAAATAGCATGTTCTCGAAACGTCCAATATTGCCAAATTCTCCGTTTATAATTTTAAAATCAGTACTTCCTGATAATGACTTCATCATATCATTTTGATTTTGAGCATATCCGTTTAGGCTTAGTTTTGCATTAAAACTTAATGTTCCGGAAAGCGCATTTTTTAATCCTGCTGCGCCGTATATGGCATTTTCAGCATTCATCCCGCTGCCATGGAAATCAACATCAGTTTTGCCGTTAATAAGATTAACCGAAGCCTCTCCGTTAATTTTTCCGTTATAAGCACTGCCTTTAAGCCCTTTTAGATAAAATATGCTGTTTTTCAGGCTGAAATCTCCGCTTAAATCTGAAGCAGTAAGGTTTCCGCTTTTGAATTTCGCAACAGAACCTTTCCCGCTTTGGATTACAACACCAATATCGCTTGCAGAAGATGTAGATTGTGTTTTGGTGCCGGTGTTTTGAACTGGTTTTTGTGACGGCATCCCATCCATCGCTTTTAGAAGTGTATCAGTGTCAAGCAAAAGAGCATTGTAGTCAATTGTATTTATTACGATTCCGCTGCTGAAGTTTGGGCTTACAAGGGTTTTTGCAGCCATAACCGAGTTATCAATATTTATTGTAGGTGTGTCTATTGTAATTGCATTATTGGTAATATCAACGGTCATATTTTTCAGGTTTGTTTTTATCTCAGGGATGCTTAATGACGGGATATTCGCAAATCCTTTCATTTCAGGACTTGACGGGCTGCCGTTCAATGTAAGTTCAAACTGGGTGTTTATTTTTGAATTTTTAAAACCCGGTATTGATGCTGCAAGCATTTCTGCTGATTTAATATTAACATTGTTCAATCTTGGATTTTTAGAAATATTATCAACAGAACCTTTCATTGATATTAGATTGTCACTTCCGGACATATTGCTGCTTACGTTGTCTGAAAGTGATGTTGAGCCGTTTACGACGTATAATCCTGTATCAGAAAGCTTTATACTGTCATTTGAAATTTTTATTGAACTGTTAACAAGTGTGCTTTTCCCGTTTAATTTATCAATATTTATAACTGACACATAATTGGAAGGTGCCGCAAGAAGCTGAATATCAATATTCTGGGTTTTATCATTTCCGGTTACAGTTACCAGTAAAGGCAGTTTGCCATTTGCTTTAATCTCGTTTCTAAAATCTTTCGGGATTAGTGATTTTATATCTGAGGCTAGAATTGCTCCTTTAGCTTTTACATCTATATCCGGTTTTTTGCCTGTGTAATCTGAAATTTTTCCGTTGATGTCAATTCTTGAGTTGTTCAAAGTTAGATAGGTGTCATCTATATTAATATCTTTCGTATCCAGCGTAACTCTGGCAGACGGAACAGAAACAGATGCTGCCGGATTTATTAATGTTGCGCTGTCAAGATTGATTATCCCTTTATAACTGTCGTTTTCAGATATTATATTGAATTTTGTATCTTTTAATTTAAGAGATGTTGAGGAAGGCTTATTAAGAACATTTATATTGTTCAGGCTTAGATTTAGGGAAGGTTTTAATTTTCTGAATGTTCCTGTTATAGATGCTTCTGCTGATAGTACACCGCTTTTTATGTCGTTCTCTTTAAGCAGTCTGGTCTGCCCTGCGGCTGTGACAAGCCCTTTTAAGAGAAGATTGTCTGCGGTAAGGTGCATATCTGTTGATGTATCATTTTTTATTGTTCCGTATATTTTTAGCGGTTGTGAAAGGATTGTAAATCCTGCATTTTTCACATTAATCCCGCCGTCAGCTAAATCAATATCTGCCTTAATATTATCTATAAGTACATTATACAGTGCATATTTAACGCGTGCTGACGGAATTTTAAAATATCCCTGGGAATTAAGATTTTTTAAATCGCTTTTTATACTGAAATCTGCATCTATTGCTCCTGATGCTGTTAATGTATCAAGGTCATTATAGTTAAAAGACTGTGCAATGTTATTAATTATTTTAAAAATATTATTAATTCCCGCATTGGATTTGAAGGCAGCATTGAAATGCGCTTTTTTGCCTGTTTTAAAATCTCCTGTTATAGATGTTTTTTCTTCAGGAGAGGTAAAAAGTTCTGAATTTAACAGAATTTGTCTTTTTTTAAAATCAATATTAAAATGACCTTCCGGAAGTTTCTTACCATCAATAGCCATTGATATGTTATCCAGGGTTAAAAGTCCGTCAAAGTGCGGGTTGTTTATCGTACCGGAAGTTTTTATGTCTGTTTTTAAATTTGCACTTAGCTGGATTTTGTTTATAGATTTAAAGACTTTAAGAATATTTATCGGGTTTTCCTGTTTTTTATTTCTGTTGCCGCCGTTTTGCTCTGCAAATACCAGCTCATTTAAATCCAGCTCAGGCATAATCCGGTTAAATACTTTTATGTTGTAGTTAAATTGTTCTGCGCCGGCAAGTGTTATTTTCCCCTGCGCGTTGAGCTTTATTTTTTTGTTTAATACAAAGTCAGAAACCGTCAGTTTTTCCCCTTCAACCGAGTACTGTTTTTTATCGTTTAAGTCAACAAATGCAATTTTATAATGTCTGATTTTAATATCCGGAAGGTGATTTGATAATTTAAATCCCATAGGCAGAGCCGATGCCGGAGATTGAAGCGTGGCATTATCTTCCGGAGTATTCTTGTTAAAGTAATCCTCCAATAAAAAGCTGCCATTCTTTTTCAATTTGAACTCTGCTGAAATATCATCAGCTCCGGCAAAATCTATTTCTATTTTTTTTATTAAAAGAGGAATAAGAGAAATTTTTACCTGAGCGTTATCTGTAGTTAAAAGCTCATCATTGTCAGGCGTTATGACACTAATATGTGCAGCTTTAACTCCTGCTGTAAGCTTCGGCGTTGTAACCAATTTTACATTTTCAAACTTAATCTTAAAACCGCAGGCATCTTCTATTACCTTAGAAAGGTAATGGCTGTATGAGTTTACAAACGGTGAAACTGCAAAAGGTATAACCAAAAATAATATGTAAAGTGCTAATATAACATAACCGGTAATAATAACAGGTTTTTTCAAATTTTTTAAATCCATAACACATCCCTCTTTTATGCAGATAATTTTAGCATAAAAAAGGTTCTGTTAAAAATTTATTTCTTTAAAATTTCAGGATAACAGTTCCAATTAATGTCCTTATTTTTTCTAAACCAGGTCAACTGTCGTTTTGCGTACCTGCGGGTATTTTGTTTAAGTATTTCTTTTGCTTCTTCAAGCGAAAGTTCGCCATCAAGAAAGGCAGTTACCTCCTGATAGCCGATTGTATATATTATGTTTGGAATTTTACCATGCCGTTGCAGAAGTTCTTTTGTTTCCTCAATAATACCATTTTCAAACATCAAATCCACACGTTTATTAATTCTATCATAGAGTTCTGCACGCGGAAAATTCCTGCCAATCCATTCGACTTCAAATTCTGCATCTTTTTGTCCTCTTGCTTTACCGAGAGGCATACCGCTTATTTTTACGATTTCAATTGCTCTTATTAATTTTTTCTTATCTGTAGGCGCAATAAGCAATGCACCTTCACTGTCAAGTTCGGAAAGCTTTTTATGAAGTTCCTCAGGTGTAAGCTTACCCAATTCATTTCTTAACCCGTAATCAGGTTCAATTTTGGGCAGTGCATAATTTTCAAGCAAAACTCTGAAATATAATCCGGTTCCGCCGGTTATTATCGGAACTTTACCGCGTTTAAGAATATCATAAATACATTTTTTTGCATCAGTTTCATAAAGTCCGGCAGAATAGTTATGTTCAGGTTCAACTATATCCATCATATGATGCTTAATCCCATCCTGCTCCTCAATTGATGGTTTTGCGCATCCTATATTAAAACCTTTGTATACGAGTCTGGAATCAGCAGAAACAACTTCTCCGTTGATTTTTTTGGCAAGTTCAATTGCATATGCTGTTTTTCCGCTGGCAGTCGCTCCAACAACCGCTATTACTTTATTTTTGCTGTTGTTCAATATGTTCTTCGTCTTCTCTGTTAAATTCGCTGTCATAATATGAGAATATTAACACAATAATGTAAACCATAAAATAGAAGTACACAATCATCATAATCATATAGATAATTATGTTCAGCATAGCAAATGTGCTGGCAAATGAGATTATAAGGTTTAGAAATGTCATATAAATGAACAATGCCAGAGATTTAGGGAATTTTATAAATACTTTTTTGATTGATTTAAAAAGTGCCATAAGCGGATTAACAGTCTTATATATTATCTCTGGAATCCACAGCATAAAGATAAATGAAATAAATGAGGTTGCTGCCATAAATAATAAATTCCACTGGCTTAATTTTAAAAGCTGTTTATCAGTAAGCGAATCCAAAAATACTTTCATTTCCTGCGGTGATGCCATTGCATTTTTCAACTGTATAGCAGAAAAGTCAATCTTTCCAATGAAATGAATACCGAATTTATAAACAAGAATATCAAAAAGCCCGAACAGTACAAGAAAAATCAAAAACATTCCAATAAAAGACAGAAAATATTTTCCTATGCCGGCAGGAATTGTTTTTATAAGGTTCACCGTAGCCTTTGCTCTGTCCTCATCAAGGATGAACTCTTTTTTAGAAATTTCAATTGTTTTTCTTACCATAAAGAACCATCCGCTGCAAAAAGCACCGAGCATACATAATAATGTTACAAAAGCAGATGCGGCTTCCGGAATTGTATCAACTACGCCTTTTGCAAAAGAAAGGTAAAGAGTTATAAGCCACATAAACAAAACCAGAGGTGTCGCAAGGATGATACCTTCGTTTGTTAATTTAAAAGCATTTCTGAATAATTTTATCATACTATATTCTAACCTCAATTCCTTATTTTTATTACCGACATCTTACTTAATAGCTTCTTCCTGTTTTTTAGATTTTTGCATTTTTCTCTTTCGTCTTCTCATCAAGTCAACGAAAGCCTCAAGTCTGGTCAAATAACCGGCTTTACCGGTCTGTTCATCCATAATTAAAGGCAAAATCGGGATGTCGCAGTTTTCTCTCATTGCCGGGAATATATTTTGTGACATGATTTCAGGCATACAGGTAAACGGGCTTATGTGTATAATTCCGTCAATACCTCTTTCATTTGCATAAGCAACATCAGAAACACATTCAAGCGCATCCCCGCCTATATCTCTCATCAAATAAGGTTTGGCAAGTCTGTTTGCTCGTTGAAGGTGTGTTTCTCCTTTTCTGAATGCTTTTGGTATGATTGCATCTTTTAAAAAGCTGCTTACTGTAAGGCTTTTTCTGGTTTGAACCCCCATTTTACCAAGTTCTTTAACAATATCCTGATTTGAGAATTTGTCGCATACAAGATAAATTTCTCCGGTAATATCAACGTTAAGAACTTCACGTTTAGGATCAAATTTTGTTTTGTCCATTTCTGCAAAAGCCAGCTTTTTCGCCTTATTAAGCTGACGGGTGTTCATTGCTTCATCAACAATTTTTAATGCCTTAATAAAATGTTTTTCAGCTTCACCGTAATTAATTTCTCTGGCTCTGTAGAATGAAAGTTTTGTTTCCAAATCATCAAGTATGAAAACTTTCCTCATTGCAAGGATAATGGCTCTTAAGAAAAGTACAGGATCATTTTTCCCGCTGATTTCCTTCAGAAAATTATACATACCTTTAATTCCGTCATAAAGGGTTAATTCAATATAATTTGCTTTGTAACCCATATCAGAGAGCGCATTCTTTATACATGCCCCGTATTCTCCAAGACGGCATATGCCCGGGGATGAAATCATTGCAACATAATCTGCACCGCCTTCAACGGCTTCTATAAAGTTGCCTAAAATTAGTTTATATGGAAGGCATATCGCTTCCGGTGAATGTTTGGTGCCCAGCGAAAGCGTTTTTTTACTTGTATAAGGAGGAATAAAAGGTTCAACTCCTACTTTCCTCAATGCTGCTGCCCAGGCTATATATATTGTTCCCATGTGCGGGAATGCTACTTTAATTTTTTTATTGTCTTTTTTCATAGTTATTTAACTTTCCGGTTCTGCTATTGTAAACTTTAAATCCGGGTGACGTGCGGCAAGAGTTTCATCAACACGTTTTACCGGTGTAATATGAGGGGCTGATAATATTTTTTCAGGATTTTCTTCAGCCTCTTTTGCTATCTTAATCATTATATCAACAAATTCATCCAGTCTGTGCTTTGTTTCTGACTCTGTAGGTTCAATCATCATTGCTTCATGGACTATCAGCGGGAAATACACTGTCGGCGGGTGAGTATTGCAATCCATAAGACGTTTTGCAATATTAAGCGTTGAAACTCCGTATTTTTGCTTTTGCAGCTCTCCGGATAGTACAAATTCGTGCATGCAAGGTTCGTCATAAGGAAGGTCATAATATTTTTTAAGCCTTTCTTTCAGATAGTTTGCATTTAATACTGCATCTTCGGTTGCATTCTTAAGATTTGAACCCATCATGAGTATATAAGCATAAGCCCTTACAAGAACTCCGAAATTACCGGAAAAAGATTTAACAGAGCCTATAGAGTTTTTAATATTGTAATCCCTGAAATATTTTTCACCGTCAAAGCTGATAACCGGAGCAGGAAGAAATTGTTTAAGTTCTTCAACTACCCCTACCGGACCCGCACCCGGACCACCTCCGCCATGAGGGGTTGCGAATGTTTTGTGAAGGTTGAGATGAACAACGTCAAATCCCATAAGTTTAGGGTTTGTATAGCCCATAATAGCATTAAAATTTGCCCCGTCATAATACAGAAGCGAGCCGTTTTCATGCAGCAGTCTGGAAATTTCAAGAACATTTTCTTCAAATATCCCCAGTGTGTTAGGATTTGTCATCATAATTGCTGCGACATCTTTATCAAGAACTTCTTTTAAAGCATCAATGTCAACCTGACCTTTTTCATTGGACTTAACAGATACAATATCAAAACCGCACATATGAGCGCTTGCAGGGTTTGTGCCATGAGCACTGTCCGGGATAATAACTTTTTTTCTCAAATCATTTTTATGTTCAAAGTATTTTTTTATAATCATCATGCCGGTAAGCTCGCCATGTGCACCTGCTGCCGGCTGGAGTGTTACAGCATCCATACCTGTAATCTTTTTTAGTGCTTCCTGAAGATTATACATAAGATGCAGCGCACCCTGGGAATTTTCGTCATCCATAAGCGGGTGAAGGTTTGTATATCCTTCAAGTGAAGCCAGAAGCTCGTTAACTTTAGGGTTGTATTTCATTGTACAGGAGCCTAGAGGATAAAATCCTTTTTCAATGCAAAAGTTTCTATCGGACAGCTCTTTATAATGCCGCATAACTTCGAGTTCACCAAGACTCGGAAGTCCGCATTTTTCACGCAAAAAACTTTTATCCAAAAAGCTTAAATCTTCCCTCTCGTCTGTAAGACATATCCCCTCTGATTTGCTGCTTTTTTCAAAAATTGTTTTCATTCTGTTAAATTATCCCCTGTTTTTTTAAATCCTTTTTAATTTTGTCCAGTCCGGATTGGATTATCCTTGAAATTCTCGATTGCGAAATATCAAATTCTTCGGCAATTTCTCTGAGCTTTTTCTCTTTGAAAAATTTATACTCAATGAGTTCCCGCTCACGTTTAGGAAGTTTTTTCATTGATTCCAGTATTTGCGTTTTTAATTCCGAAAACTCAATTGCTTCTTCAGGAGTTTTATCTTCGGCTTTAATCTGTGTTGG
Organism: Brachyspira sp. CAG:484; assembly: GCA_000431315.1. Taxonomy (GTDB): domain Bacteria; phylum Cyanobacteriota; class Vampirovibrionia; order Gastranaerophilales; family Gastranaerophilaceae; genus Scatousia. The sequence continues at coordinate 15,601 of HF989717.1, forward strand.
AACCTCTGCATCCTGCATTTCATCTATAGAAAGAATTGTCTTATAAACCTCGCATCTGACTTCCTGGTCATCTTCGGCTTCAATTGTTTTGCGGTTTTTGAGTGAGTACCATTTGTATCTGCGGCGTACTTCGTTTCTGATAGCCCATTTTATTGCAGTGGATAAATATGTACTGTTATAGTTTTCCGGAGGGGTGCTTTTAAATAAAATATATAAAGTGTGGTTTCCGATATTAATGAGTTCAGGCAATTCCACAAGATGTGACACAGAAAATTTCTGATACTCAACTTTTGCAATTGTTTCAACTAAATTTTTATAATCCCTTAGATTAACCTTTTGTCCAGCTGGCATGACTATAACAAATCCTATTAATAGCGTTTATCCACAATTTCATAATAACAGAAAAAAATATAGATTACCAGACAATGTAATTTCTCTTAACATAATTTATCTTAATGAGTACAAACTTATAAGGAGAGATTTCATGAGAGTTTTATTTTGTACAGACGGTTCAAAAATAAGCTTTAATGCTTTACATAATTTTGCGGGCTGGGCAAGGGATGCCGTTGTTGATGTAATCAGTGTAATCGACTGGACATTTCTGCCTGATGGAATTTGTGTTGAAGAAGAGGGCTTTGCGTCCTCATGCGCTAATATGGCAGATAATATTCTTGACTGTGTACAAAAAGAAATTGATAATTCAAATCTGACTTTCGGGCAGAGGATTAAGCATTGCGGAGAGGCTGTTGAAAGTATTTTAGAGCAGATTAAAACTGAAAATTACGATATGGTATTAATGGGTTCGCATGGTAAAAAAGGGCTGCAAAGCTGGCTTGGGTCAGTTTCTCGTGATGTCATCAATAATATTTCTATTTCATCTTATATATCAAAAGAAACTAACTGCAGCAGTAAAATCCTTTTTGCAACTGACGGAACTGATAATTCTAAACATGCAGTTTCTGAGGCTGTTAAATATCTTGATTTGAGAGATAAAGAAATATATGTTTGTATGGTGAGCGAAAATCCTAATTTGTTGTTTCTGGAGGGTACTCTTGATACTAACTGGCTTTTGGAAATCGAAAGGCAGCAGGAAAAGTATGCAGCAAGAGTTATCTCCGCAGTAAGAGATAAACTTGCCGAATATAATCTTGAGGTTAAGAAATACTCAATGCTTACAGGCATTCCTGCTGAAAAGATTATTGATTTTGCCAGAGATGAGCATATTGATTTAATTGTTATGGGAACCCGCCACAAAAATAATATCAAGGATTATTTCAGAGGGTCTGTAAGCAAGCGTGTGCTTGAAACAGCACGTAGTGATGTTTTTATTGTTAAATAGACTAATAGCTTACTTTGTAAGGATAATCGTCCGGAATTTTCCAGCCGTTCATCTGAATTACAGCAGTACAGTATTGACCTTCTGTTTTGCATCGGTTTTTTATGGTATTTTCGTTTCCTCCTGTATTGTACTGATAACTTTCAAATCCTTTTTTACCATTAGCTTCTGTTGTGGTTGGACCAAATAAAAATGCAAAAGCACATTTCCCGCGGCTATTCTTTTCGCTGCCGTAGAGCTTTATACATTTTTCCGGATTTGTTGTATAAAACATCCAATCTCTCATTCCCTGAGTTGTGTTATTATCACCGATTCCTCTTCCAAACATTTTTAGAGCTGTGCCGTCAGCAAAATAAAATGTAGGGATACCTTTGTTATCATAATCTGTTTGAACAACCTTCATATGTGACCCTATATACTTATTAAACCACTTTTCGGCAGTTGAGGAGCCATTTACAGGCTTACCGTCTTTATCGGTTTCTACACTATTTGCATCGGCATACCAGTAATCTCTGTCGCCGTATTCACTTTCAGAAAGTAAAATTGCCTGATTAATCTGCGAGTAGAATTTTTTTAATTTAGTTTCCACAGTAGTTTTTGTGTGGTTTTGAATAAGTCCGGGAAGGGTTAGTGCTGCGACAACTCCTATAATACCAAGAGTAATTAAAACTTCCGCTAAGGTAAATGCGGACCGGGATAATCCCGAAGCGTGAAAAAGCCCGCCGGCACTATCTAAGCCCCCCCCCCCTCAGAGATTTTGAAGCTATAATTGTGTTTTGCATTTGTATATCCTCCTTTTTACTTATTTTATTTGCATAGTATCTCCTTTCTTTATATTTTTATTATGTACCATTTTGTGCTTTTGTCAAGGTCAGGACTATTATAAATTTTTCCAGTAATTCTTATCCGTAAGAGCTTTATAAGTACACGCAATACCGTTTGTATTTCCTGTATTTGTTGCAGAACAATACTTTGACATGTCTGTGTAGTGTGTTCCCTCAGCTCCCATTGGAAGCAGTTTTCCGCTGTTTGTTAATTCAAATGTAAATAAATCATATCCCCAACGATTTGGTCTTTTCTTTATTCCATTTACATCTACTGTTATATATATCGGCAGCACACTGGAGGTAGAAGTCGCAGAATTTTCTATTAAAAATAATGTTCCGTCTGAGGTTATAAATTGACCATCATCCATTAAATAATAATTTATTCCGTTTTGATTGTTGTAAGTTCTATAAATCTCTTTAACATTTTCACTTCCTGAGAGTTCGGCATTTTCAATGCAAGCCCCCTGCTCTGTCCCTGTCCCGCAGTCTTTTGCCTTTATTATATATTTCAATAACAATTGTTTTATCGGTGCTCTTGCACTTCCTCCTGTATTCTGATAATTAGCCGGACGGATAACTTCCCCTGTATCAATCTGAGCGCGTTGTAATGCCTGCTGTAAAATAGAATAATTTTTATTTAAAGCTGTTTCAAGTTCTTTATATTTTACTTTGTTTACGAGTGATGGCAGTGTCATCGCAGCAACTATTCCGATAATACTTAATGTAATCAAAACTTCTGCAAGTGTAAAAGCGTATTTTCTCATTATTCCTCCATGTTCTATGTATAGAAATGATATTCTTAATTATAGCATTAAACTTCTATATATGCAACATGCGAATACAAAAAAATCTGCCATAATTTTTCAACTATTGGCTCAGGAACTTAAAAAGGAAAGAGAAAGCCAGAATAAATCGTTAAGACTTTTAGCTTATGAGTTTGATATACAAATGTCATTATTAAGCAGATTGGAAAACGGGGTTAATGAGCCGAAATTGATTTCAATCTGGACTGTTTGTGAAGCTCTCGGGATAAAGCCTTCTGAATTGATGAAAAGGATTGAAGATAAACTTCCTAACGATTATTCATTAATTGATTCTTAAATTAGGCTGTTACATTCTTGAAAAAATAATTGAAATTTTATATAATCATTCTATGTTTAAATATTACGGGAAATACGCTCCATATTTGTTTTTACTGCCTGCGGGGATTGTATTGTTAATATTCTTTTTTATCCCGTTTTTTCAGACATTTTTGTTAAGTTTTCAGGATTACTCAACTAGTATTTATCATCCTTCCTGGGTGGGGTTTGAAAACTATGTGAAGCTGTTTCATAATCCCATTTTTTATAAGGTTTTGTGGAACACTTTTATTTATTTGTTTGTTGCTGTTCCGGTACTTGCTATTTTCCCGTTGTTTGTTGCAATTTTAATAAACCAGAAGATAAGAGGGGTTACACTATACAAAATTATAATTTATCTTCCTGTAATCGTTTCAATTGTAGTTGCAGCAATTGCATTCAAATGGCTGTATGCAGATCAGGGGATTTTAAACTATATTGTAACCTCTTTTGGGTTAAAACCGATAGGCTGGCTTACAGATCCAAAATGGGCGCTTTATTCGGTAGTCTGGGTTACTATCTGGAAGGGCATTGGATATTATATGATAATTTATCTTGCTGCATTGATGAGTGTTCCTAAAGAACTTTACGAAGCTTGTGATATTGACGGGGCAAATTTTCTTACAAAGCACTTAACAGTGACTATTCCGCACATTATGCCTACGATTGCACTTGTTACTACTATTAGTGCAATTTCTGCAATGAAAGTTTTTGCCGAGATTTATGTTATGACAAAGGGCGGACCGCTTAATTCCAGCAAAACCATTGTCTATTACATATATGAAAGAGCTTTTGAAAACCTGGATCTGGGCTATGCTTCTGCAATGGCTGTTGTTCTACTTGTTATTGTAATGGCATTTTCTTTAATAAATATTTTTTGTTTTGAAAGGAATAAATATCAGTTATGAAGCGATTTTTAGAAAAATTTTCCATACATTTTGTGTTGATCGCAGTATCATTGCTTTCGATATTTCCTTTCATATGGCTTATTTCAACTTCATTAAAGGGACCTGATGAGAATATTTTTGCTTACCCGCCTGCAATTATTCCATCGGATTTTACCTGGGCAAACTATACAGGCGTATGGCACAAAGTTGACTTTATCGGTTACTTTGTAAATAGTATGATAGTTGCCGGTGGAACTGTGGTGCTAAATTTAATTTTATCGGCTATGGCGGGCTATCCTCTCGCAAGAATGGAATTTAGGGGGAAGAAAGCCGCATTTTTCTCAATACTGGCAACAATTATGATACCTTTTCAGGCTATTATGCTTCCGGTATATCTGATTACACTGAAGTTGCATCTTGTAGACAGTGTTAATAATTTTGCGGGCTATGTGGGCTTAATTATGCCGTTTGCTGTAAGTGCTTTTGGTATATTTCTTATGCGTCAGGCGTTCCTTGGAATTCCTAAGGAAATGGAAGAGGCGGCAATTGTTGACGGCTGTAATGTCTGGCAGGTTTTCTGGAGAGTGTTAATTCCCATGGTAAAACCATCCTTGGCAGTACTTGCAATATTTACATTTATAGGCTCATGGGGAGAATTTTTATGGCCGAGTATTGTGTTAACAAAGGAGAGTATGTATACTTTGCCTGTCGGGGTTAATAATTTGCAGGGAATGTTCAGCTCTAATTGGAGATTTATTGCTGCGGGTTCAATGCTGGCAACAATTCCTATTGTAATATTTTTCCTTGCAATGCAGAGATATTTTATTTCAGGCGAAAACGAGGGTGCAGTTAAAGGGTAATTTTATCAGGTTTAATCCTCATCTTCATCATCAAGAAATATATCTTTTGAGGTGCAGGTTTTAAAGTTGTTTAATATTGCTTTATCAAGTTCGTCAGAAGCGACAAGTTTTCCGTTAAGATATGTTATTTCAATCTTAGCTTCCGGACCTTCATTGAATTTTTCAAGCAGATATTCTGTACCGCCTTCTTCAAGCATTACCATTTTTGTTATGTCATTCATAACATCAAACACATAGCGCTGCCTGTTTGATATTCCGTCTTTTGTTGAAATAAGAGTATTTGCCTTTTCCATTTCATCATAAGCTTCTTTGTAATGTTTCATATGTTTTAGAAGAACAGCAAGATTGTAATGTGCTTCATAATTCATTGGTGCAAGTTCTATAGCTTTACAGTATGACAATCCTGCATTGTTATAGTCGCCGTTGAGGTGATACGCAAGCGCAAGGTTGTAACGTGCATCATAATCTTTTTTTAGAATTTTAACAGCTTCCTTGTAGGCTTTTATAGCTTCCATAAGGTAATGCTGCTGATACTGCCAGTCATCGTTTAAATAAATAGATTTTTGTCTGTATGCTACGCCCATATTATAATAAGCCAGACCGATATTTGTCTTATAGCTTCTCAGGTTGCTGAATACAAAAGGAATATATACAAGTTTCCTTCTAATTCCGAGAATTTCTTTATATTGATTGATTGCCCCGTCAAAATCTCCGAGTTTTTCCGCTGAAATAATTCCGTAGTTCATTCTTGCCATTACATAGTTCGGGTTGTATTTTATTGCATTTTCGTAGGCATCTACAGCGGAATAATAGTCCTCAAACGCAACATAAATATTCCCTAAGTTAAGCCATGCGCCATAATGCTCCGGGTATAATCTTAATCCGGTATTATAATAGTCAATAGCTTTTTGAAATTTTAACCGTTTTAAAGCTTTATCACCTTTTGATACGTAATACATCCCCTGCACTTTGTGGATTTGTCTTTTGTACCAGTCAGGGTAAATAAAGATTGAAGCAATAAAAGCAACAACGAGAAGAAATGAGAAAAATTTTTTTAGTCTTATTTTCAGCACGAAAAAATCTCCATACTTTAATTATATTATCCTTTTCCAGCTATTGTGGCAAGTTTGTTTCACAATATTAATTGTAACGAATTATTAACAATTATTACATAAATAAATTGTACAGGCAATTTTTCATAATAAAAAGTTTTTATATAAGTAAGGTAGGTTAAATTCAATTTTGGAGGTTAGGAAATGACTGGCGAAGCAGTTACAGGAATACCTGGATATATGCCATTTTGGGGCAGCTACCAGAACCAGGTTATGCTTGGCGATATGATGGGACTGGATTCAAGCTGGGGCTTGGGAATGGATACCAGCATTTTCGGCGGACTTAACGGAATGGGTGCAATGATGCCTTTTGGCGGATTGAATTATGATTCATATTATCAGAATATGGATAAATACCAGCAGTTTATGTATGATTCACAGATAAGACAAGCTGAAAGATCAAGATTTGCTGATTTAAAAGCTAATGCTCCGATGGAAGGTATTCAGCGTCAGGCAGAAATTCTTCACGAAAAGATTATGCAAAATGAACAGGAACAAATTATTCCGGCTTTAAACGCTTATATTGAAAGTATTAAAGCAGCATACTCTAATTCATCAGAAGCTTCTCCTCAGCAGCTTTTAAACAAAGCTACAACTTTATATAAACAAATTTATAATACCGGAATAACCGATGATTTGAGAAAATACGGAAACGGTTCTTTTACACAGGGACTTTTCCAGACATTAAGTTTCGGGTTAGCTGATAAAAGAACAGTAGAAGAAAATATTTCTGCAATAAACGGTCAACCTGTAAGCCGCTTTGAAAAAGGCAAAAAATATGCAGGTAATGCTACAGGCGGAGCCATTATAGGTGCAAGTTCAATGTATCTGCTTTCCTCTCTTAAATATTTCAAAAATGTATTCAAGAGCAAACCGCTCGTAGCTGCTGGTATAGGTGCGGTAATAGGTGCTCTTTCAGGTCTAGGTCTTGGAGCAGCATCAGGAAGCGGCAGCAGTAAAATTTCTTAAGTAGTGTGTAAATATTTTAAAGAAAGTGTGTGTAGGAGGTTGAAAATAGTTCAACCTCTTTTTTTGTAATCAATGTCATAACCGAGAATATCAACTATAACTTTAAATTCTTCATATTTTAATGTTTTTCGTGCAAGTTTATCTGATATGACTTTTAAATTATATGAATAACCTGTTTTTTCTTTCATTTTTTCTGCAAGCTGTGTCATTGTCATAGCTTCTTTGGCTAGCAAATATTTAACATCTTCTTTTACACTCATAGAGGCTCCTAATACTATTAAATATACACACTTATCTTGACAATAGGGAGTAGATGTGTAATAATAGGTATATATGTGTATTAATAAAGATATATGTTAAGGGAGGTAAATTATTCGTGGGCTGTTCAAGTAAGTTAAAAGCTTTTACTTTGGCTGAAATTTTAATTACTATCGGCATTATAGGTATTATATCAGCAATGACATTTCCTGTATTAACTAACAAAATAAAGCGAATGGATGCTGCTTCAAAATTAAAAAAATTTAATTCAATGATGCTTAATGCCGTAATAATGTCGGAACAAGCAAACGGCCCAGTTGGAACGTGGACTACCGCAACTGCTGAAAATGATATTGATACAAAAGAGTTTTTTGAAACGTATTTGAAACCATATATTAAATTTATTAAAACTTCTTATACCTCAAATATTGATTCTGTTAATAACCGAAATACATTATATGTTTATTTAAATGATGGTTCAGTCTTTTATTTTCAAAAAGGTAAATGTGTAGATTTTACATTTGATATAAATGGAGAGAAAAAACCTAATACTCTAGCTGAAGACCAGTTTGTGTTTTTGCTTTGCAGCGATGATGCTAAAAATTATTGGTGTAATGGCAGGAATTGGTGTCCATATAATAGATCTTCTATTGGTTATAATAAGACAAGAAAAGATTTGTTGAATGAGTGCATAAATTCTCCACTTTATTGTTCTGCATTATTGGAATTTGATAATTGGGAATTTAAAAGTGATTATCCTTATTAAAAGAATACCTGCCCCAAGGAGTAGAGGCAGGTATTAACCAGTAAAAGAGACATCACCAACATTATTATTCACGTTTTTTAAAAGTCAAATTTTTTTTATCGGATTTTGCCAAACATGTTATCTTTATTGTATAATCCTGTTATGAAAAATTTTGTGTATCTTATTTTAGCATTATTTATTACATGTAATATTGCTCTGGCAGAAGAAGGAAATTCCTTAATTAACGATCAGGCTAATCTTTTATATGCGGAAAACCGTATAGAAGAAGCTTTTGGACTTCTGCTTACAATTCCGCAGGAAAACAGAACGCCTATGAACTGGCTTTTGCTTGGAAACATTCTTCAGGATAAAAACAGACTGGAGGATGCTGATTTTATGTATAATCAAGCTCTTCTTGCCGACAGCAAATTCTATAAGGCTGCTTATAACCTCGGTAACCTTTATCTTGAGCAGGATAAACCTAACATGGCAATTCAGCAGTATAAAACAGTTATTAAGCTGAATCCTGAATTCCCTTATGCTTATTACAATACCGGCTGTGCATATCTTAAGCTCGGTAAATATAAAGATGCAAAAAGATATTTTCTAAAAGCTCTTGATTTTAATAATAATGAAGCAGATTTCCACTACAACCTTGCTTATGCTTATAAAATGCTTAAAAATGAAAAGCAGGCTAAAGTATATTTAGATTATTATAATAAAATTATTCAGGAAAAAATTTAAAGAGGACATCATGATGTATAAAGGTATTATATTTGATTTTAACGGAACTTTATTCTGGGATTCCGAAAAACACCTTGAAGCCTGGAGAGAGTTTTCAAAACGATTGCGTCCGCATCCTTTTACCGATGAAGAAATGCGCGATTACATGTTCGGCAGAACAAATGAGGATATTATAGCCTATTTGATAGGGAAAAAACCTTCAAAAGAAATGGTTGATACTCTCGGGCAGGAAAAAGAAGCTGTTTACAGGCAAATGTGCAGAGATGATGCCCAAAATACTCATCTTGCCCCGTATGCTGAGGAGTTTTTAGACTGGCTAAAAGAAAATAATATTCCCCGTACTATTGCAACTATGTCTGAAAAAAGTAATGTTGATTTTTATATAAAAGAATTTAACCTTGAAAAATGGTTCGATATTGATAAAATTGTATATTCAGATGGTACGATCAAAGGAAAGCCTGCACCTGATATTTATGAGATTGCAGCAGGAAAACTCGGGTTGAAACCTCAGGAGTGTGTAGTTGTAGAAGATGCGGTTTCAGGTATTGAAGCTGCAAGAGCTGCCTGCATAGGCAAAATTGTTGCTATTGCTTCTATGGAAAGTCCTGATTTATATAAAGATATTCCTGCCGTCAGCCTTATAATTAAAGATTTTAAAGACTTTAGGGCTATATTAGAAGTAGAAAAGGCGGCTGTATAAAATACTCTTTTTATATGTTTCAAATAGTATTCTAAAATTATATACTTCTTTAAAAAGGAGATTTTCTATATGATTTTAACAAACATTGAAACAATTCCGGGAATGAAGATAGTCGGGCAGTTTGGTCTTGTGTCCGGCAGCACAGTACGTGCGAAAAATGCCATACTTGATATGGGTGCCGGCTTGAAAAACGTTGTTGGCGGCGAGTTAAAAAGTTATACCGAACTTCTTACACAAGCCCGTCAGGAAGCTGTTTCCAGAATGGAAAAACAGGCTCAAATGCTTGGGGCTAACGCTATTGTTAATGTGCGTTTTGCAACTTCCGCTATAACCGCCGGTGCTGCTGAGGTTTATGCTTATGGTACTGCTGTTAAGGCACAGGCAATTACCGGAGAATAGTATGGATTTATTATTACTTATTGTCCTTTTAATTTTGACTTTTTGCACTGGCTCTATTATTGAAAAAAATCACTTTAAAAAACTTGTTAAGAGAGAAAAAGAGCTGCTGCGTTCACCAATAGTAAATTTTGGGGTTAAAAAATGGACATCAAAAAGAAAAGTTAAACGAACAAATATGGTTTATGGAGAAGCTGTAATAGGCGCTGATTATTTTAAGTGCTTTGTTTCAAATATTAAAAACTTCTTCGGCGGGCGGATGACTTCATTTGAATCTGTAATGGATAGAGCAAGACGTGAAGCTGTTTTAAGAATGCGCGAGAGCGCTATTGGTGCTCATATTATTTTGAATGCAAGAATTGAAACTGTTATGGTAAATGACCCGAAAAATCCGCAGAGTGTCCCTCAGTGTGCAGTAATAGCTTATGGAACGGCTGTGACTTATGAACAATAATCCTGATGATATGGAAGCAAGATATATTGCCATGATTGAGAATAATGTCAATGTATCTAAAACAAGCGACTTAAAGGAATTTTTTATTCTTGTTGCGGGAATTATAGTGCTTAGTATTTTTGTATTTATGTGCGCTGATTTTATTGCAGGCGTGTGGATTGACAATATGCCTGATAAGACGCAAATAAAAATTGAAAATATTATGAGCTATGGTGCTGAAGATTTTCAGCTTTCAGCTCCATCAAATCAGTTTGCATCGCAGCTTGAATTTTTAAACCGCCAAAAGCTAAAAATTATTAGCTTTGACAAAAAGCTTCAAGGTAAATCTAAGTTTGATATTAAGGTATATCCGTCAAAGGATTTGAATGCTTTTGTTGTACCAAACGGCACAATATTTTTTACCGCAGGAATGCTGGGTGAAATAAAAGATGAACAGATGCTTACATTTGTGCTGGCACATGAAATGGCGCATTATGCACACAGGGACCATCTGAAAGGGTCAGGAAGACAAATAATCGCCGGTGTGATACTTTCACTGCTTACAGCCGGTCAAAACAATAGTCTGACTAAGCTTGTTGAGAATGTAAGTACTTTTAATACTTTAACATATTCTAAGAAACAGGAAAAGAATGCGGACTTGTTTGCAAATTCTGTAATCATAAAGCTTTACGGCAACAATAATGCCGCGGTTAAGTTTATGCAGCTTATTGATGAAAAACAAAATATTCCTCAATATATGCACTACTTCTCAACACACCCTGCTCCATCAGAGAGAATTTATCTTTTAAAACATAACAGATAAAAAAGAGGCCTTTTAAAAGCCTCTTTTTTGTATCCATGAAAATTCCGCTATAAGGAATGTGGTGCGAAATTTTCGTAGCGGTAAAAATATGAACAGCTTTACGCGGTGTAGAGCCGGCAGAATACTGTGGAGTGAGTTATTAACAGTTTTTGATAATTTCAAATGCTGTTTCTGATGTAATATTACACTTTTCTCCAAAAGCTACATTCCTTTGAGCAAATCTGTTTTTGATTTTTTCAGCCGCATCCATTGCATCAATTTCATAATCAGCAAGTTTGGTTTTCATACCAATCGAATTGAAAAATTCTTCAATATTGTCAATTGCCTTATCCGCAGCTTTTAAATCAACAGCTTCCTGTACCCCGAAAACCTCGCGGGCAAGCTTTGCAAGTTTTTTTGATTTTGAAACTTTCTGATTTTTTAATAATCTAGGAAGAACTATTGCCAGGCTCTGACCATGATCAATTCCGTAAAAAGCAGTAAGCTCGTGTCCAATCATATGAGTAGCCCAATCCTGTACAGCACCTAAGCTTATCCAGTAGTTAAGCCCGCAGGTTGCGCACCAGAATATATTTGCACGTGCATCATAATCGTTTGGCTCTGCAAGAACTTTCGGCGCTTCGTTGATTAATGTTCTTAAAATTCCAAGCGCCCAGTCATCTTGAAGCGGAGTATTTACATCATATGTGCAATACTGTTCCATTACATGTACAAATGTATCAACAATTCCGTTAATTGTCTGGCGTACAGGCAGACTGAACGTTACCTGAGGGTCTATTATTGAAAATTTTGGAAATACCAGATCAGAGTGGAAAGGAAGTTTTTCGCTTGTAGAAATCCTTGATATTACAGCACCATTATTCATCTCTGAACCGGTTGCCGGAAGTGTTATAATATCAGCCAGAGGAAGAGCATCTTTTACAGCCTCTTCTCTAACCAGAATTGCATCATAAGCATCATCTCCTTCATATTTCGCTGCTGCTGCAATAAACTTTGTACCATCAAGTGTTGACCCTCCTCCAACTGCTAATAGAAAATCAATATTTTCCTGTTTGATAAGTTCAACTGCTTTCATACATGTTTCATATTTAGGGTTTGGCTCAATTCCGCCAAATTCATATAGCTGATAGCCTTCAAGCGCCTGTTTAACCTGTTCGTAAACTCCGTTTCTTTTGATAGAACCGCCTCCATAAATCATAAGTACCTTTTGTGATTTATCAATCAGCCGAGGAAGCTCTGCAATAGTTCCTTTTCCAAATAAGACCTTTGTAGGACAGTAAAATTCAAAATTATTCATAACAATAACCTCCGTTTTTATCAATTATATCAAAAAAAATAAATTTGCTTCAGCCGCTTAAAAATGGTTTGAAACAAAATTTTTACCGGTTTATAATAATAGCATGACCGGTATTATTAAAAACGAAGCAGAAATTCTTCAGGAATTTCCTGCGGATTATACTATATTGGATATTGAAACCACAGGACTTTCGCCTTACAAGTGTGAAATAATTGAGTTGTCTGCAATTAAAGTAAGAAATGACTGTATTGTAGACAAATTCTCTTCTTTAGTAAAACCTGACCAGTCAATAAATTCATTTATTACGGGGCTTACCGGAATCACAAATGATATGGTAGAAAGTGCTCCTGATATTACTGCAGTACTGCCGGAATTTATGAAGTTTATTGAAAATGATTGTGTGCTTGGGCATAACGTAAGTTTTGATATTAGATTTATTGCTGCCAACCTGAAAAAGCATTTTTCCGGTGAATTTAAAAACAGCCGGCTTGATACTATGTATCTTTCAAAACGCTATTGTACTCTTCCAAACCATAAGCTCGAAAGCCTTGCAAATCATTACAATATTAATACAAAAGGGCATCACAGAGCTATGAATGATTGTATGATGACATTTGAAGTATATAAAAATATTAAAAATGATGTAATAAATTCAGCAAATGAAGTTGTTTAACTTTCCTTTTTACCTTGTTTCCTGTAAGATATTTTTGTTAATCAGGGAGAGGGAATATTATGGAATTTATTAATTTAATAATTACACATCTGGTAGCCTTTATCGAACATATTATCACGCTAATGGGACCTTGGGGAATAAGTTTGTTAATGGCAATTGAGTCATGTAATATTCCTTTGCCAAGCGAAGCAATTCTGCCTTTTGCAGGTTATATAGTTAGTAAAGGCGAAATGAACTTTCATGTGGCATCCTGGGCTGGAGCTTTCGGCTGTGTGCTGGGTTCTATCCCTTCATATTATCTTGGATATTTCGGTGGGAGAAAATTTATTGAAAAATATGGAAAATACTTTTTGATTTCCCATAAAGATTTGGAAGAGGCTGATAAATGGGTGGATAAATACGGTGACTGGGCATTTTTCCTTTGCAGAATGCTTCCGGTTGTAAGAACTTTTATTTCACTTCCTGCCGGTATTTTAAGAGCAAGAAAAAGAGTTTTCTTTACGCTTACATTTTTAGGTTCTCTTGTTTGGAGTTACCTTCTTGTTTTTGTGGGTGTAAAGATGGGGCAAAATATGGAGGCTTTTAAACATATATGGCATAAATTTGACATTGCTATTGTTCTTGTATTTGGTATACTCGGTGTTTTATATGTTTATAAGCACATTAAGCATTTAAAAGATTCATAATTTTTATTTTTGGGTTTTAAAAATATCAGGTGCATCAGAAAACTTTATTTCTTTTTTACCTATAAAAAGCCTGTCGCCGTCGGCTATTGATATATTTACAAAACACTCCCTGAGGTCATTAAGTCTGGTTACATATTTAACTTTTCCGCTTTCCGGCAGCGTAAAGGATGAGCATAAAGTCCAGGTATCTGTATCAAGGTTATAGTGATAGTTGGTTTGCGAATTTGTATTTCTGTGTTGTTCAAATAGTGTGACATTTTTAACTTTTTCCATAAATACTTTTTTAAAATTCTGGAATTGTTCAACAGAATACTTTGACTGCACATTATTTAACTCTTTACTTCCTAAAAGAATACCTCTTTCAGGGTTTTTGACAAAACGAAACAGGGAATTGACAAGAATATTAAATTTCTTCTTATTTGTTAAATCGTCCCAAAAGTGAAATCCTTCTGCCTCAACATTTGGGGTTACCAAGCCCCCTCCGGTGCAGGTCCTTATTTCAGTGGAGTAAAATTCAGGTGCTTTTAATATATTTAATTCATTATGTCTATAGCCAATATAATTCTTTTTCTTTAGCATAGAAAAGCACTGTCTGTCAACAAACTGTATTTTTGAAGTAAATGACACTGAGTTATTTTTCATAACTGCATAAAAACAAAACAAAAATATTTTTGCTTATGAAAATATTTTTATTAATTTAATTATTCCCATAGACGCAACAGATTTGTGTGCTGAAACATTTTTACGGTGTTTTATGCTCTCTTTATTTTGGTGATAATAATTGTATGCTTTCAACAGCATTTCTTCATTTTTTAGCGTAGGTTCAAATCCAAGCTCCTGTTTAATCTTGGTTGTATCAAATACAAAGTTTGCAGAAATCATTTTATACTGATATGGACCCAGCGGTGATATGCCTAACATATAGCATATTTTCATACCCAATGTCATAAACCCTTTTGGCATATGTACAAGTCTTGACTTAGAGCCGGTATTATTTATTACATATTTATAAACTTCATTGAATGATTTTACATCATCTGACCCTATATTAAAAACTGCGGTTTTATTGTAATCCAGCGCTTTAATGCAGGCATTTGCCAGATCCTTTGCATAAATAAACTGGTATTTATTTTCACCGTCACCAACCATCCAGAGTTTTCTACCCTCATCAATAAATTCAAACAGTATTCCTAACAGACCTAGTCTGCCTTCATCCATAATTGTAGGGCAGCGGAAAATTACGCTGTTAATTTTATCTTTGTAAGAAAGCAGAATTTTTTCACCCTCAAGTTTTGATTTGCCGTAAATTTCAATAGGTTCCGGCGGTTCTTCCTCCTTAATCAGGGAGTCAAAACTTTTACCCCAAAGGCAATTTGTTGATGTAAAAATAATCTTGTTAATATTATATTTCAGTGCAAATTCGGCAATATTTTTTGTGCCATCTACATTTGACGTCCAAAGATTTTTAAGCTCCTTTTTTACATGAGCTAAAAGCGCTGCACAATGGAATATTGCATCAAATTTGTATTTGCTAAAAATTTCTTCCAGAGTTGCGATGTTTCTTATATCGCCTTGAATTGCAGTAAAGTTTTCATGCTGGTAATTGTAAAAGAACACATGGTTTGATTATTTTGTACAGATGGTTTGATTATTTTCGGCAACTTGAAGTTTGAGTTTTCTTAAATTTTTGTCATTTTATATTATACAAATTTTCATCAAATTAAAGTATATAATTTTTGTAATATTATGCTATTCTTGTTTTCAGGTTTAGGAGGTATAATGGGGAAAATCCTTGAATTTGAAGACGCTATTTTTAAAACTAAAGACTATCAAAGAAATATATTGCTTGGAAATGGTTTTAGTATGGCTTTTGATGAAAAACGATTTGATTATTCAAGTCTATTAGATTCTCCTAATATTCCTTTTTATATAAAAAGAGTTTTTCATACATTTCATACATCTGATTTTGAAGTGATTATAAAAAAATTTGAAAGTTCTGCACAGTTATTAAATGCATATGACCATAGATTAACAACAAGTGGTAGGTTATATCAAGAAGCTATTAACTTAAGAGATGAATTAATCAATCGTATATTAGAGATTCATCCTTCGTCACAAAATGATATTGAAAAAGATAGAATGTTTAATACATTATTCTTTCTTTCAAATTTTCATAAAATTTTTACGTTAAATTATGATTGCCTATTATACTGGGTTTTGCTTAATAGAGAAGATTTTTTGAAAAAATACCCTAATATAGAAATTTTTAAAATGGATGATGGGTTTAGAGAATACAACAATGAAATTGTTTGGAAACAAAAACAAAATCAGAAACAGAAACAGAATGTTTTTTATTTACATGGTGCATTACATATTTATAAAAAGGATAATGGTTTAATATGTAAACCACATAATGATGGAAGATATCTAATGGATGTTATAAAAGATAATATATATAACAATAAATATCCTTTAATAGTAACAGAGGGAAGTAGCAAAAATAAATTAAACAAAATTCAAAAAGAAAACAATGAATATCTTTTATATTGTTATTCAAAGTTAAAGGGAATAAAAGATGTCTTATTTATTCATGGTCATTCTCTTGATAAAAAGGACAAACATATATTTGATGCTATAAGTAAAAATTTAACAATAAAAAAAGTATATATAAGTCTATGCTCTAAAGAAAAGTATCTAGACAAACGTGACAAAGCTGATACTTTTTTTGCAAAAAGAGAACGTGAAAAAACATTAGATGTGAATTTCTATGATGCAGACAGTGCACATATATGGTGACGTTTTTCATTACTTTGTAAAAAATAATTAATAATAAAGAATATATTTAAAGAATTGGCTTCGACGCTCCGTTAAAGAATACTGATAATTATCAAGGAGCAGATCGAGCTATGGACAAAAACCTGAGTATTCAGGAAATAAAACTGTTGGCGGAATTTAAAACCAACAATAAGAATATATCCGAGCAGGAGGCAATAGATATTCTAAACTCTGTTCTGCCTGATTTCGGCAAGCTGCAAAGCTGTAATTCCTGGGCAGTGCAGTCTGCTAATCCATCGGCATTCGGCTCTAATAACCTTGTTTCTGGAATTAAAGAGTGTGAACAGATGCCCGATTCAACCGTTTTTAATAATCTCATCAGCAAACTCGGATATGCTAAAAAGACAGAAAAACCTGAGAAAAAGCCTGTGTATATTGCTCCGGTTGAACCGTCCGGCGAGGATATAGAACTTATTGCAGTAGATTATTTGAATTCAGATTTACAGAAAGCTCAAGCTCTAGTAAAAACTCAAAAAAACAGTGAAGGTGCAGTAAGCAAACTCTTTAACAGCGGAAAAGAATTGTTTAATACAGAATTTGCATCAAGCAATGTCGAAAGGATTTTAGCTGTCGAACAGATTGGCAACAGTATGCTTGCAATGGCAACAGGGGATGCACTTTCAGTAAAACAGTATCTTGAAACAAAGCTAAACCTTGCAGTTAAACTTCTGCCGGAAGCAGAAAATGCGGAAGAAGTCAGACTTATTAAACAGGAATTAAGCAAACTCAGACCAACAGACCTTAATCAGTTTATTTCATCTCTTGCAGCTCTGGAGGATAGCGAATATGTTCAAAAAGCTCCCGTAATAAAAAAGAATTTAATAACAAATGCCCTACAGGCTAACATTCAGACTAAATTTAAAGATTTTGAGGTTCCCAAATTTACTGCCCCGGCAACTGTAAAAGGTATGCTTGAAAGTCAGGATGCTTATAAAGTTATGGAGTTTGAAAAAGCATACGAACTTGAACGAGGTGTCAAATTCAATCCAGATGCAATAACAGATTATGCGGCAAAAGAAGCTCGGATGACACTTGTTCTTGCAGTAAGGAACAGAAATAATCAAATAAAGGAACTTTTGCACAATCCGACAGTAACAGTAGACGGGAATAACAAGTATGGAGAACCTTTTGGCGGGGCGATGGAAATTTGTATAAACAATCTTGAAAGATGTGTTAATGCTGCATTATACAGACTTTACGGTAACGATGAGGATTTGATTAACAGATTTTTAGAAGATACAGGAACAAGTTTTAAAGACGGCAGATTAGAATATGGAACTTTTGCAGTAAAAAGTTATACCCTTGTAAATATTTCCAATAAACTACAGGAAACATTAGACAGTAATTACAATAAACTTCTTGACGGAAAACCACTTGAAGAAATTGAACTTGACTGCAAACAGACATACAATCTCGCTTATGGAGCAGAACATGGAAGCAGACTTGCACAGGCGTTTGTAGAAAGTCAGATGAAAGGTGTTCAATATATTAAAACAGGGGTGCAGGGTGCCGGAATGCTTATATTAATTGCAGGACAATTTATCCCAGTGGGAGGTCAGGCGGCCTCGGCTATGGTCTTAAGCGGACTTGGTACAGCTGCATTTGGAGGAACTGCTGTTCAATTAACAGAAGATTTAACCAAAGCCGGCGGAATTACGGAAGAAGATAAACAGGCAATAACAAAAGAACTGGTTGTTTCAACAGCTTTATTAACGGCAGGAGCTGGAATTGGCAAAATGTCATCTCTTGCATACAGTGAACTTGTAATGGCGAATTGTCCGAGATTAATAGCCCTTTCCGCCAAGATCGGTGCAGATGCCACAATGAGTTTGCTTGCAGACTGGGTTATAACAGGGCAGGTTGATTTAACCTCGGAAGGTATTTCACAGCTTATTCCGATTGTTACGGGGATATTAAAAACTAAGGGATCAATGTACACTTATGTAAGCCGTAAATTACAAGAAATAAGTGATCCTGAAAGTTTAAAATACTGGGATGCAAATCCTGAAAAACTTACCGAACTTGTTCAGATATTATCTAAAAATCATACCCCGATCGGAAAATTATCCCAATTATCTCCTGCACACTGGGATGTAATAATAAATAGTGTAAAACATCCTGCAACGGGTAAAATCCACGAATCAATGATGGTGTATAAAGATGATTCTCGTGAAATCAACTGGGCATTGACCGATTTAAAGAAAAATAATATTCAGCCGTCACCTAAAATTCAAAGTCATATTGACAACATAACTGCATATATAGACCAACAACGCATTAAAGAGCCTATTAAGGTTTATAGAGATGACAGTTATGGAATTTTAGATATAGTAACATTGTCTAATAATAAGAGTCTGGGTACGGAGCTTAAAAATATCGCTAACATAAAAGATGTAGAGATTAGAGAAAGA
The DNA here is from genome assembly GCA_000431315.1 of Brachyspira sp. CAG:484. Classification (GTDB taxonomy): domain Bacteria; phylum Cyanobacteriota; class Vampirovibrionia; order Gastranaerophilales; family Gastranaerophilaceae; genus Scatousia. The sequence goes on from HF989717.1 coordinate 34,711, forward strand.
CTTTTGGATAAGATAAGACGTGAAGACATAACTATATACCAAGAACGTTTTATGTCGACATCAATGTGTGAAGATGTACACTTTAATAAAAGCGACATCCGTTGGGAATTTGATTTGCCTGCCGGCACTAAAGGAACTTTTATTGAAAGTTACAATACAAAAACAACACATGGAAATCAAGTTGAATTCTTGCTGCAAAGAAATTCACAAATTTTAATTAAAGATATTGAATACGAGAATGGTATTTGGAAAATATATGCAAATATAAAAAATTAGAAAAATATGTTATAATACATGCAAAGGAGTTTATATGACAATAAAAATCTTCCGAAAATTAGTTAATACCCTATCTAACATAGGTCAGAGCAAACCTAAAATCAATCGTACTGCGACAAAATTGGAAACAAAGCCTGATGAATTTATATCCGAAGCAGAAAGAATTCGTAGAAACCACGACAGTGAGATGATGGGAATTGAAACTGCTGAAATAAAAAAAGTAAAATTTTTTAATGAAGATATTGAAAAAATGAAAAATATGTCAGAAATGGAAGCTATAGCATATAGAGCAAAACTTAAAAGAGAAGGACGCTATACATATGAAGAATAAAATATAAGGATAAAATTAAGTGCGTATAAAAAAATTAACAGGTTTAGGTGGGCAACCTGTTGTTTTAAACAGAAAAATACTAGGTTTTCATCTAACATATAGAGAATACATGAAAAGTATGCCCGATGGTTATCAAGGGAAAGAGGTTAAATGTCCTAAAACAAAACTCGGGAATTGGATTACTGCTGAAACTAAAAAGATAGTAAAAAAATTATTTCCAGATTATGTAGTAGAAACTAAAGCTCAATATAATGCCCGTATGAAAGCTAATCATGATAGCGAAATGATGGGAATTGAAACTGCTGAAATAAAAAAAGTAAAATTCTTTGATGAAGATATTGAAAAGATGAAAAATATTACCCTTGATGAACGGCTTGAATAAAGAACATAGTGTTGTTGGGCTCAGGAATGACAACCAAGCTACCAATGTATAACTAAAATAACCTCTCTCTTATAAGGTAGAAAGAAGTTATTCGTTTTTTATTATTATTTTAACATAACTTTACTATATTTTCGGAGCCTTAGGGTAAATATATGCTGTATACAAACCTATTGCCCATATTAAAAGTCCGATTGGTCCGGCTTTCGTTGTTGCCATAACAGGTCCTACTAATAGGATATACAGTACACCACCTATATTTTGCATTTGAGGTACTTTTAAAATCATATATAAATCCTGTGCAACAAAAATAGCAACTAATGTCAATATTATACTTAGGACTTGTAGTTTTATACCACGTTTATCTCCAGCACCTTTACAGGCTGTTAATGCAATTAAGTAAGCAACACCAATTGTTATAATACCAAAATCAGTGTTTGTCAGGTATATTGATAAACCGTAAAGCAAACCACAAACAATTGCTGTAACAAATGAAAATAAGAAAGCTTTTGGCATATTAAGATTTTTGGTAATCTTATCAAACCTCTCTCTTATTTGATTAATACAATCATCACAGAAATAAATGTCATTCCCATTTTCTCCTTCAAAGGCATTTCTTTCTTCAACTGTTAAATCTTTGCCACATTGTCCACATTGAACAATTTCTTTTGAGCGACTTCCGAGTTCAATTTTTTCTTGATTTGTAATTTCTTCTGACATTATTGTCTCCTTTGCTAATTTTTCATATCTAATAAACGACGAATCCTTTCATCAATATCCGGATGTGTTGAAAATAATTCCCCAATGAAATCATCTTTAAACGGACTTGTGAAAAACAGATGAGCAGTTGCTTTGCTTGCATATGGTACTTTAATTCTGTCTTTTTTTATTTTTTTTAGAGCATTTGCTAAAAATTCTGGATTTCCAGAAATTTCAGCACCCCTTGCATCTGCAGCAAATTCTCTTGATCTGGAAACTGAAAGTTTTATCAGTATAGATGTTATTGGGGCAAATAAAGATAAAACCATTCCGATTATTGAAATTATACCGGATTGATCATTATCTGTTTTATTCATTACATTTGTCCAATATATATCTGCAATAATACAAACTAGACCTGTCAAAATTGAGAGCACTGACATTAGTTTTACATCCTCAGTTTCTATATGTGATAGTTCGTGTCCTATAACTCCACGGATTTCATCAATAGAAAGTTTTTCAAGTAGTCCTCTTGTAACAACCAAGACTGCAAGATACTTATTCCGTCCTGTCGCAAAAGCATTAATTGATTTAGAATCTATCATATATAACTTTGGCATTTCAATATTGTTATTAGTACAAAGTTCATTCACTAATTCATAGAGCTGCGGAATTTGACTATCTGAAACAGGCATTGCATTTTCAGATTTAATTATAAGTTTGTCGGAATAATAATAAGCTATAAAATCAACAATACCAGCTCCTATTAAAAAGCATCCAGTTCCGGTTAATCCGAAGTGTAATGTCGAAGAAATTATATATCCTAATACTCCGATAAATACAGTAATGATAAACATGTACCAGTATAACTTGCACTGATTTTTTCGAATAATATTCGAAAAAATTCTATTATTATTTTGAATATTTTGTTGCAAAATTACTCTCCTTTCTTTTTAATTTTTTAAGCTTAGCTTAATTTCGGTATTATCTGAATTCTTTTATTTTAATTTATGTCTTATTTAATTTTGTGTTTTTAGCTTCTTAAGATTGTTTATTGCCAATATTTATTATGTTACCTAAGGTATGTGATTTTAGGGAAAAACATTATATTGTTATATAGAGTTTAATTCTCCAAGTGGATAAAAACTATCAAGTAAAATTTTTCGCTTGGTTTGATTGTTTTCGAAAACTTAAGCTTAGAATTTTTCCAGTTTTATAAAAATATTTTTCTAATATTTATTTTCAAATTCCAAAAGAATTTTAAGAAGATACTCATCTAAAAATTTACAAGCCTGCTCTCTAATAGTTGTTGAAACTCCATAGTATGCACCAGCGACAGAGCCAGTAATAGCAGCTATTGTATCACTATCACCTCCGATTGAAATTGCATTTCTTATTGCATCTTCAAAATCTGTTGATTCAAAGAAAGCTGCTAGTGCTTGAGGAATAGTACCTTGACAGCTTGTGTTGAATTGATAGGTTTCACGAATATCGTCAAGCATAAAATCTAATGGATAGTAGTTTTCTATAAAATAATTTTTAATTTCTATCAGACTACAGCCTGTGCGTGCCAAAAATACAGATACGGCTACCGCTTCAGCACCTTTCAGGCCTTCCGGATGATTATGTGTTATCTCCGTAACGGCTTTTGAAAGTATCTTTACTTCATTAATTGTTTTTCCAACATAACCGCAAGCACTTACTCGCATTGCTGCTCCATTGCCATAACTATAATATGGTTGCGGATTTTCAGAAAATAGCCATTGTTTAAAAAAATAACCATAACCACAATATGGATACAAGCGACCGATAGTTTGCAAAGATAGGACAGCTTGTTCTCTCAAATCACTATAGTCAGATCTACTTTGCATAAGTGCATTACAAACTGCTAACGACATTACAGAATCATCTGTATAAGAACATTTATTAGTGAATAGGTCAAACACCTTAGTTTTACAGTTATTATGTTCAAATCGTGAGCCAACGATATCACCAATTAATCCACCTATCATTTAAAAAACTCCCAGCGTTTCTTCATTTATATTGATTTTTTTTATAATACTTGAAAAAATTCTATTGTTGTTTTGAATATTTTGTGGCAAAATTACTCTCCTTTCTTTTTACTTTTTAAACTTAGCTTAATTTCGGTATTATCTGAATTCTTTTATTTTAATTTATGTCTTATTTAGTTCTGAGTTTTTAACTCTTTAAGATTGTTTATTGCTAATTGTTTCAAATCCTCATTATCTAAACATTTTGAATAAGCATGTCGAAAATCATCCTTTGCTGTATCATATTTCCCAAGTATTTTATATAAAGTTCCTCTGTTAAAATATGCTAAAGCATCATTTGGATCTAGTTTTAAAGCAATGTTGTAATCGTCCAAGGCTTCAGTGTACATTTTGGCTAATTCCTTTGTTTTTCCTCTATCACAATAAGTATATGCATCCATTGGGTCTTTATTTAATACAGTATTATAATCAATAATCGCTTCCTCATAATTTTGTATCTGTGAATATGCATAAGCTCTTTGTATATAATATTCTTTAGCATTTGGATTTTTAGTAATTGCAGTTGAGAAATCTTCAATAGCAGAGTTATATTGCTGTAATGAACTTTTGGCACGTCCTCTCAAAAAATAAAATAGACCACTGGTAGGTTCAATTTCAATGCATTTATTAAAATCCTCAATTCCAAGTTCATATTTTCCTATAGAACATAACAAAATTCCTCTTGCATAGTATGAATCAATACATTCCGGTGCAAGTTCGGTTGCCTTATCATAATCCTTAATTGCCAGTTCATACATTTCCCTTGATTCATAAAAAGAGCCTCTATGCATGTATGTGAAATAACAAGTAGGATCCAATTCTACGGCCGTATTATAATCCATGAGAGCTTCTTGCAATAAATGCGTATCTTTTTTACATATGTCCATATTATTGTTATTTGCTTTTGAGTCTTTTTTAGTAGTTTTTGGTGCATTATTTACATCTCCAAAAATCGCTTTACAAATATGCAAACTTTGTTTTAAATCACCTCTATTTCGATAAAACAGTGCAATATGAGGATTAATTCCTATTGATTTATTATAATCAACAAGAGCTTCTTCAAATAACCCCAACTCTTTTTTACATAACCCTCTACCATTATAGGCAAAAGGCATAATATTACTATCAGAAGCTAAGTCTATCACCTTTGTGTAATCATTTATTGCATCATTATACATTTGTAAATGAACTTTTATTTCTCCCCTATAATAATAATAAGCAGTATTAGTAGAATTTAATTCAATTGCTTTATTATCATATAGCAGAGCCGTTAAATAATCTCCCATTGAACTAAGTGATACAGCAATATTATGATATACACAATCATTAGTCGGGTCTAAGGATAAACATAATTTAAAATCATTAATAGCATCAGGATGGAAACCTAAATTTGCCTTTGCAATACCCCTATCATTGTATGCTATAACAAAATTAGGTTTTAAATCCATAGCCTTATTAAAATCAATAACTGCTTCTTTATATAAGCCTAATTCATTATAATATCGGCCTCTCCGATAATATGTCCACACATCATTTGGATTTAAATTTATTGATTCTTGAAAGTCAGAAAATGCTTCTTCTGATAGCCCTAACTGACTTTTGCAATACCCCCTTTCACAATAAGCAATAGCCTTTTTGTTATTGTACTTGTCATCAGCATTATCATAAGACTTAGTCAGTTTATTATTATTAACATTTATTGATGTTGTATCTATCAAATTTAAAAAAGTACTATAATCATTGATTGCCTTTTCATATAATAAGAGCTTGATAAAACAATTTGCTCTTAAAATATATGCTTCTGTTAAATTAGAATCCAAGTTTATTGCTTTATCTAATAATTTTACTGTATTTTGATAATTTCTATTTTTATATAATACTTCTGCTTCATTTAAATAATCAGAAGCGTTCTTTTTTTTAAACATCTCAGTCTCCAACTAAAATTTTAATCTATATAAATTATTCATTATATTAAATTAATAATTATAATAGCCATTTCTATTACCATTAAAATCATATAGATTCATACCAGTCCCATTAGATTTTGGAACTGCATATCCTCTTGCATTCCCATTTGAATCATAAATAATATTCGCATTAGGATTATTGATAGAATTATTCCAGTTATTTGGGCTATTTACCCAATTATTTGGACTATTTTGCCAATTGTTAATACTATTGTTCCAATTGTTTGGACTGTTTTCCCAAGTTGTAAATGCAAACACCTGAGTAGTATTAATAAGTAATAACATCAAAATTAAAATAAATTTTTTCATTTATATTCCTTTCTTTTTGGGTCACTTTTTTAAATTATTCGGTATCTCTCTTTCATTCTTCATTTTTATTAGCCCAAGAATTTCTTATTTGTGAAGCCCGTATTTTTATCCTGTCTAAAAGTTTCGATGTCTGATGTCCGTTATCATCAATATTGATAATTTTTTCAGGTTGAATACCCAAATTTGTTAATTGTACAATTACGGATTCCATTGTTTTGGTTTTATTTCTGTAATATTCACTTCCTCTAATTCTTATAAATTTCCAGCCAATACGTTCTAATATAGTTTGACGCTCCATATCTTCACATATTTTTTCTTCACCACTGTGAAAACGTTTACCATCACATTCTATAGCTATCTTATGTCCATTATATTGTGCTACCATATCAATTCGCCACCTGTTAATCGGCCATTGTTGAATTATATTGTAATCTCTTGCAATTAAATACTCATATACCTCTTGTTCAAAAGGAGAATCTGATTTGATTTTGGCTTGTTCAACTAAATTGCTGTAAGAATTTGGATTTAAAGCATATTCCAGTAAACCTTTTCGAATATCGCCGTCTTTTAAATCTCTGTCTTTATCTAATGAATGAATAATCCACATTTGATCTCTTGCACGACTAGCAGCTACATTGTAGCGCTGTCTTGTTGAATCTTTTGCACCATTCCCTTTCAAATTTAAAGGGACTTCATCTTCATTACTATCTACCATTGATAGAAAAATTACATCCCGCTCATCGCCCTGAAAATTAGATGCATTACCGCACAAGATTTTCCTGTTTTCACATTCTAAAATATCTATCTTACTGTGAATTTTGGATTGAATTAATAATGCCTGTTCATCTCCTAATAAAGAAATAACCCCAAATGTTTTACCTTCATATTCAGGTTGTTCAATACAAGCCTGGATTAGACTAACAATTGCATCAGCCTCAGCTTCATTTATTTTGGAATTTTGTTTTCTTAATCCTTCATCAACCCTAAAATTAATAACGGCTGGTAAAAGATTTGAACTTCCTGCTTCTCTTAATGGTTTTATTTTAAAATCATAAGATAATTTATTGCTGTAACCAATAATGTCCGGCACACACCTGAAATGTTCCCTCAACATTAAAGGTTGGAAAGTTGTTTTTGCAATATCATACAAAGATGATACCTGATTGTATAAGTCCCAGTTAGGAATTTTACCTTTTAAATATGTTGTTAACAAATTGTTAGTTTGCTCTACTTCAATACCAATAGAAGAAGGGCTAACCTGTTTATCATCCCCGACAATTATCAATTTTTTACCCATATAGCAAATAGACAAAGCTCTAATATCAGCTTGGCTAGCTTCATCTATTATAATAACGTCAAATAAATTTTCTCCTGGAGTGAGATTTTCTAATGCTGTATTAATATCCATAATCCAAGCAGGAACAGCTGCCTGGCATTGTTTCATTTTATTTCTTGCTTCCTGCTTGAATTTCTTTGCATTTTTCCCAGTACCTTTACCTATTTGCTTAACAGTGGTTTTCCAACCATTCAAAGCCATCCTTAAGTCTAAATCGGCTTCACTTCGTTTTAATAAATGATACCAGGCTTTACATTCCGCCAGTTGTGTAGTTTTTTGTTTTAAATATTTGCTTAATTCAGATGTTTTTTTAATTTTTACATCCAAAGATTCACAGGTTATATTTTCAATAATCATATTAAATTGCTTCCATTTCCAAGCATCTTTTATTTCTGTTGGATATTTACTTTCTCCATGAATATCTTTCCTTTGCTTAATTTCGCAAGCCCATAATGGAGCTACTTGCTCTAATTTTCGAAGTAAATTTTGTCTGGTCTTTGCTAATTCGATTTTTTTATATAAAGAAGAAAGCTCAAAATAATACTGGCTATATTTTTCACAATCTAAAGATTTTATAGATTTAATTAAGTTAGAACATATTACAGATTTATTACGATTGTTATCAGATAATAAAGATATACATTTGTGTTGAAGTTCTTTTATCGGTTTAAGATTATTGAGGTAGATTGCTAAATTAATATATTTTGGTAATTTGTTAAACATAAAATCAATGATTTGATTTATTTGTTCTTTGTTTGAAGTTAAATCATCAACTTGAATCAAGTTTCGATAGTTAAAGCCTGACTGCTCTAAATAGGTCTTAAGTTTTTTGAAGTCATTGTTATACCAGTCAAGATAATATTTAATTGGGTGAATATATTTTTGTGCTGTAATTTCAGGTTCTTCACCCAATTCAATAAAGCGTTTTTGCCCATTAGTTGCAAGCAGTAAATCCCAATAGGTACTTACGTCTTTTCTCATTTTGTCTAATTTAAGTTTATTTATAACTATAGAACAATCTTCTGAATTTTTTATGGACTTCCCATTTATAGTAATTTTCTGCATAAGCATTTTAAAATCAGAGTGAAATAAATAATATAGATTAGAAAGTTTCTTTTTCTTTGTTAAAACTTCTTTTAACTTTTCTAAAATTGGTAATATTGTATCTATATCCAGAGTTTTATCATCACTTATCTGTTTCCCAAAACATTGAAGAGAATTTTTTTGAGCAAAAGCCACTGTTTCTTCTATTTTCTTTACTAAGAGTAACCACCTATCACGTTTATGTGATAAGCCGTCACTTATAGCTTGAATACCCCATTTATCTAATTTCCCCTGCTTTTTTATAAAACTAACTAAAGTTTTAAGACTCTGTTCAGGTACGTTATTTATTAACACCACATCCGAGTCTTGGTCAATCAAAATTATTTTATTAGATTCAACTTTTAACTTTATAGATAATTGATTTTCAGTAGTCTTAATTTTTTGAAAAATATTGTCATATTTTATTTTTAATTCATTGAATTTTGATGGTGACAGCAAATCATTTGGATTTGGTAAATTATAACCTATTTCACATTCATCCTGTTTTGTTAATTCAACATTACTTATGTAGAGTTTATTTAACTCTTCATCTGTTAGAGGAAATTCAAGACCTGATTTCACATCTCCCGGAATAATTGTTGCTAATGATTTTTCATTTGTTCTTACAAAATCTGCAACATCTATGATAGAATAACCTTTTCCATCATATACAATTTTTTGTATTTCTTTATTACGAAGAACAAATATTTCTTTTCTTAAATCTGCCAAATTTTTTATTATTGAATTACGCTCATTTTCTAATTGTTTTGCTCTTTCTAAAAGTTCCCTTGATGTATATTTTGATAAATAATTAGCAATGCCGTCTATAGAACGTTCCATATCATTATTTGAGTCGTCTAATAGTGAAACACACAAACTTTGAAGTTCTTTTGGGATTTTATCTTTTAAAACAGATAGAGCTTTCTTTGTATAACTTGTAATTAATACATTTTTACCTTGTGCCAAAAAATGAGAAAGAATATTTGCAATACTATGACTTTTTCCTGTTCCCGGAGGTCCCTGTACAATAACGGCATTGAATTTCTCTATTCTTTGTGCTATTTCTAATTGTTCTTTATTTGCTTCAAGCGGTAACAATATATCTACATCTTCTCCACTGGTTGCAGCCAACTGTCTGTCTATTGATTGTATCTGATTATCTTCCGGAATATCTATTTTACCACCATTAGTTAAGTCTATAAGATAAGGAGGTATTTTATTTTCTGTTTCAATATCCTCAATAATAGAATCTAAGGCTTTTAATGTTCCGTCATTTCTTTTCCGTAATATAAGAACAGGTTTAAAGCTGATAAGCATGACCTCTTCATTTGGCATATAACTTATTTCATTACCATCATCATATATACCATTATTATGAAGTTTGTGAATTAAAATTTTAAAAAAATCACGTGTATCATTTCTATCTAGAGGATGATAAAAATTATTCTTTACATCCTCCTGTAATCCTCTTATTTCATCTATATTTATTCCATCAACCGTACGCAATAAATCTAAGTATAACTCACTATCTTTATCAACATCTATAATAGAAATAGAATTTGTTTTTGCATCATATATAATATTTACGCGTTTTAATAATACCGGATGGTTAATATTTTTGTCATTATTTTTATTTAAAATTCCATTTCCAATAACTAATTCAAGGGTGTCATCTTCTTTTTTCAAATCATCTGCTATATTTCGTAATTTATTGAATAAATCTCTAACCTTTTTTATAAGTTTTTGTTTTTCTACCCAAGTTTTACGAATTACAGACCACTTATTAAAAGAATTTAAAATAAGATTAGAAATTGTAGTATCTAAATTTTTAAATTTTTCATTTAATATAGCATCATTAATATACTGTTCCCAGCCAGGATCTAAATATTCTATTAATTCAGATGGTGGTTTTGGACAAACCTGAAATTCGGGCTTTTTTATTGTCAATATCGGATTTTTATAAATTTCTTCTTCTGGGATATTTTCAACTCTATCTCTATAATTAATAGTAATAAACTCTGGAGCATTTGGGAAATCATCAAAATAGAAAAATTCTTTTTGATTACGTATATCTGTAATAACCTTATTACGAAGCATACAGAATTGTTTTATATATTGATATAATAGACTAACTTTCTCTCTAGTATCAGAAGTTCCAACCATAAATTACCTTTTCCTGCATTGTATCATGTTTAGATAAGATTGAAAATATTGTTAAAAAATTTTTATTTCTTTATTTTATTTATATTTAATTCACAAAAGCCTAAAGCTATTTGCAATATTAATATTGGTTATAATATACAGGATAAGTATTTGTATTTAGATAAGTATCACCAATTGTGTGGATAGTATAACGCTGTCCTGCTGGTATTATTCCATCTCCACCCTTAACCATAAGCAACGGCCATACAATAAGCCAACCTATGTGAGCCCAATAACGGCTGTCACCTTTCTCTGTTATTGAACCCATCATATCAATCTGTTTATTGCCGATATTATGAAGTTTAAAATTTCCAACTTGAATTTCTCCCGGTATTCCAAATATAAAATTATTTTTCTTGTTAAGTACTTGAGCGGAAACTCTTGTTCCTGCTTGTATTACAGTTATTCCATCTATAATAACAGGATTATCTACAGTAAATTCTATATTTTGTCCTTTTTCCAGATTATCTGCGTTAATTTCCTGTGAATTATATACTGTAACGCTTGTGCCTGCAGGAATTTTTAGTCCTTTTGATTGTTTATATATGGCATTGTAATCCGATACCGGATAATTTGAAAAATTTTGTTGCGGTTGATTCTGTTGTTCATATTGCTGTTTATACTTAATTTTACGAATATGTTTTCGTTTAGATTTTGCTTGTTCTGGTATGACCTGCTGTGTATATACTTTTTCTTCTATAGTTTTTTGCTCAGGTTCAATTTCTGTATACCATTCTGGTTCTATTGCTTGATCTAGCTGAGTTTCAAGTGCTTTATTTTCATCCGCATACTGATAGTTCACCGGGTTTCCAAATACCCAATTTTCTTCAGCAACAGCTTCATTTAAATTGATATTTAATAAAAATATTGTAAAAATTATTGTTGATGCCAAGTAATATTTTTTGTACATTTTCACCTCTTTCTTATTTAAGTTAACTCATTTCTTCTATATTCTTTATTAGAGAACTTATCTCCATTTCTTAATTTACTTTCTGGGCTAACGTCTCTTTTTCATCACTTCAGAACAAAGTTTTAAAACTCTACTCAATTATAGGTCTGTTGAGGCTTTGCAAAGATATAGAAAATTCAAGAATTTTTGAGTATTAATTTAGTGAAATGTAAAATAAATTCAACAAAAAAAATCAAATATCTTTACGTGTATTTTCTTTGTGATATATCAACTTTAGGGAGGATAGACAAAATAACTCAACAGACCTATAATTGTGTTGAATTATTTATTTGTTGAATTATATGCTATACAGGAATTAGAGGATAAAATTGTTGTAGCTGTAATCAATCATATCTTGGTCAATTCCGATATAGCGGAGTGTTACTTGTGGAGAGCAGTGGTTAAATATCTTTTGCAGAACAGCAACGTCTTTAAATTTTTGATAATGATGGTAGCCAAATGTTTTTCTTAAAGTGTGAGTTCCAATTTTGCAATCTAATCCGGCTTTACGACAGGCATCATTAACTATGCGGTAGCACTGAGTTCTTTCCATTCTGTTATTGAATACAGATAAAAACAAGGGTTCTTCAGCCCTTCTACCTTTAGTAAATTTTGCAAACATAGGCTTTAGTTTTGAATTAATCGGGAATCGTTTGTATTTGCCTGTTTTCTTTTCATTTATGCTTATGTAGTCTTTATCTCTGACATCGCCAACATTTAAATTTAAAATGTCTGAAATTCTAAGTCCACAATTTGTGCCGACTGTAAAAATTAATAAATCTCGCATACTTTGCTTTTTTAGAATGCTTTCAATTCTCTTCAGGTCACGCTTTTTTCTGATCGGTTCTACAATATTCATAGTCTTTCTCCTTTCCTATTTTCATAAGAACTCTTTTTGAACGTCAAATTCGGTTCAAAAACTTCAATCAAATAATTATTATTGAAAAACGACAACTTAAACTTCATGACAGTATGAAGTAGTGAATTTTATTGTATAATGGCGAAAGATACTTATCGAAAAGCGATAAAAATACAAAATGTTTCTTAAAAAATAAAAAAAATGGGGTAAAGAGACAAAATAATCAGCAGTTTTTATATCTCATCAGGATTAAAACCTTGCTGGAGCAATAATCCTAAAATTTCTGTGGTTCTTGAAATTTTTAGTTTCTTAAATAATGATTTTTTCAGAGCAATAAACGTCGGATAATCAATTCCTACAAAATCTAAAATGCCATTGAAATTATGTCCCTGAACAAGCAGGAACATAATTTCTTTTTCGTTTTCGGTTAAATCTTCAAGCATTTTGTAAATCCTTTAATGTTTCAACATCAATTAAATGGTTTTTGACCGCAAAATACGCAAGATGTCTGCGGTTTGCTAAATGAAATTTTTTCATTAATTTTCTGACACGATAAATAAATTTATTTGTATTATGGTAATAGAATCTTATTCCGATTTCACGATAGGAGAGACCTGTTAATAGATAATAAATTACTTTTATATCCGGGATTTCTTCATAAAGTTCCAATGCCTTTTCATCATAGAACATTATTTGAATCCTCAACAAATTCCCAGTGATAACCATAGGAGGTTTTTTGTTTGCCCTTGCAGGCTTGTTTGATTAAATTCATATCGCAATATGCAATTTTTCTGTTTGCTTCAACCCAATAACTGGCTTCCCTTGCTGAATAAAAAATCTGACCTGTTTCAATGCATCTGATTTTTCTTGGTTTAGCCTGATATGAACGAAAAGGTGCTAAATATTTTTTTAAGGTATCAAATAAATGTCTGTTTATTTTATATGAACACTGGTTTGAATCATCCTCTCTTAAAATAATTGAAAATTTTCCCTTTTTTCTTACATTTTTAGTCATCTTGTCTTGCAGCATAAAACCTTCCTTTCCTGCTTGTGTCATACATTTTAACCATTTTGTAAGGCAAATTTTTTATGCCGAAAAAACTAGCCATTCAGGGAATTGTATTTCAAATTTTAAACTGTTACATTACATTTTAGAAAATAACTTTAAAACTCTAAAACTCAATTAGGAAGGCAATTCTTGAGATTTTTAGGTTTTATGTTATACAAAATGGTTAAATTGTAAGGCAAATAAAATGTAATGCAATGAACCTAATAGAGAGGGTTTTGCACTATAAAATAAAGTTGGAGTAACTGTAGTCAATCTGGTCTTGTTCGATACCTATGTATCTTAAAGTTATCTGCGGACTTGAGTGATTGAATATTTTTTGCAGGATAACCACGTCTTTAAATTGTTGGTAGTGGTGGTAGCCAAAAGTCTTTCGCATTGAATGCGTACCGATTCTTTCTTGAAGTCCGGCTTTTTTGCACGCATCACGAATCAAGTAATATGCAGTTACTCTGTCAAGCCGATGCCGCCAGTGAGACAAAAACAATGGTTCAGCGTTTCGCCTGCCTTTTACAAAATCCTCAATCATAGGTTTTAAACGGTCATTAATCGGAAATTTTTTAAACTTCCCTGTTTTCTTTTCAACAATTTGAATATGAGTTTTATTTCTTACATCGCCGACATTTAATGACAGCAAATCAGAAATTCTCAAGCCACAGTTTGTACCGAGTACAAAAAGCATTAAATCTCTCGGACTCTGTTTGGCTAAGACTTTTTCAACTTTTTTGATATCAGATTTGTTTCTGATGGGTTCTACTGTAGTCATTCTCTCTCCTTTCTTTTGACCTACAAACTATTCAGGGGATTAGCTCCCTAAAAAATTTTCGGTCACACTAAGGATTTCTTCAAAATCTTCAGGGGTGAGTTGCAGGTATGGACGTGCAGGAATTTCAACAGATTTATTCCGCCCTGCCTGTCCTCCGATTTGGTGTATTGCAGCGTATTCAAGGTTTGAACCTATAACCGCCGAATCATTATCATAATAAGTATTAACAGAAGATGCGAGCTGACCTGATACCTGCAAAATCATGCCGGGCCACTGGTTATTTTTAGTTCGCTGTTTAATTGTTGAATCTTTTAGGTTTTCCCATTTCGGACGACCTTCTTCTTTAAAATTTTCTTCTGTTGAATATGCGAAAATCCCTGCGATGTTTTTCATTAACGGCCACAGGTTTTCGTTTCTTTGAGCTAAATCAAGGAGTCTTGATTCAACTTCTTTGTTATCAATTTTTATTTCAATAGGGTCAGACATTCTTAAATAATTCTTTTATAGGATAATTCGCAATCAGAAGTTCTTTATATACCTTGTTCGCCCTGCTAGTACCCTCACGATTGTTAATTCCGTTCTGTCTTTCAACTTCAATCATCTCAAAGCCTTTATATAATTCCCTAACTTTTGGAGAATCGTCATACGAGAGCAGAAAACGTCCTTTGATGTTACCTAAAACATCTCTTAAACGTTCGTGGTCAAAGTCTGCTGTAGAAGTTACTTCATAACCGCAGCCTGAAGTGTACGGCGGATCGCAATAGAAAAATGCACCTTCAAAATCGTATTGTTTAATCAATTTTTCAAAGTCACGATTCTCAATCATAACTTTATCAAGGCGTTTGTGGATTGCATCAATTTTTTCTAAAACATTGCGTTGAGATTTCGATGCACCGCCTGAAGATTTTTTTACAGTTCCGAAAGTATCACCACGACCTCCAAATGAACGGGTGATTAAAAACAGAAATTGTGCGGCTTTTTGGATATCGGTAATAAAAGTTCCGTTCAAAAATTGGAAGAACATCTCACGAGAGCCTAAAAGATACTGCAATTCTTCTTTTAAGGCATTAGGGTGGTATTTTACAATCCTGAAAAGATTAACCAATCTTCCGTCAAGGTCGTTGTATATCTCTAAATCAGCCCAACGGTCTTTATAAAACAAAACCCAACCGGCACCGCCGAATGGTTCAATGTATGATTGAATATCCGTAGGAATTAACGGTGCAATACGTTTGCGGAGTAATCTTTTTCCGCCAACCCAGTTTAATAAACTTTTTTTATCAACTGTCATTCAAAACTCCTTTAATTATTGTTTAATTGGTGTTCAAATATCATTCAAACCTGAAGCCGGATTATGAGACCATCCGACATCAGGTGCAATCTTTTTACCTGTAAGAGGGTCTGTATAAACAGTAACGGACTTATACTCACCAGATTTTTTAGAAACTAATCTCATCTCTTGAGACAAAGTACCTGTGGAATTACCCGGCTTTGTATCTTTCTTTTTGAGGTTATAATTCGAAAGAGCATTAACCCTGCAACGGCATCTCCAACCGTTCGGAGGGTAAAAACTTGTCCAAAAAGGATCATCATATCTGTAAATTAATCCATGCAGTTGTGCGTGTTCGGGTCTTGTTCTGTTATCAAGGACAGCAACGTATTCCCAATACGGTCTATTGTCCACATTATCCATCTGAGTTTTATACCGTCCTGTCATATATGAAGTCTGCATATTAACGGCATAGATGGTTTTTAATCTATACATTGAGCCAAGCTGAACTTTTTCTGCGTTGCCTTGAGTATCAACAACAATTTGCTCGCCCCACCAGCCTTTCTTTTGCAGGATTGGTTTGAGTTCTTTTTGAAATTCTCTGAATGTTTTTCCCTCAGACAGTGCTTTATCCAAAGCAGAGCGAATATCTTTTAGAATATCCTCACGCATAACTTTGGCAACAGTGAAAGTCTTTTTATGAGCATCTTCCCATAATTCGTACCAATCCCAAGTGAAAGTTTGACCTTTCCGCCTGAAATATTTTATTGCTGCAGTAGGAGCAAGTTTAAATAAACCTTTAAGTTCGACAGCCATTAATACTTCACTCCTATAAAATCAAGAACTCTGCCGCATCCAAGTTGGTTTATGCAATAGTTATATTGTTTTGGATGTGATTCTTTCATTAATTCAAAGCGGTTCGGAGACTTTTCACTTTGAACTCCAAACATACAGAACATACAACCTGTGCGTTTGGCTTTGGTTGTATAATATTTGCCGGATTTATCCTGTTTAATTTCTCCGTACACAGAACAATATGGGACATCAAACTCAACCAAATATTTTAAAATATCCTGTTCTGTCCAAAATCCTAGTGGGGTAGATGTGGGACGTTTAGCATCAAAAGAATTACAGCCTTTTCTAAGGTATTCGCTTTTTCTCAGATTACTCTCTGCTGCCATTGTTGCAATAATTGGATGCAAGCCAGTTTCTTTCTCGAACTTTTTTGCAGGCTTTTTCTTCATTACATCACAACACTGAGCAGAAATTTTAATGTCACTGTCACGTAAAAAATTCCATTTTGCTAGACAATAACGAGAACCGTATTTTTTGACATAATCACTGTTTGGATCAAATTTCTTAGCAGTATAGCCGTTTGGATTTTTGCGGTTTTCTTCAATAAATGTCGCAACTTCTTTACTTATTACAGGATATCCGTATTCCTCAATGACCTTGTGGAATGGGAGATCAGGTCTTAGGATTATTGTATTATCAATGGATTTTACAAAATTACGGACTTCAGGATATTCCAATCCTGTGTCTATAAAAACCGCAGGAATATCAGAATAAAGACTTCTAACTAGATGTAAAAGAACGGTTGAATCTTTTCCACCGGAGAATGAGACATATACTTTACCATCAAAGTGTTCATAGAATTGTTTAATTCTATTCTTTGATAGTTCAATTTTTAAATGTAATGGTAAGCTCTGCCGCTGTTTAAGGAAGTTCCTTTTCAAAGCAGCTTCTTCAGGGATAATTTTATACATAATCTTCCTATTTGTTTTGTAAAATTCTCGTTTCGGCGAGTTTTGTATATTCCGGATTGAGTTCAATACCAATCCATTTACGGTTTAATCTGTTTGCAACAACAGCAGTCGTTCCGCTGCCTATAAACGGATCTAATACAATTCCATCTTCAGGGCAGCCGGCTTTGATTGGTATTTCTAAAAGTGCCGGAGGAAAAACCGCAAAGTGTGCTCCATGATATGCGTGAGTGGCAATACTCCAAACTGTTCGTGTATTTCTGCCTGATATTTCACCACTGAGCATTCGTTTTTGCAGACGTTCAAAATTTGTTTTATTTAAACCCTGATAATTAGCACCTTTATTAATTCCGCATCCGCTTTTGCAGCGGTCATAAGTTGACTGTTTGATAGGCTCTAATTGTCTTTCAAAGTAATATTTTTTATTTTTGGAAAAGAAAAACAGGTATTCAAAATCTACTGTAAATCTGTCCTTTGCACTTGATGGAGTTGCATTAGGCTTTTGCCAGATGATTACATTGCGTACAGTCCAACCTCTGTTTGACATTTCAATAGCAAAACGGAACGGGATAAGAAGTAAACTTTTTGAATATTTCCCACGAGTATGGGCAACTTTTTGCAAATGTTCAACACTCTTTAAAAAAGAGGTCTCTCCTTTTGCTTTAACACCATAAGAGGAATTTAAAGAACAACCGCCATAAGTATCACCAATATTTACCCAACAGGTGCCGTCATCTTTTAAAACACGTTTTACTTCATCAAAAATGTCACAGAGATGATTAATGTAGGCATTAAAATCAGGTTCTGTGCCGAGTTCTCCAAGCCAACCATCCTGCCATTTAACAGGATCAGTTTTATAATCACGCAGTCCCCAGTATGGCGGAGAAGTAATACACATATTTATGGAGGCATCGGGAAATGTTTTTAAGATTTCTAATGCGTTACCTATATGGATTTTATTCAAGTCCATCTGACCTCCCTTGCAGTTCACACAGGAAAAGTGCTTTTTGAAGAGATTGCTCAAACTTCTTTGAATGCAGGTTTTTATCCGTTAAAAGTTCGTAAGCCTCATCAAAGTCATCACAATCATCAAGCAATGAAATCAAAGGCGAAATTATCTGTTGAGACTGTTCATTTAATTTCTTTGTTGAAATAAACTCAAGCAGATTTTCTATCTGGTCTTGTCCGGGAACGGATGGCTCGTTTTCCTTGAATTCCTTAAACTGAGAATTTGTTGCAGGGATAACATCTTCCCTGATATCAAAATCCTCATCTTCAAGACCGTAGGCTTTAATAAAATATTCTTTAGTGAATTTAACACCGGTATCGGAGAGAATTTTGTCTCTCTGTGCAAGAGTCAAATCAACATCTTCCGGTGCATATAACTGAAATATCGGGACTTCTTCATTAGAGAAATTAATTTCATAAATCCAACGAATAAGCTGGTTTATAACACTTTCAACGAGTTTTTTATCAGAATCAATAATATCCTGACGAACAGCCATGTGTGTATTTGCAGCAGCATAACTCCCTGTTGAACCGATTTCAGTCGTTAAAGTCTGTCCTAAGATTGCTTTTGAAATTTCAGAATTCATCTTGTCGATGAGTTTTTCATAAATCTCAGCAGATGAAGATTTATTTGCCTCTTGAATTTCAACAGACGAATCATCAGGAATAACAGCGATTGCATCTTGAACCATATCCTCTAACATATCGGCGAGAGTCGTTGTTTCTTCTCTTGATGCTCCACGTGGGTGTTTGCCTATCAAATGCGGCATTCCGTATTTTTCCGTAAATACTACCCAAAACTTGAGTCCGCCTTTTTTAAATGTTACAGACCAAAAGACACGAGATAATGTTCTCTCGCCGTAAGGATTGTTATAAGATGGATTATTCTGAGCAAGCAGGAACTTTTTATCAGGGACAATTTCGCCGTAGTAATTTTCTTTAGTTCTGAATTTTAAATTATTATCATCATCAAAACAAAACCATTCCGGCGGTTTTGCAATAATTTTTTCAGGCAGAACGTGTCCTGATTTGGTTCTCTTCCAGATAATCTCTAAAGGCTGATAACCAAACTGCGTTGCATCAAGAATATCATTTATTAATTTATGAATATCCAGTTTTTTAAGTAATTCTTCAATCGCCTCAGCATTTTTGTCTTTATCCAAACCACGATTGATTTCCCAATCAAGAGATAAAACACCTGCTTTTCTTGATTGAGTACAGGCAAAAACGTGAGGGTCACAAAGAAGTTCTTTGTAAATCCTAATATCTTTCCCCTGTTTTCTGAGAACAATATCAGGGTCGGGAAGAATGTTTGCCAGAGAATAAAAGTTTAATGCTCGTTTTCGGGTCGCAATTTCTTCTGACAAACTTTTTTTAGAGTTTGCTTTTTTGAGAATAGAATCGTCTGTCATTAAGCCCCCGTATTCTTTTTGAATGTGGCGAGCATATCGACCATTCCGACCTTGTAGATGTTTTCAAGAACATCTATTTCAAAAATCTCGACTCCGTCAACGATTAATTTGGCATAGGTTACAGCCATAGTTGTTTCATATTCTGCATTTTCTTGCGGCTTAATGTTACCGAGCGGAAATTCTTTAAAAGTTCCGATTAAAAAAGCAGTAGCAGGAACTTCCTTAATTCTTCCCGTTCCGTTGTAGGTTTCAAGGTTTGCTCTAACCTGTATCATTGTTGCTAAAAACGGATTAGAACATACTGCCATAACAGCAGGATAAAGTGCATTCCATTTTATTTTGCACTCCATTTTATCAATACCTGCGAAAAACTCAGCTGAACCAACCATACCAAGAGCTTTATGCTCAGCCATCTTATGTTTTATCTGTGGCAGTTGAACTTCTTCTGCTCTTCCTAATAAGTTAACACCATTCATATAAACATTGGCGTTAGTTAATTTATTAATTTCTATTTTTGACATATAAACTCCCTAAGATTTTTTAAATAGACCGCAGTCCCTAATCTCCACGTCTGAATAGTGCATAATAACGTATTCCTTGCTGATTGCTTGTATCAGCGGACATTTAAAGAGGTTTTTGCAGTTAAAACAAATATCTGCCTCATCCGTATGAACCTCTAAGGCTCCTCGTTTATTAACAATTGCGTACATTAAGATGCTCCAAGTGATTTCAATAGTTCAATGTCAATGAATGACTCAAACGTAATTCTCTCAGCAGGAGTTGGAGGCATAAACTCAATATCGAAAGTTAAATGTCCGTTTGCAATTTCTGTTGCAGGATTTTTATCTGCATTAAAAGAACATTTTCCATCAATCAATGCACCTCTTCCGATAAGTGTTCGAATAAATTGATTAACAGTTTCACAGATAGAATCAATTAAACCGTTATCAATTGGATAATCCATAAACTGAAGCATTGAATATTCAACTGATTCATGAAGAATATCAGCAGTTCTTCTCACGCAAATAAAGTTTGTAGGATTTGTAGATGTTGGATAAGCAGCTGAACGGTTTCCCCAAGTTCTAAAACCTGAACCGTAAGAATTAAATACCGTTACAACACCACATTCATTTAATGCGTTTACTTCGGAAGTTGGGTCATTAATCATAGATGTTAGTTGTCTTTCGACTCCAACAATTCCTTGTATTTCTGTATTAGAAGGTGACCAGTGATAACCTTTCTCAACATCTTTCGCAGCAATAACTCCTGCTAATCTTTGAGAATAAGGTTGCAGTTTTATTGAATCGGATTCTGAATCATACACTTTTAAATGCGGATAACACAAAATCAAACGTTCTGAAGATGTATTAAAATTAATCGTGCCTTCTGGACCACGACCACTAATTACATCTTGAACAGTTGCTCCAACAGGTGCATCAACAATACCCATTGCTCGAATTTTATTGCAGAGAGTATTCATTTCAGTCATAACTGCTGCATCTTCACAATAAACAGGAGCAATGATTGTTTTAGGATAATAGCCAAACAAAGAATAACAATCTTCAAAGGCTTTCATTCCGGTTCGTTTACCGGTCTCTGCATCAATACCACCGTTTATATCACTAACGGCAACATCTTCAACAGATTCGTGTTTATCCGGGTCATAAACGTTTATAACAATCGCAATTCCAGCTCCTTGGTCAAATATTGCTTTTAAGGCTTGAGGGATTGTGTATCCAGCCTTATGGTTACCAAAATATTTAACAGCTTCGACTTCATTTAATATTAAAGTCGGTGCATTTATTGTTTTATATTCTTCTTGTACATCTTCAATCGGTGCAGTTCCGACAATTCCAACGACAGCGGTTTTTACTGTTGAAATTGTTCTTGCACCTGTTGTTACTTCAATGGTTTCAACACCATGTAAAAAACTTGCAGGCATATAAACTCCTTGGGGTAAATTAAATTTCTAAATCTTGTATGTTTGTTGTGGTTAGTGTGAAATTAACTCCGTATTGCCATATACCGGCTTTTTCAGAGATGAAAAAATCTTTAGAGGGACTTAATTTTGAACAGCCGTCAGGTGCAAAACCTGTAAGAACGGCTTTAATTTTGTCAATATATTCGTATGCTCCCTCGTTTTTTCTGAGGTTTCGGGTTACAACAGTAATTGAAAATTCTTTTTTATTTTCCTGAGATATAAACCCGAGTGCATCTGTTGAAGTGTAGTTACTTCCCTGATAATGCACAAGCAAAGCACCAATCGGATGAAGTAAAATAAATTCCGCAGGCTTATCGGGAAAACCTTGAACAAGAACTTCAGGGAACGTTGTTTTTAATTTTTCGATTATTGAATTTTCAATCTCTCTAATATTCAAGCATTCGATCCTTACTAAAAAGCCTGTCAATTATTGACTTATTTGTTTTGTATTCTTCAACATTAAATCCTGCTGTTTCAAGGGAATCGTTTTCGCTTTGCAGGGATATAACACCTTTTTGGATATCTTTGAGAGTTGAGATTGCGTTTTTGTAATTGTTTTCAATAACTTCCGGCATTTCATCTCTCATGCGTCTTGAATACAGACGGTGGATGCTTAAATCAATGGCAAGAATTCTGAGTAAAGGAAAGCGGCTCGCCGGCAGAGGCTGTAGGGGGCTGACGGAGTCAGAACCCGAAACGCCGTTTAACGCCGGCGAACAAGAAGGGGCATCTAAGGGTAGAGTGTATCTGCCACGAAGATACCCATCGATGAGCGTAGAAGAATAAAGGATAGCCTCTTGGGCAACGACACGATCGACAACTTCTTGCCCATCATCAGAAGTGAGCTGGATAAGAGTAGGGGTAGAGGTTTGTGTTTCGATATCTTCGATCGTGCAATAATCCATATTAACAGCCTTTCAAAATTCTTATTTCCTGACCTGCGGTTCCGGCATCAAGAGCATAGCCGTTTGCTATAGCTGAATCGGCAACCTTAACTGCTTTTCCTTCTGCATCAGATGCAACGGCATCTCCAACTGCGATTGTGCCTGCTGCTTCAACAAGCAGAATTCCTAAAACCGCAACAGGTGCATATTCACCTTTAGCTGTTGAAACATCTGAAACACCAAGAGCTTTAGCACCTGCGGCACAATAATTGCCGTCAAATCCGATAAATCTGTGCTGTTCCAAATCCGCAGCAGCAAGTGCAGAATCAATTAACAGAGGTTTGTAAGTTTTATTTGTTGTCATCAGAACCTCCTTTTTCATCTTCTTTTGATTCTTCTTCAACAGTTATGGTTTCAGACTCAGTTTCGGTTTTTGTTTCTGCTTTTGTCTGATTTTTAGCAGAGGTTTTATTTTCAGACTTCTTGTTCCCTGTTGATGCAGTTTTAGAAGTCTGAGTTTGTGCTTTAGATTTTGCAGGGGCTGACTGATTCGGCAGAAGTTCCACAAAATCTTCAAGACGTTTTGCTTGAGTGTCATCAAGTTCAATGGTTGAACCTTCTTTATACACTGTGCCGTTGTGCATAATTGAGGTATGCTTAACTTTGTACTTCAGTAGTGTCATTCGTACCTCCATTATCTTTTTTAGGGTCGTAATTCGGGTCATTTACCCCTGAAATTAAGTATCCGGCTTCAGCACCGACTAAAAACGGTGTATAAATATCGGTAGCCCTGATATACTTAACTTTGTTGCCCTCTTTTTGATATTCATCAATTTGCAGGGCATCTTTTTTGCGGACAGTGTATCCGTAAGAGGGGTCGTATTCCGTTCTTGAATTACCAAGATTCGGGACGTAAGCAAGGACAATGTTGTCCTGCCAAATTCTGACAAAATTTCCGTCTTTATCCGCAAAGATTGATTTTCCGATGAGAATGTTTTCAATCTCAAAAATTTCTTTTAATAAATTAATTGTTACTAATTTATTGAGATTGTCGGAAATTAAACCTTTAAGCTGAGGGTGTTTTTTGAGGGTTTTCCAAGCTGCTTGCCCTATAATCATAGTGTTCGGGTCTTGAGCAATTTTAGAAGAGACTGCATCTTTGGCATCATCGATTACCCCTTGAGGGTCAGAGGATGACCAGTTAAAGCACGAGGTGCCGGATAGAGCAATTTTATTTCCTGTCGGATACTTTGTCGGATCTTGTGCTAAATCCGCACACTGTTTTTCAAGTTTCAACTTCAAACCTTCCGTTACAACATTAGTTGCGTGAAGTTGTAATTTGACTTTTTCTGCTTCCTGTTCTTCACGATAATCAATCGGGTAAGATAGGTCGTGTTCAGTGAGGGTAGTTGTATGTTTTTTGAAACCTTGCGGCGATATGACATTTGAATTCGCTCTTATTGCACGTTCGGTATCGTAGAGATTGAACGCTTCCTTGTTGAATTCAAATATGTCGATTTTTTCTTTCTCAGAAGTAATTTCAGGGAACAGATGCTGAGCCACAAAGGCATTATTACTGTAACCACGAGCGACTTCTGAGAGATACGCATTTATGCGTAATTCTTCAAGTCTTCCCATTTAAACTCCTTTTATATCAATGTTTCGGGGTATTACTTATTTAATTTGAGCAGTGCATCTTTAAATGAGATGTTTTCTTTTGTTGCAAGAGCCTTAGCCTCTTTGAATACCTCAAGGCTTTCCTCATCTGCGTTTGCAAATTTTTCCACATCTTCATTTGTTTGGTCGGTTTGCTTTTCCTTAGTGGCAAACTCACCGTATTTTATTTGATTCGGCAAGGACTCAATAAAAGATTTGAAGTCGAGAACGACTGTTGAATCCTCGCCGAATTTTTTGACATTATCTAACTCCTGAAGAACGGATAAGACAATATTTTTGTTTGCAGGGACTAACGTTCCTTTTTCAATTTGTTTGTCGATGAATTCTTCAAATTCTTTTTTCTTCAAAGAAGTTTTAATGTCATTCAATTCTTTTTCGATTTCTTCCTTACCCTGAGCTTTTTCTTTAAAAGTTGCGACTTCATCGGATAAGGCAGAAATTTTTTCTTTTAAGGATTTGATTGTTTCAAGTTTTTTGTTTGATTCCTTGAATGTTGCAAGCTGATTTTCAAGCTCTGCAACCTGATTTTTCAAATCTTCAATTTCCTGTTCGGAAAATTGTTCCGGCTCATCTTCAGCATTGAATTCAAAAGTATCAGCTTCTGATTCCATAAATTTGATAGGTTCCAAACCTTTAACCTGCGGAATTGCAGCTCCGAGGAATGAAACGGCTTTAAGGTATGCACCTTTGCCTTCAAGATTTCTGTATAATTCAACAGAAACTTTTTTGTATTTGCCGTCATTAACGTCTTTTTCAAACTCTTCCGGCACTTCTTTAAAACTCACTTTGAGTTTATCGCCATCGGCTTTTACGGTATCAACCCAGCCGTAAGCGGGTCCTGATTGCTGATGATCGATTGTAATCGGGGCTTCGCAAAATTGCGGATCATAGTTTTTTGCAATCTGTGCGATTTCTTTTTTTGTAAACTTTCCTTGGGGGTAAGTTCCGGCTTTAAAAACTTCGTAAAATTTCATTTTTTCTAACCTTCTTTGTATATCTTTGTAGGATTTCCCCATTTTTTAGTTGGGGCTTATATCTCCAAATTAAACTTTTTGCACCTCAAAAGGTGTCCTTTTAAAAAACTGTATATTCGGAGTATAAACGTTGTGGCTTAACGGTTTCAAAGGCATAATGACAGCAATTTTTACATGTAAAAGTTCACTAAAAAATTCAATGTACTAAACACCTTGAAAAACTCTCCTTATAAGATTTAGACTGCAATATATGAATTAAAAAAAAAAGGACACCTGTCCTTTTCTTTCGTTTCATCCTGTTAATAAATAGAGGAGTATTATGGATTTTATTACTCAAATTTCCCCGTTAATAGAAAACATTGGTTTTCCTGCACTGGTGTTTGCCATCTGGTATATTTACCACCAATCACAGGTAAAAGCATTTGAAACAATTATTCAGGACAACTTTGAAATCTTAAAAGACCTGTTGGAAACAAATCAATACCACGCAGCACTTCTTTCAAGAATCGAAAGTAAAATCGACAACAACCTCTGGTGTCCGATTTTAAAAAAGGAGGTTCATTAGATGAATCCTGAAAGATTGCAATTAAAAGGAATGCTTGCCGAAAGCAAAAAAAACTTCCGTACTTTAGATACGGAAGCTTCAGGACTTGTTATATTAATTCGTGCTCTTTTAAATCCATACGAGGATATTAAAAATCTTGATATGGATAAAGTATTTGTTTCTGTAAAAAGACTCAAAGAAATAACGGAAGAAATGCAAACTCTCAACGAAAAAATAAAAAAATTGGAGTCTGAATTTGAACAGTAAAAAACAAAGTTTATTATCCGAAGCAGAACGGCTTTTTATATATGAGTATTTACCTGCCGCTGTTATAGCACGCCGACTTAATCTAAACCGAAAAACAGTAAATACCTGGAGAGCCCAGTATGAATGGGATAAAAAGCGTGCGGCATTTTTAAAATCCAAAATGTCATTTCATGAAGAATTATACGAATTTGCCAGAAAAATTATGCATGAAATTTCAGAAGAAATGGATGCCGGAGAAAAAGTAGATCCAGCAAGAATGAATGCTTTGTGCAGATTTATCCCATTATTCACAACCTCCAAAAAGTATGAGGACACTATAAAGAAAAAAGAGAAAGAAAGCCCCAAAGGCTTAACCCCTGAACTTATTTCTCAAATTGAAGAAGAAATTCTCGGAATAAAACAACCAGATGCCGACCAAGAATAAAACCCCGTTTTTTCTGCCATATCAATTAAGATGGCTGAACGATAATTCAAAAGTAAAAATATGGGAGAAATCCCGAAGAATTGGTGCAACTTATGTTCAAAGCTATGAGGACGTAAGGGATTGCGTCAAACGCACTGTTCCTGCTGTGTGGTTTTCATCAGCCGATGAATCTGCCGCTCGTGAGTACATTGACTATTGCAAAATATGGGCGAATTTATTTAATGTTGCCGCAAAAGACCTGGGCGAACAGGTCTTGGATAAAGAAAAAGATGTAAAAGCCTACGTTATAGCTTTTTCAAACGGCACAAAAATTCACGCATTATCTTCAAACCCTAAAGGTTTTCGTTCCAAGGGTGGAAAAGTTGTACTTGATGAATTCGCATTTCACAACAACCCTGCTGAACTTTGGAAAGCGGCACGACCTTGTATTACGTGGGGATATCCTTTAAGGATTCTTTCAACTCATAACGGTCAAAGCTGTCTTTATTACAGATTCTTGGATCAGGTTGAAAAAGGAAAATTAAACTGGTCGCATCACAAAACCCCGATTCAGCTTGCAGTAGATGAAGGCTTGATAGATAAAATCTACGGCAGACCGACAACGCAAGCAGAACGTGAGGAGTGGCTGAATGAAGAGCGAAAAAACTGCTTTGACGATTACACGTGGTTACAAGAATATTGCTGTGTTGCGATTGATGAAGCGTGTGCATTTCTTCCCTATGATTTGATTTCGACTTGTGAGATGCCGGATGTTTTAAAATCCCTTGATGAGATAAAAGGCGATTTGTATGTCGGAATTGATATAGGGAGAAGAAAAGATTTAACCGTTATCTGGTGCTTGGAACGATTTGAAAATTCAAAATACACAAGAAAAGTTAAAGTCTTGGAAAAAACACCATTCCATATCCAGTACGAAATTATTTCAGAAATTCTGAGACACCCGAAACTTCGCAGATGCTGTATTGATTCAACCGGTATTGGAATGCAGTTAGCAGAAACCGCTCAAAGAGATTTCGGAAAATACAGAGTTGAGGCTGTAATGTTCACGAATAAATCAAAAGAGGAGATGGCATTTAACCTGCGAACCAATTTTGAAGATAAGTCGGTGTTTATTCCCACAGACCACGATATTCGTGAAGATTTACACTCAATAAGAAGAGTTGCAACAAAAGCAGGAAATATCCGCTTTGATGCAGATACCGCAGAAGTCAACGGACACGCTGACAGGTTTTGGGCATTAGCACTGGCGCTAATTGCCTGCTATGTGCCGTATTCGCCTGTAGAAATTGAAACAAGGAGAAGATATGAAACATTAAAGATGACTCAAAATTTTTAGAATCGATTTTAAGCCGTTTAAATTTACTCAGACGATAATTTATACCACCCCGAACCTAAAAATTTAATACAGACGTTTTTGAACACTTTTTGAACGGGGTCAGAAGATAATTTAAATACCAAAAATTTAGGAGACAAAAATTATGCCAAAAGAATTAACATTACCATCCGGAAAAATTGCAATCATTGAAAAGGGCAAAGGCAAAGATTTATTGCAGGCTCAAATCAAGGCAAAGACTTCAGATGAAATTCCCTACGCTCTTATAGCTGAACTTGTTGAAATTGATGGGCAAAAGCTCGTCTATGAGGATATCCTTGAAATGGACTTAGAAGACGTTTTATCTCTTCAAGGTGAAATTTCGGGGAAGTTATCAGTGGGGAAAGCAAAAGAACTTCCGGAGAAACCGGAAGAAAAAACGGAGATAGTAACAGCTCTGACATCTGCTCTTACCTCCCCGACAGCCAAAGCATAATACATTTATGCAAAACTACCGGGTGGCAGTATTCAGAAATATCCGAAATGCCAATCCCAACTTTAGCCTACTGGTGCAATCAGTCAATAAAATACACGAATAAACGTAACGAGGACTTTGAGGAACAATGCTCGATACAATGATGAAAGTTTCATTAACTTTAGTCGCTTTCGACAAAATGTCGAGGGTTATTCGTGATGCTGTAAACAAATCCAATGATGAGTTTGATAAACTTCAGCGAGAAATCAAAAACACCTCAGATTTGTTAGACAAACTCGGTCAGAATATGACAAAAGTCGGAGGTGCATTGACACTTGCAGGAGGTGGACTTGCGTATAAACTTGGAATTACAGAGGCTATTCCTGAAGCATTCCAAATGGAACACAGATTAAGAGAACTCGGTAATGTTGGACAGTTATCCGCAAAACAGCTTGAGGATATGGATAAACGTCTTGCATCAATATCCCGTTATACAAACCAGATGCGGCCTGAAATCGCAGAAGGTTTGAATGTACTTGTTGCATCAGGTATTGATCCGACAAAAGCCCTTGATTATATGAATGTTATCGGCAGAACCGCAACCGGTGAACAGGCAGCTATTGCAGATATTTCAAGAACGGCTTTTGCCGTAAGTGATAACTTAAAAGTTCCTATTGATGATTTGGGAAAATCAATGGATATTCTTGCAATGTCCGGCAAAGAGGGACGTTTTGAATTAAAGGATATGGCTGCGGCATTTCCGAGTTTAACAGCAGGTGCCGCTATGCTTGGAATGAAAGGGACGCCTGCCGTTGCATCTTTAGGTGCTGCCCTACAAGTTGCAATGAAAGGTGCCGGCGAGGCATCGGAAGCAGCAAATAACTTAGAAAACTTTATTCAAAAAGTCACATCTCCTCTTGCCGTAAAGAACTTTAAGGAAGTATTCGGAGTCAATCTCAAACAGGTTCTTTTAGATGCGGCCGCTCAAGGTCGTGATCCAATCTTAGAAGTAATCGAGATGATGAATGAACTCTCCGGCGGAGATGTATTTAAGGTCTCCGAAGTCTTTCAGGATAAACAGGTTTTGAATTTCATAAAACCTATGATGCAAAATCTTGATGAGTACAAAAGAATAAAAGCCTCTGCTCTTGGTGCAGAGGGTGTTGTTGATTCCGATTTTGAACACATGATGGAAACAACAAACGAGCAGTTCAAACTCTTAAAAATTAATATGAAAGAGCTTGTATTTCCTCATCTTCATAAGCCTATAGAGTTAATAAATAATCTCCTGACAAAAATAAATAATAATCCTTTACTTCAAAAAGGTTTGTTCGGGGCGATTATAGGAACGATAGGGCTGGGAATTCTTTTAACTGTTCTCGGTACAGCAACAATAATCATCGGCAAATTTGTCGGAATGTATGGAACATTCCTCAAATATGCCAGAGATTTAACACCTGTTTTAGTTCAAAACTCTCAAAAACTTATGCAATTTTTAGGGTTGAATTCTGCAACAAGCGGTGGTTTTATCGGAAATATTGCACAGCTTGATAAAAATTTGCGTAACGGATTAATTAACGGGATAAAAACTCTGCCTGCAAATATTTCTAAATCATCCATTGCACTCAAAGATTGGACTGTCACATCAATAAAAGCAATGCCGGCTAATTTTATAAACGGTTTAAAGGCGTTCAAAACAGGTTTTTTGAGTATTCCAAACCTGATTAAAAATGCAATAATCGCATTCAGAGCGTTTTCTGTTACTTTGCTTACATCTCCTCTCGGTTGGATTGCTCTTGCTATCGGAGTTGTCGCTCTTGTTATTTACAAATACTGGAAACCAATTTCAGGATTCTTTAAAGGTATGTGGCAAGGCTTAAAAGAAGGTTTACAGCCATTAATGCCGTTATTCCAAAGAATGGGAAAAGCACTCTCGCCTATTCTTGCACCTATAAAAGCCATTGTTGATTGGTTCAAAAAACTCATAAAACCTGTTGAAGATACAGGCGGAGCCGCTGAAAAAATGGGCGTTCGTTTTGGTAAAGCTATTGCTAATATAATAGTGAAGCTGGTTGAACTTGTCACAAAAGCATTTGAATTCGGAAGTAAAATCACGAGTATGCTTGCCGCAGGGATTATGTCAGGCATTGCGAAAGTAAAAGGCTGTATTTCTCAAGTTGCACAGGTTATAAGAGACCATCTGCCTCATTCCCCTGCAAAGACTGGGCCGCTTAAAGATTTGCACAAGGTAAAAATTGTGGAAACTATTGCATCAACATTAAAACCTCTGCCGTTAATGAATGCAATGAATAAGACCTTGGGTGTATTTTCAGGGGGCTTAAAAGCCAACGTGAGAGGTCGCTCATCTGCACCGGCATCCATTGTTGTAACCTATAACCCTACAATCACAATTTCAGGTTCTGAATCAAAAGAAGAGTTTTTGAAGATGCTCAAAAAACACAAAGATGAAGTTGTGAACATTATTAAAAGGGAGTTTGAACGTAAGGAAAGGGTGGCTTATTAAATATGTTCGCTCAACTTGGAGACATAAAATTTGAATTAATAACTTATTTCAACGGCTTAAATGAAACCGTATCCTACAATTACGCTCAGCACGACCGTATTGAAAATAAACCCATTCTGCAATTTTTAGGAAAAAATTTGCAAGAAGAAAATATAAAACTAAACTTCCATCGCAACTTCTGCGTGCCGGAAGATGAGATAAAAAATTTAAAAGATGTCGCAGATGCGGCAACCCCTTTGAAATTCATCAAAGGAAACGGTGAATATGTCGGTGTTTTCGTTATTGATGAAATCGGACAAACCACAGAACAAGCCTCACCGGAGGGAGATTTGATGTCGGTTCAGGTCGATGTCCGACTAAGAGAATACACCGGAAAAATTCCTGAAGATAAAAAAGAAAATAAAGGGTTCAAAAAGAAATGACGGAATATTACACCTATATCACTCGTGATGGCGACCGTTGGGATATGATTTCTCAGAAATATTACAGTAATCCGAATTTGTATGAGGAGATTATAAAAGCGAACCCGGAAATCCCGATTGAACCTGTCTTGGATGCAGGAATAAAACTCAAAATACCAGTCCTTGAAGAATCAGAAACAATACAATTTGAACTACCCCCTTGGAAGAGATAAACTTACCCCCATTTTGTACTTTGAAAATTAAATAATTACTGAATAGCTTATTTGTAGTATAATCTAGGCATGATTAAAGAAGATGAATTGAAAAGATATGAGTCTACTTATAGTGCAGAAAGACTATCTTCTTTTGCTTATTCTGAATTTGATACTATTCAGGATGTTGTGACCAATTACAAGAACAACATACAAATCTCACAGGCAATTTATCCTGAATTATGTACATTAGAAGTTATTTTAAGAAATTCTATTAACAATATTTTAAAAAAGTATATTTCTGAGACTTGGATAGAAGATGAAATAAATAATAATGTGCTGCTTGATGCAAGTGAGTATAAAACATTGCTTAAAGCGTATAATGATACAAAAGATGAATGTATAACTGCCACAAAAGTTTTTACAATAGGGAAAGTTGTTGCCAATCTTAATTTTGGATTTTGGACTAACTTATGTGTAAAAAAATATAATTCAAAAATCTGGAATAAACCAAAATGTTTTTATGGTGTATTTGTAAATTATCCCAATAAACACTCAATTAATTATATTGCTAAGAAACTATATACAATAAGAAGGTTCAGAAATCGGGTATTTCATTATGAAAAAATATTTAAATATCCTAATAGAACTCTTAGTGTGTATAATGATATTCTTGAAATGCTTTCTTTTCTCACTGAGGATAAGTTAGAAATATTAAAACAGACATCTACGTTTTTAAATACATATAATTCATTAATGCAAAAAGCTGCTAACGAAAAAACCTAGGCTTCTATGCATAAATGCAGGGAGAACTTCCTAGGTTGTACATTATTATTATTTACTATAATTCAGTTTTTGTCAAGTGTTCAGCCGATTTTTATTGCGAATTAATAAGTTTATTCAGTAATTATTTAATCCAATAATTGAAAGATTAAATAATGCTTGTACCTATTTTTGAATTATTTTATGAAAAAAAGAATATAACAAAAGACGTTTCCCCGTATGTTACCTCTATCGAATACACAGATGTTGAACATGGAGAGTCTGACGAGCTTCAGATAACATTTGAGGATTCTGAAAAACTCTGGCAGGGAGCTTGGATTCCAACAAAGGGCGATAGTTTGCGTGCATATATCGGTTACGAAGCGGAAAAACTATTGAATTGCGGAGTTTTTGAAATTGATGAACTGGAATACGATACTCCGCCGGATGTTATTACAGTAAAAGGTCTTGCCACCGGCATTAAAAAGCCTTTAAGACAAAAGAACTCTGTCGGATATGAAAATAAAACTCTGAAACAAATCGCAAAAGAAATTGCCGATAAACATGGATATACATTAGTCGGAGAAGTTGCAGATATTCGTGTTGATAGAATTACTCAAAATAAAGAACGTGATTTGACATTCCTTACTAAACTTGCGGAGGAATACGGCTACATCTTCAAAATTGCTGAAAACAACCTTGTATTCTATGATGTGCAAAAACTCAAAGGTGCGAAATCAACACAGATATTTTATAAATCCGATTTGCTGCATATAAATCTCAGAGAAAAAACTTCTCAAAAATATAAAGCTGTTCAAGTTACTTATTTCAGCCCGAAAAAGAAAAAGGCAGTTAAAGCAACAGCAAGAAATGAAAATGTCAAAAAAGGTGATACTTTAAAAATTACCGTTCGTTGTTCAGATAGAAAGCAAGCTATTGCGAAAGCAAAAGCAGCATTAAACACTGCTGATGATAAAATTGAAGGCTCACTAGAATTTACAGGAAATCCGTATTTGATTGCCGGTTCAAACATTGAACTAAAGGGAGTCGGACATTTTTCAGGTAAATACCACATTAAGCAAGCCAGACATGTAATCGATAGGGCAAGCGGTTATAAAACTTATTGTGAGGTTGAATCGTGTTAAGGTTTGGAATTGTATCACAAATTGATCCAATAAATGTTCAGGCTCGTGTAAGTTTTGAAGATGATGAGTCAACATCTTTTTGGCTTCCTGTTCTTCAAACAAAAACATTGAAAGACAAGTTTTACGCAATGCCGGATATCGGGGAGCAAGTCGCCTGCCTTATGGATGAAAATTCTGAGGATGGAGTAATTCTCGGAGCAATTTATTCTACTGAAGATGTTTCAACCACGCAAAGTGAAAAACAATTATCTGTAAACCTTGAAGACGGCTCATATATAAATGCTGATAAAGAAAATCATACTCTCATCGTTGCTTTTTCAAAAATGAAATTAATCGGGAACATAGAACACGAGGGAACTTTCACAAACACAGCAGGAATAAAATCAAATGCGGATATTACGGATAAAACCTCATCAATGCAAGCAATGAGAGATGTTTACAATTCACACACGCACACAGGAAACCAAGGAAAAGCAACTTCTGCACCTAATAAAACAATGTAATCAATCATCAAGATGACGACAGAAGAGCCAATAAATAAGCCCAATAAAAGGGCAAACATACATTCCAACAGTAATTTGAGACTGAACCCTCCTAACCATCATTGGATTTGGACTTGTACTCAGTTGATAAAAAATTATTGAAGCAATAATCCCCAAAACAGTAAAAACAATTAACTTTATAGTCGATTTTTTCATAACAAAATACTACCACAAATATGACAAATTTAAATGAAATCACCTACATTGACTGGCAATTAAAGCTCAACACAATCGGCGGAGTTGCCGAGGGTGCTGAAGATATTAACCAGTGCATCGCAATTATACTTCTAACTAAAAAAGGCTCTGTGCCTCATCGCCCGACATTTGGCTCGGATATATATAAATACATTGATTACCCCATAAACGAAGCAACTCCAAATATTGTACGTGAGGCTACAGATGCAATCACTATGTGGGAAACCCGCATAAAAATAAATTCTATTGTGGTCGAAATAGAAGAATCCACTTTAACCGTAAAAGTCGAATGGACTTTGAAAGATTCAAACGCTACAGGAACAGCCGAGGTTAAATATGACACAACTGCCTGAACCTAATTTTATTGAACGTGATCCCGATGTTGTTACAAAAGAATGGATTGCCGCTTATGAAGAAAAAAGCGGCAAGGTACTTCAACCTGCACAAATTGAACGTTTAATGATTGATGTAGGAGCTTATCGTGAAACTGTTTTAAGAATGAAAATTCAGGAAACTGCGAAACAAAATCTTTTGAGTTATGCACCGTTAGAAGTTTTGGAACATATAGGCGAACCTTTTGGAGTAACCAAACTTCTTGCGAATTATTCCCATACAACCTTAAAATTTTCAGTTGACGAGGCATTGGATTTTGATTTTAAGATTGATGCAGGGTGTGAAGTTGAAACTAAAGACGGCTTATTCATATTCCAAACAACTGAAGCGGTTACGTTAAAAGCCGGAGAAACTTCAATTACAGCAGAGGCTATATGTGAAACCCCGGGAAGTGCATCTAATAACTACACGATTGGCTCAATAAATAACCTTATAACTCCACTAAGTTACATCTCAACCGTTGAAAACATAACTATTTCAAGCGGAGGAGTGGATGATGAAACTGCTGATAGTTTAAGAGAACGCATACGGCAATCTCCTGAACAATTTTCAAATGCGGGCAGTAAAGGGGCATATCGTTTTCATACTTTATCTGCTCACCAATCAATAATAGACGTTGCAATAACTTCTCCAAGTCCGGGAATTGTGAATGTTTATCCTTTGACTAAGGACGGAAATCCTACAGAAGAAATTTTACAAATTGTCAGAAATTACTTGAGTGATAGTAAAATCCGCCCTCTTACTGACTGTGTAAAAGTAATTTCTGCTGAGAATGTTGATTTTTCAATAAAGGCAAACATTATTCTATATATTGATGCGGATTCGGCTACTGTTAAAAATACTATTGATGCCAAAATGCGTGAGTATAAGGTCTCTTTATCTGAAAAATTAGGAAAAAATGTTGTTCAGACGCAGATCATATCTATATTAAACACCATTTACGGGGTATTCAAAGTTGAACTTGAAACTCCGAAAGATATAGATATCAAGGAATATCAATGGGCAAATTTGATAAATTATGACATAACAATCGGAGGATATGCTGATGAGTAGCGAATTTTGGCAAGAGTGGAGCGAAGCGGAACTCGCCCCTGTGAACAACCTGACGAAGCGGAGCAATTCAACAGAATTGCAAAGCGAAGTACAAAGGTTGAGAACCGCCAATAATTCAAGAAATTTGGCACCGATTGATGATATTAATTTAAAGATTTTTGATGAAATTTGTGAAGAACGCTACGCAAAACTAAAACTGGATGTTTTAAATTTGACAAACATTGATACAATTCCGTCAGATGTTCTGCCTCATTTAGCAGAACAGTATCATATAACCGGCGATGAAGGATGGATTTTTTGTAAAACGGAAGCGGAAAAGCGTGCATTATTGAAGAATGCAATTCAATTACATAAATATCGTGGTACTAAATACGCAATTATAAGTGCACTTGAAGTTTTAGATTTGAGGGCAGATATTGCGGAGTGGTTTGAATATAACGGAGAACCATTTTTCTTTAAAGTTTTTGTAGATTTAGAAACAAGTTATGAGTCGGACTTGGAAACACGCATTGTAAACATAATCAATGCACATAAAAATGTTCGTTCATGGCTAGAAAAACTTACAATTTATCTCACACAAACAGCAGTTTTACCAATAGCAAGTTATATTTTGACAAGCGAGGAGGTTACAATATGACTTCTTCTGTTGAGGAAATGAAGTTTAATTCAATAATTACAGATATAGGTTTTGAGAAGATAAATGCGGCTTTGATAGCCGGAACGAAATTAGACTTAAAATACATTGCTGTCGGTGATGCTTGCGGCGAATATTACGAAATGCGTCAGGATCAGACAGCATTGGTTAATGAGATTTATCGGGCAGAAACTCAGGAAGTTGACGGAGTTTCTGCAACGGCTCTAATACCGCATAATATTGGTGGATTTTATATCAGAGAAGTCGGTGTTTTTGATAGTTTAAATAATTTAATTTTAATTGCAAGACAGCCATTAACTTATAAACCGCAGGAGGAACAGGGCGGAATTAAAGATATATGGATTAAGGTGAGATTAAAAGGGATAAATCCCGATGCCATACAAATAAAAATTGATCCAAGCATCCAGTATGCTTCAGTAGAATTTGTAACAGATTTAATTAAAAATCATCAACACCCTGATTTAATGCCGATTTGGTTATATGACACAAACGGCAATGGAGTTGTTGATTCTTGTGAATTTGTTGATGGCGGACTATTTACGGACAAAGGAGAGATTGAAATTCCGCAGCCTCCTGTTCTTCCTGATTTGATAATGAACACAAGTATTTACGATAAAAACCAGAACGGTATTGTTGATGATGCTGAAAATATTGATGCAGGTGAATTTTAGAAACAAAAGGAGATTTATTTATGGGAACAATTCAGATTAAACGTGGACTTAAAGCAAATTTGCCGAGTGAAGCTCCGGCAGGTGCACTTTTATACACAACAGATGAAAAGAAATTTTATATAGGCAACGGTGAAGGAAAAGCTCTAACGGCTTTTGATAACGCCCAACAGCTTGCGGAGTATCTTGCAACAAAATCAGATGTAGGTCATACACATACTTCAGCCAACGTAACGGATTTTGCAACAGCAGTGGATAACAGAATTGCATTACAAAGAGGACAGAATAACGGACTTGCATCATTGGATGGTAACGGAAAAATTCCCACAACACAAATTCCTTCTGTATTTAAGGATGCTTATGTTGTAGATGATATTGCTGCACGTGATGCATTAGAAAAATTTTCAGGTTTACATGCTCTTGTAATTGATGCAACGGCAGACGAAACCGTTGAAACTGGCGGGGCAGAATATGTTTGTGATGGTACACAGTGGATAAAAATATCCGAATTAAAGGATTTGGATATGGTAATTGACTGGGAAAATATTCAGGGCAGACCTTTTGTTCCGCAAAATTTTACGGATTTGGCAGATTGTCCGGGGGAACTTACAGGAAATAAAGGAAAAATCCTTGTTGTAAATGAAGCTGAAGATGGGCTTGAATTTACAACAGTTTATATGGGAGATGTTGATGGAGGAACATTTTAATGCCGACTAATATACGAATTCGGCGTGGTAATAAAGCCGATTTACCCGCCTCTGCTCCCTCCGGTATGCCGCTTTGGTGTGAAGATACAAAAGAATTATTCATGGGGACTGGGACTTCTGTTGTTAATCCTACAACCGTAAATACTGATTTTGTAAAAAATATTGTATCACAAGTTTTAGGTCAGGGTGTTAGTTTGCAGGGAAACGGATATCTTAAAATTCCTGTTACCAGTGGTAAATCAGTTATTATTCAATGGGGATGTGCAACAGGTTTTGGCATGGGGACATCTAGAGATATTTACTTCCCTATTGCATTTCCTACAACCTGTGGAGCACTTGCAATAGCAGCCGGATATTATCAGGGAGCAGGTAATAAAGGTTCAACCGCTCAAGTTTACAGAGTTGCGGCTAACAGATTCCATATTACCAGTAGATTTGAACAGGGAAGTGCAAATATAGACTGGATTGCCATTGGTTGGTAATGAAAGGAGTTTTATGAAATATTTCGGATTTAAAGAAAATGTAGGCTACGGGTTTTATGACGAAAATTTTGACGGAGCAATTCAACTATCCGATGAGGAATGGCAAACCCTTTTAACTGAACAATCAGCCGGAAAAGATATTGTAATGTTTGGCGGTGAAGTTTTTGCCTCTGAGCCAAATTTGTATTATTTAGACTCAAACGGAGTTTACCAAAAATATTCAAGTGAAGAGTTACAGGAACTTGCAGAAATAAATCAGGTTGTAACAACAACTAATACCGCACTTAATTTTTTAAATGA
Source organism: Brachyspira sp. CAG:484 (assembly GCA_000431315.1). Classification (GTDB taxonomy): domain Bacteria; phylum Cyanobacteriota; class Vampirovibrionia; order Gastranaerophilales; family Gastranaerophilaceae; genus Scatousia. The sequence goes on from HF989717.1 coordinate 73,014, forward strand.
TACGGATTGGAAAGTAACACGACACAGGGATCAGCAGGCTCAAGGAATAGAAACATCATTGACGGAAGAAGAGTATCAACAGTTGCTTGTTGACCGTCAAAATGCAAGAGATTCAGTAATAAGAGGAGAAAAATATGGCAACCTTGAATAAAATTTGCCTGCACTGGACAGCAGGTTCTAATTATCCCTGTAAGGATGATTTGGCAGCATACCATTATTGCGTGGATAAATACGGCAGAATTTATGCAGGAAAACATAAGCCTGAAGATAACCTGAACTGCTATGATGGTAATTATGCAATGCACTGCGGAGGCGGAAATACCGGCTGTATCGGTTTGTCTGTCTGCGGAATGGCTGGTTTTACGACAGATAAAAAACAGACAAAATATCCGCTTACTCAAAAACAGATTGAATCATTATGCTGCCTTGCAGGGTATTTATCTGTAAAATACGGAATTTTAATTACTGACAAACTGGTATTTACCCATTATGAGTTCGACCAAAGACGAGCCAAAAACAAACGTGAAGGCAAGATAGATATTACTTATCTTCACTACTTGCCGCATTTATCCCCGAATAGTGTCGGTAAATATCTCAGACAAAAAATATCCTGGTACAGAACCAAGATAAAAACCAACAAATACAAGTTTATTAAGAAAGGAGACTACTATGAGTTTATTCTCGTGGCTTAAAGACTGGAAAGTCTTGAATGAACTGTGGGATGCCATTGAACCTTTTGTAATTAATCTTGCGGAAAAGAATGTTCCCAAGTATATTACAAAACTCTATGAAAATCTCGCAAAAGTGACACAGCCGGCTCTTGGCAGTTTGAAAAAACTGAAAGAAAAGATTAAAACTTCTCCGAATGCTCTGGACGATTATTGTTTTAATCAGGGTGTGAACGCTATTGAAACATTTGCCAATCACCTTTTGACCGTAGTTGCGGATTTGAGGAAATAAGCAGATGTGGTTTTCTGCAATAATTAAATCTTTATGTGACTGTATCTCGCAAATTGCGAGGTACGGTCAGACAAAGATTGAAAATCAGGAGGCATCCTCAATTATTCAGGACAAGGAAGATTTGGAAAAAGCCGGCAATTATGCAGAGCAGATTATTGAAATTGCTCAGAAGTATAAATCTTCAATGTCTAAAAAGGATCAGCGAAAACTGAAATCATTAATTAAAAAATTTAATAAGGTGGATTGAATATGTCTTGGAGAGATTTATTAAACGTACAAAATGTTGAAAAAGGTTTCTTTGCTTCCTCCAATTCCTATGGCATACCCGATATTATTCCGGATGAGTTTGATGTAAAAGAGCTCATCCCTTATCGGGTAGATTCCAACAGAAACGGAACGGCACACTTTTTCTTAGATGATTACAGGTTTGAGAGATGTTGGAAAAATGCCGATTCTCAAATAGAAGAGTTGAAAAAATATGAAGGAGTTTTATCTCCGGATTTTTCAATGTACACAAATTACCCTGAAGCATTCCAAATTTGGCAGGTTTACAGAAACCGCTGGTGTGCCGCTTACTGGCAAAGCAAAGGAATAAAAGTTATTCCAACAATCAGTTGGTCTGATGAAGCCAGTTATAAATATGCATTCTTGGGTATTCCTAAAAATTCTGTTGTTGCAATCGGTACAGTCGGAGTTGTTAATAACAAAAACGCAGAAAGACTCTTTATGCAGGGCTTTAAAGAAATGTTAAAACAACTTGAACCCAAGCGTATTTTGATTTACGGAAACAGACTGACCGAACTTGAGGGATACAAAAATCTTCAATGGTTCGAACCTTACACAAATAAATGGAATAAAAAGAAAGGCAGGTAAAAATGGGCGGTCGAGGATCCGGAGGAAGTAAAAATGGAGGCGGTGCTGCCTCAAGAAATATCGGAGAAGGTATAACAGATAAAGACGAGCTTATTAGATTGTATAACAGCATTTCGGGAAATCCCGCTTATACAACTGAAGAAAGAGTACGAGCCATGGAGTCTATCAAAAAAAGAATTGATGAACTTGATGCTAAAAAAGCCGCAGATTTAAAACAAAAACGTCTTGATGCTTTAGCCAAGGCTCGTGCTAAACGTGCGGAAAACCTCAAAAACGGTGTTAAAACAGAAAAGAAACCTCGTGCTAAAAAGGCAAAAATGTCTATGGACAGCACAGTTTCTAATTTGAAAGATGAATTAATAAATAAAGTTTCAACTGATGGATACATTCGCCGAAGTGACTTTAGAGTTGAAGATTATGGAGATTTCATAAATGTTTCGGTTCGAAGTCTTGGCAAATGGAAAAATCCTTCTGATGCAAGAGATGAGGAAGATTATGATTGGCAAGTTCTGCATAAATCAAGTCGTTCTCAAATCGATAAAGTAGTTAAACGAATATCCAGACAATCCGGCAGAAAACTTTCTTGGTCGCAAGAAGAGAAAAATTGGATTGGTGTAGATATTCCAAAAATGAAAGGAGATTAATATATGGGAGGACGTGGCTCAGGTGGAAGTCGTGGCGGTGGTGGAGGTAGTGCCAACACATCTTTAAAAAATCTATTAAATACATATGAGAATGATAATGACACATTTAGACAAAAATTTATGGATAAATACCATGCAATGTCAGATGAAGAATTAAACAAAGCATACCGAACGACTCAAAATCAAATGAATCGTGCCAGAAGAAAATATGATTCCGAATTAGAAAAGTTTAATTCAATTAGAAAAACATTTGCAGAAACACCCGAAAATGATAAGAATTTTCCTAAAATATCTGCTGAATTTGATAACCAAATAGCAATAGTCCAAAATGCACGATTGCACTCTAATATGCGTTCACAAATTCACTATATTGCATTAAATGAGAAAAGAAATATTCGGAAGCAGTAATTGTGTCTGAATGATACGGAATTGGGAGCAATGACTTCCAATTCTTTCTCTTCAGAGCGATGAATGTGGTTGTTAATAAATAAAGGAGGTCAATATGACAGAAACAATCACAGCAACTGAAGTTTTAAAAAGCAAACAAAACTTCTCAGATTACATTGAACAAAATGCAGATACGGTAATCAAAAATTTACTAAAAGATTATCCGCCTCGACCGTTACAAATTATTTATCCGCAACTTACACAAAGTTCAGAAGGATTAATTGAAATTGTAAATCAACTATATGGAAAACAAAAAACGTATATCTTCTGGTTTATTGTGAATGAAAAAGAAAACTTACAAGAAACCGCTTTAAAGTTAAATTTTTATTTTGATAAAAATTACTGCGGTATATTTATTATTAAAGCAGTTTTGAACGAGGATAAAATAGAATTTGAACCCGTTTTGAAACCCGAACTCGTTGTTAAGCAAAAACGAGAAGTAAATACAAATACACCATCAAAACAGTTACAAAAGAAATATTGGGACAAATATATTGAACTTTGTGATGCAAGCGAATACCCCGAAATGCAAATAAGCGAGGCTTTACCGAGACATTATCAATATATCTCAATAGGAAAAGCCGGCATTCAAATTTTACAAACGATCAATACCGCTAAAAATTATGTTGCATCTGAGATTGCAATCAATAACAATAAGTCAATTTATGAATTTTTCTTTGACTTAAAAGATAAGATAGAGGAAGAAGTCGGAAAGTTGGAGTGGTATTGTAAAGAGAACAACAAGTCCGCAAAAATAAGAAAAGTCTTTGAAATTGACGTCAATAATCCGGAAAACCACGAAAAAGCAATATTAGAACAAGTAAAAATGGGGGCAGAGTTGAAAGCCATCGTTTATAAATATCTATAACTAAGGGGGAGATATTCTCCCCCTTTATAAATAACCCCAATCGGGTAATAGACACATGAATAATAAAGGAATAGGATTGAACTATGGCACAAAAAATTATTGTAAAAAACAAAAGAACTCGTGAACTCTTGGAATTACCCCTGCCGGAATTTAAGGAAAAGTTTAAAGCCGAATTAAAAACGGCTCTTGATAATTTTGAAAAGCAAGAAAGCCGGAAAAATTTTCTGCCACTTTATGTTAGACCAAACAATAATTTTGAATCCGATTTTTACTTCAGCTTACGTTGGAATTTCAATAATTTGCAAAACTCGAACTGGTATATTGAACGCATCCTTTAATTAATGTGTCTGAATGATACGAAATGTCTGCAATGACTTCACTTTTGCCCTGCCAAGAGTGATGAATGTCAATGTAGAACAAAACATAAGGAGACAAAATTATGAACAGTAGACAACTGGAAAATTATTTTATTGACAAATTGTATGAGGATGAAGACATAAGTTATGTCGATACTTTTGACAATTGTGGTCTTTTAACAAGAAATCAAGGGGTCGTTATCAAATTTAAAAATGGGGATGAGTTCCAAGTTACGATTGTAGAATCTCAATCTGGCAATGGCTTGGATGAGGAGGATGATTTTTAAATCTATAAACATTGTGTCTGAATGATACGAAATGCACACAATGACTTGAGAAACGGACTATTCAGAGCGATTAATATCAATGTAGACAAGCAAAGAAAGGATTAAATTATGAAACAGACAACTTATAATATCAAATTTTCCGCAAGGGTAAATATTAGCGGAGATCTTCAAGTAAAAGCGGCAAGTGAAACCGAAGCACAAAAAATTGCAAGACTTATATTAAGACAAAATCTTAACAGTGAGGACTGCCTTATTGAAATAGGAGAAGACGATAATAGCAATAACATTACAGTAAGAGAAATGACGCTGTTACCAAATATAACTGCTCTTGATATTCAAGATGCTATGCCACTTGATTAATGTGTCCGAATGATACGAAACACCTGTAATGACTTGATGTATAGACTATTCAGAGTGATTAATGTCAATGTAGATAAGCAAAAGAAAGGACAAAATTATGGCAAAGAAAATTTTAAAAACGCAAAACAAAGAATGGGGGTTCTGGGGAACAACCGCACAACATTATACCAACAAAGAAACTCAACAGAGATGGAACGATGCTTTTGAAACCCTGCTTGAATTATCAGGAGCAAAACCCGAACAGGTTAGAGAATTATTAGATGCAAGAATCGGGAGACACTTCGCAGACCAGTGTTTTGGAGAAAAAGACGTTAAACAAATTACAAAAGAATGTTATTTTAACTGGCTCGCAAAAGAATTATTTGATGATGCAAATTCTAAAAAGCCATTAGAAACAGAAAAGAATTCAGTTTTATTCGGAACTAATGTTTATAACACCATTTATGACAGAGTCGATGTTGTATTATACACTTACAAAAATAAAAACAGAATCCACGAGGATTACGCTTTATGTATAACTAAAGACCTTAAAAAATACAGAGTCGGAATGGATTACATTAAACCGATTGATGATATGGATGAGGAAGAATTATGCAAAGCCGGATTGGCTTAATCAATTAAAATTCAATAACTAACGCTATATTTTATAGCGTTTTACTTTTCCCAACATATTCCAAATACCGATTATAACAATTATAAAATACATTTTCTTCATCAATAAAATTAGACGTCACAAGAGCTTCCCGCATTACATTTACCGGCATTGAATAATAATCACTCGGATAATTTCCCAGTCTTATGATAAGAGAGCCGGATTCTGATATCGAATGTTTAACGCAAAAATAATAATCTCTGATTTCATCAGAACCTAAATATATGCAATCTTCGCAATCGTGTTGATATAAAGGTTTTTGTTTTTCTAATACCGGCATGTTATCCCCTCATGTAAAATAAATTATACAAGAAAAACTCTAATGTTTAAACATTAGAGTAAAGAAGTGATGTTTAAAGATTCACTATTTATCCGGCTTTGGCAAGTTGTGCTTTTTGTGGAGGTTCTTTTTTATAATTTTATAAATATATCTTTGAGATAAATCACATTCGATTGCGAGGCGGTTTACGGTATATTTTCTGCCGTCATACTGGCTCATGATATACTTTTCTTTTATTTCACGAAACGGATTTTTCGGAATACTTACTGTTAATCCCGGTGAGCAGAAAATAAGAGCCAAGGCGGATTTTATGCCGGCAGATTCTGCGATGAACTTTAAGTCATCGTTCGGCATATCTTCAGGTTTTATCAAGTCCATCCAAGGCTTGTAATCCATAATCTCCTCTTATTTTGTGGTCTCATCAGTTAACGCATTACGTTAAGACGGTCAGCTTGGCGGATTGCCGGCAGAGGGTGCAAGCGTTAGCGATACCCGTTTAATGCCGGCAACCAAGAGTTAGTCGACCGTTTCGACCTTATTGTGCTAATGTTGTGGAGTAAGCATTTTCAATATCATTTCGAGATTGTGTTAATGCGGTTAAAAGATTTTCATTAACATTTACTTCTCTAAGATATTGCGGCATTTTATCTATATCCTCAACGTATGGGAGCATATCTTTCGGGCTTTTAATATTTCTAATATCCATATCCATTGTTCGTATAACTACATCTGCAATATTAACTTTTGTCTGAGTAATTTTTTGTTGGATATCTACAATCCGTTGATCCAAAACTGCTGTTGCTTTGTTTTCCATTTTTGTCTCCTTTACTTTTAATTGGTCTCATCAGTTAGAGCCTTACTCTAAGACGAGCCGCTTGATTTATCAGCAGCTCGTTTCGACCTCGTGTAAACCTTAGTCGGGAAGCATTTTTGCGGGGGTAAGCATATCTTCTAAGTCTCGTTCGATCTTGGATAAGATGAAGATTTGTCCTTCAAGAACCTTGCAATCAATTTCACGTTCTTTGGCACAACTCCAGTTATCTTTAACCAGATTTGCATCAGCAAATTTTAATTTTGCATCGTTCAAACGATCTTCAAGGTCAATTTTTTGATTCCTGATTAACCCCATCATTGCAGATTCTTTTGGATCATCAGAACTGTGAGAGACTTCTCCAAAAAATTGGTTTTTCATCATTGAACCCATTGAATCGGTTGTTTTTTCTGCTGTTAGCATCATTTTTTTCTCCTTTACTTTTCTCTTCTACTACTCAAGTGTGGCCGCACTTTTTTCTTTTAATTTCTTTTTTATTGCCGTTATTGCCTGAATAACTTTACAGGCTTTAGCTCTGGTCAAAAACATAATGTCATCGACCTTAAATTTTGATTTTAAAAACTTTCGCAGGGATTTTTTCGCAAATTTATCATCATTGAAATAGCAGACATCTCTCCACAAACCCTCAATCATTCTGAGTTGTGCATCTGATGCCATATTTTCTGTGCGATTCAAATCTGCATATTTTTTCGGCTGTTTAATCCATTTGTTTATAGCAACAGCTTTATCTTCAAGGATATCTACAAAAATTGACGCTTCCGTAAATGTCAAATCCTTTGATGATGTAACATCAAAAGACATAAGCATTTCACGATATAAGTCGTCATCCATACCTATAACATTTTTTAATGCATGAATTTTTCTAATCTGAAAAGTCGTAGCCATACTTTATCCTCATATCCTCAAGCTGTAACTCACGTCCGTGCTTGATTCCGATTTGTACTCCCAAAATAAAAATGGCTAAGGCGATAATAAAAATGTGTAACAATGTGTCGGGTCGGAATAACTTACCATTATTGTTTTTCATTACCGTTCCTCCTCAAGCCATTAATAATTTGGAAGTTTGTTTAATCACAGCAGCATCGACCTCAGCCTTACCGTTGAATTTAGCAATGCTGATGCTGTGAGAAATTAAGTGTTCTAATCTTCTTGTGTTTCCATCCGAATACTGAAGATACGTTTCAGCAAGTTTTGTATTCTGACCGATAGACTCAAGAATTTTTATGACGTCTTGAATCAAAATTTTGTCTATAATTTTTGTAAATTTAACTCTTGAATAAAGTTGGTCATACTGATTATTGTAGCCTTTCAGATTTTCAAGCAAAATTCCTCTGCCAACTAAAAGAATACCTACACCTGCTTTATCATGGATCCGGCGGGTAATTTCTAAGGCTCTATATGGAAGATTTTCAGCCTCATCGATAATTAAAAGTCTGCCGGATTGGTTTAATTTTCTTACAACTTCATCCATCAAGTCATAAACCGAACCCTTACCGGAAAGTCCTAAACGTCTGTGGATTTCCTTGAGAAGTGATTTTGCGGTGTAACCTGAATCGCTTTCAATAAGAAGGGAATCCATAAATTCTTTTATATATCTTTTTACGGCAACGGTTTTACCGAGTCCGGCTTTACCGACACAAACGCCGATTTTACCCTGAGTATGACAAAGTCTGCCGATTTCAGTAATATATTTAACCGTTGAAATATCTACAAAAGGCAAGTCACTGTTGCCGGTACGTTCTCTTTCCCTTTGAATAAAATTATTCATTGCATCGGTGATTTTATCATTCTTACCGTTATAATTGCCGTTCAACCACATACTGATTGTAGATTTAGCCAGACCTGTTGCAGTAGAAACATAGGCAATACTGTAGTTTTTGGTTTCCATTAAATCTCGCAATTCAGTCCTAATATCCATTTGCTACTCCTTTTAATTCTTGTTCGAGGATTTTATCCGTTTCATATAAATAGAGCGGCTTATCCTCCGGCTTAGTTTCGTCAATGAACATTGACAGATCATATTTTCCAAAAGATTCCATCTCTTTATTTTTACGAATCGCTTTGTCCATATTAGTGTTGGCAATTCTTGAAACTTTCGGTTTTGCCTCTTTTTCTACGCTGGCATATGCCGCTTTATAATTTGCACATTTTTCTTCAATGCTAATTTCACGAGTTTGTTTAATATATGATTTTGCAATCTTCAAACTGCGTTTTTTAATAGACATTGCTTCTTTAAATGCCTCTTTTGAAACTTCATCTGCATGTAATGCGGCAACAGCTTTGACAGCTGTCGCTTTGCCCACAAAGGCATTGTTATCGGCTCTAAATACCCACGCAATTTTGTAATTCTGAATATCCCGGCGGAGATAGACTTTTAATCCTGTATGGGATATCATCCAATCAGCCCAGTAAGTAATACCTAATTGATTATCTTTAATACCATTTCTTCTAATAGTGTAATCTTTAGAAGTTCTGGTGCAGAATAATTTCAAAGCATCACTGCTTACTGTAATTTTTTCTTTAAATTCCTGATTAAATAACTCATCAGGAGATAAACCTTTAAGGTTCTTACCCTGCGAGGAACGTTTGTTGAGAACATTAATCACAAAATCATCAAAAACTTCCTTAAACTCATTAAACGGAATAATTTTACCGGCTTTAATTTCTTTTGCTAATTTTTCAGGACGTTCAACAACATTTCCGCCTCTATAACCTACACAGTGTTTTGATAAAAGTTCTTTTATCTTTAAGAAATCTCTTTCTATAGGTTTTGTTTGTGCATTATATGGTAATGCAAAATTTGCCCTGATATTTAATTCAGAAAGCATACATGTTGTTTCAAATTGGTCTGCTTCAATTTTAAATTTACGACCGCCGGCAAAGTCTTTTGAACGATAATCTTTACCGTTATCAATAATCACATCTTTTGGCAGTCCGTATTGCTCGGCAGCATAATAAAAAGATTGAAATATATGGTCAGAATTAGGATGCCCGCATTGCAGAATCCAACCGAGCCATTTCCCTGATTTATAATCTCGCCAAGCTGTAACCCAAGGAAATACAACGTTGCCGTCTTGAGTAAGACAGGCAACGTCAATTTGAGCGTGGTCTGAAACCCACACTTCACCGCAAATTACAGAAGAGTAATCTCTATCAATGTAATTGCCGTATTTCCTATTCCAAGCGGATTCCCCATATCTCGCTAAATAAATACTTTGCTCAGGAATTTCACGCTCCAAACGTCTTTTAAAAGTTGCGTGACAAGGAAATTCATATCTACTAATTCCATATTCACGCATTGCATATCCTAGGGTTTGCTCCCAACAACTCCGCAGGGATGGCGCACCCTCAACTAAATAAAGATTTTTAAAATATTCAAAATAACAATCTTCAATTATTGATCTGCCTGAATTATTACCATATTTTGATAGCAAACCATTTATTCCACTAGTAAAGTATCTATTTCTCATTCTAATTAAGGAAGAATAAGATGTTTGGTTATCAGGATTATTTTTATTCCAATTTTCGATGAACAGTTTTAAGGCTCTGCCTTTCAAACAAAGACTTTTTTTGATAACATCTATGTATCTGTCTGCCTGAATTCGTGACCATAAAGGGGCTTCAGAATATTTTTTATTATCAGATTCGTTGTCAACTTTTTTTGATATAGGTAAAGATGAATAACGAATAAAAATTTGTTTTATATTATCTTTTACTTCAATTTTATAAATAAAATCACCTTTGTAGCAGCGATTTTTGATTGTCTTTTCTTTGACATTCAAAAGGTTACACGCTTCTTGAATTGAAATCCAAGTCGGAATATTTGATTTTACTTGCTTGATTTCATTCATTAATTGTGTAATCCTTTACTTTTATTCCGAAAATCTTTTCAATAATGTAAATGTCAATTTCCGGACAACCTCTCTCCCCAGTCAAATAGCGGCTTACTACACTTTTGGATATATGCAAATCCATCTGAATTTCTTTTGATTTAAGCTCCAAAAGAGAAAAAATTATTTTAGTTAAAACTAGTTTTTTGCAATAAACACAATCTGACATATTTTTCAATCCTCTCTTGATATAGTTAGTTGTCCTATATCAAGCTGTATAAGATTTTTAAAATTTTTCTATAAGCCGACTGTCCAGTATTTTTGCACAGCAGAATAATGCCTAATAAGGCAATATGACTGGCTCTACCGGGAAATCTTTAACCTATAACTAAATTATATTTAAATTACTTTTATATGGAAGAGGTGGAAATTCAGCAGCGGGGAATATTCCCCGACTTTTAAAAGTAATAAACAGTAATAACAATAAAAGAAAAAATTAGAAAATTTTTAATATTTACTTTTAAAGCAGACAACAAAAAGGATAAGGACTATTTAAAAAATCGGGGAAAAGTTTATTAAGAAATATTAAGCAAATTAACTTTTAAATCATAATACAGTTCTTCAAAACTCTTTTCATGTCTCCAAATATATTCAGCCAGTCGAAAATACATATATTTTTCATTAATATTGTGGCTTTCAATTCTTGAAAGATAGCAATACATCCGTTTAAATTCCCGAACTTCTTCCTTGCTGTAATTCTTTTCAAGAGTGGCTCTAAGAAGTTTATCACTTATAAATACTTGATTGTTGTAAACATAGAAATAAGCATATTTTTCATAAAATTTGCGATATCTTCCTATTTGTGGTTTTTCGAAAAACAGGCGGAATAGTTCTTTAATTTGTCTTTCGTATATTAATTTTCTAAATAAAAAATAATAATCACATATACATTTATCTTTGACGCTGATAAAATGTTGTAATTTTTGTGGTGAAATTTCCAAGCAAAAACCTTTTAAAATAATTTCAATTTCCTCATCAGAACGGTATTGAAACATCAAATAAAGATTTTTATTTAGAATGTCACCCTTTATTTTTTTAGTATAAGCAGGAGTTATAATTCCATTCTTTTCTTGAATCAGTCCTTCCTGCTCCAAACACAAAACAACAGTTTCAATAATAGGTTGTTCGGTTTCCATAAATTGTACAATATCTTCAAGCGTACATTTTTTCAATCTTTTGCACAGTTTTAATACTTGGTCTTTCATTCAATATTCCTTTCAAAGTATATTCATCAAGTTCATCAATTTTATTTGTTTCGGATATTTTTTCAATTCTGTTAATCAGCTTAACTAGTTGTCTGAACTGGTTTGTCCTTGTTGACAAATATTCTATTGCATCTTCAGTAAAATTAAGACCCGTAAGTTCCGCTATAATTTCTTTTATATCAGAACTGTTAAATTGTTCAAATTTCAGTTTCTTAAAAAGCCTGTCTTCGAAATGTTTAAACCTTGCAATCTTTTTATCCATAGACCCCATTCCTGATAATACAATAGGACAGCCTGTTAAATCCTGAATATCCCTCAATATTTCTATTACATTTTTACTGCCAATTAGGTAATCAACTTCATCGACAATAATTATTTTCGATTGTTGTTTTAGTATTTTTACTATTAAATTAAAATTTTCCTGAGAAATATAAAAAGGTCTTTCCCCAAGTTCTTCAAGTATTTCCCTTAATAATCCACCTTGTGTCATTTCATTATTTGCTCTAACGTAAACCGCATCATTTCGTGTTGCCCACCAGATAATTGTATTTGTTTTTCCGAGTCCATGGTCGCCGTAAACTAATGCAAGTTTCGGAATATTCGGCGGAAGTTTCTGCAACTCGTCCATTAAAGCCACAAACCGCTTGACGTTTTTTGTTTTAATAAATGTTTTCTTCATAGATTAATCTCCATATAAGTTGTAATATTCATCGCTTTTTATATAATCCGCAAGCCACTTTCTATCCTGCGGATTTGTTGTTCCGTTTGTCATCAACCATTCATATTTTTCATAATTTGAATTAAACATCGGCACGTTCATCTGCTGTTCACGAGGTGTTTGCTTATGTTCACGTTTCGGCTTTGGTTGTTCTTCTATTTCCAAAACAGGTTCCGGTTCAATTTCTAAAACCTGAAGTTCATCTTTAGTAAATGTCTTTTTAATTTGTTTGATAAGTCTGCTTTTAATTTTCTGTTGCTTTTGGTACTGCTGCTTGTATTCCTCCATATCTTTAACTGTGCCAAGAATATTTGCCATCGGATGCACTTTTTGTACCCTGTGAGCCACGCATAAAAATTCACCTTTCATTGAATAAACATGAACCTTTGAAAGGTCAAATAAACTGTAACGGACATAAACCTTATCCCGAAGTCCAAGGATAACATCACTCCTGTAATGCATTCCGAGAAACGTTATTCCATGTTTATTTATCGTCCTTGATTCAGTTTTCATCATTAAATAATCAAGTGCAGATTTATTAATATCTTGTTTCCGAACAGAGTTTAATACCTCTTGAATGCTTCTTGAACGATCATTAGGACAGGCTTTTTGATTTCTGTATTCAAGCCAGGCATTGATATATTTAATAACATCTTGTACTGTGGGAATATTTCCTTTTGTTTGTTGATTATGAAGTCGCAAATGCAAATTTTCATTTCTATTCATCCACGCAGGACGGTTTTCAATTGAAGTACCGATATAACTTGGCATAAGTTTTTCAAATTCTTCCTGAAAATCTAAGAAAAATCTTTCTATAACTTTTGCACGTGCATTGTATGGTTTAGCAAAAACGGAGTGAATACCTAAATTGGCATACACTCCGTTAAAACACTCCTCATCAAAATCCACATTCTGAAAGTATTTAGATTTAAATGCTTTTCCGTTATCCTGATAAACTACTTTAGGAATTATTCCGAGATTTAAAATAGCGTTCCTTAAAGCACTTGCAATACATTGAGTATTTTCTGTCATCATAATTTCATATCCTACGAGTGCTGTTGATTTCCAATCTAAAAAGCCGACCAGAGTTGCTCTAGTCGGCTTTCCTGTGAACGGATTTATTACCTGGAAGTTGAGAACATGTCCGTCTGCAATTAACACATCTCCCACTTCAATTTTAGAAATATCTCTTTCTATATACGGTTCAACCTTATCGTGATACACTTTTTCACCCTCTCGTCTTAACACCCACTCCGCATAATGATTTCTTCTGAAATGCTCCGCAAACCTTTTAAAAGTTATATTACTCGGCAGAGCTTCTTCATCATATCCTTTTTTAATCAATACTTGTTTTGCAAGTCTGATTGCCGTATTATATCCGAATTTATTCTGATGAAGTAAAAGAGCAAGCAGAACTTTTTTCATATTGTCATCTAAAATGCTGTTATACTCACCTTGCTTTGTTATTTTGTATTGGGGTATTAGGGATTCTGCGTTGCCTGTTTTCTTGTAGGTTTGTATGTATCTTCTCAAAGTTCCGATTGAAATACTTCCCAAAAATTCGTATGCTTTTGGTAAATACAACCCGGAATTATACAGGTCTAAAAATTCCGTATCAGCTTCTTTTATTGTCGGATATTTATTTCTATGTTCCAGTGCGGCTTTAACAATATTCATTCTGTGATTTGCCGTCAATCTTGCTTTATCCGTTACAGTCGGCGGTTTGTAATTAAGGGGAACTATAGCCGTTGATTTGGTTTCGCATTCCCGAAGTTTTTGTTGTAATTCAGGTTCTAAACTTGAAAACAATATTTCGTATGACATTCCGCCGTTAACTTTGATTTCTCTTGAAATATATTTGCTTTCAGGTTTGTTTATTTCCATTCGGATTGAGCGGGTACTCTTTAATCCCTTAGCCTGTGCGATTTCTTTAATAGTTACATATTCATTCATGGTACACACACCTTAACTCGGAAGATGAAGAATTGGAACACCACTTCCGAGTATTGGCAACAACTCTTAACATACTTACGCAATCAAAGATTGCTTGTATGTTAGAGTTTTGCATCCATCATTCTAAGGCTCGCTATACCTCGCCAAGAATGAATGTATGTCGGTTTTATATCAATTGAAAAATTTAGCAGAGCAGCAGAATTTTCAAAAACCTCAAACGACTCACTTTGCCCAAAATAATCAGACCATTTGAACCAAGCCTTGATTACCCTAAAACACAAGCAGAGAGAGGTCTGAAAGCCTTTTGCCTGAAATAATCACACCATCTGCACCGAGTAGAAAAAGAGTAAAAAGAGTAATTACGGTTCACATGGTTTGATTATTTCCTACCCCTGAAATCCGCTACACAAGCCGATTGCCCGAAATAATCGCACCATCTGTCATACGCAAACCACTCACTTTATTACAGTAATCATCAGGTTCCAAATCTATAGAAACACAGGTATGCCCCTTATTAAGCAGCTCCTCTTTCAATATTGAACCGAAAAAGCCTGCACCGCCTGTAATTAAGTACGTACCCATTTTTAACTTCCTCCGTTACTATCCTCGAAACCTGTATTATACCTAATAAAAAAGCCTCCGAAGAGGCAAATTTAATAAATGGGGCGGATAGTGGGATTCGAACCCACGTATATCGGAACCACAATCCGAGGTCTTAACCACTTGACGATATCCGCCATACGTTACTTTATTATACTACCATGTAAATTTTTTTTGTCCAGAACTTTTTGCTGTTTTTATTCTCTAAAGCTTTTACACAAAAAAATACAAAATATTATTATAATATTTTGTATTTTTTATTTATTTAACTTTATACTAAAACTTAGCTAATTCTTTGGAACATATATCCTATTCCGCGGGCTGTAAGGATAAGCTCAGGATTTGCAGGATCAGCTTCAAGTTTAGAACGAAGTCTTGAAATATGAACATCAACAACACGGGTATCAATTCTGTGATCTGGCGGATAAGCCCATACATGCTGAAGGATTTCGTTTCTTGAAAATGCCTGTCCTGAATTGTTTACTAGTAGTTCAAGCAAGCTGAATTCCATACCGGTTAAACGAATTCTTTCATTCTTTCTAAATACCTGACGGCGTGCGGTATCAATCTTAATGTTACCGGTAGTAATAACATTTTTGGTAACTTTTCCGGACGGAGTAACAGTTTCTCTGTTGTTAGTTCTTCTTAAAACCGCTTTAACACGTGCTTCCAATTCTTTTGGAGAGAACGGTTTTATAACGTAATCATCTGCACCAAGCTCCAATCCTGTAATTCTTTCTGAAACATCTCCAAGTGCTGTAAGAATAATAATAGGAACATCTGCAGTTCTTCTGATTTCTCTGGTTACACCATAGCCGTCCATTTTCGGCATCATTACATCTAATACTACTAAATCAGGATTATATTTATTAAAAGCATTAACAGCTTCTTCGCCATCTGCCGCTGTTACTACATCATAACCAGCCATTTTTAACCTTGTTTCCAAAATACGTCTAATACTTGCTTCGTCATCTGCGAGCAGAATTCTTTGACGGTCTTCTGTATCATTAGGCATTTCAACATTTTCTGTCATAGTCTTTTCTTTTCCTTACGTTAATAATCTAACACCTATACTACCAATTAATATAATTAAGATATAAATATTACAAAATATTTATTTTTTTTAATAATTATAACGTTATATTAACCTAATTTTACAAAAAATGCAAGCACTTTTTATAACTTTTTGGAATTTCCGCAAAATTATTTGGTTAGATAAACGCTTGAACAGCTTAAGCCGTTACTGTCTGGTGTGCAATCACCATTCTTGTTGAAGTCTGCCATAAACTCATATGCAAGAGGCTTAACTGCTTTATCCATTACATACAATACGTATATATCTTTCCCAAATGTATTTGGCTTTTTAAGTCCGTTTACATCTAAAGTAATCCAGCCGCATCGCTTATAATTAAATTGCCCTTCATCATCAAAGGTACAATTCGCACTATCTAAATAAAATAACAATACACTGCCGTTTGCAAGTACAATTGTGGAAGAAGAAGCATTCAGATAACTGCTTGATGCTGGTGTACCGTTTAAGTGTTTTATTTGACTAAATTCCGGAAAGCAGCTTGTTTTCTTGTCAGTGTTGTACGGTTCTTCGCAGGTACGGATGCTTTTGAATTTTGTGGCAAATGTATCCCTAAAACAGGCATTTTTTGTATTTCCTAAACTTTCTTTCGCACAGTGTTCAATACTATAGGCGAAATTACCGTTTTCAGCTGCAAGTGCGCTATGTGCTTGTGAAAGTATTGAATAGTCTTCTTTTAGCTGTGCTATATAATGTTTCATATTTATTTTGCTGATTAAGGCAGGCAATGTCATTGCACAGACTATGCCTATTATTGCTAAAGTTATTAATACTTCTGCAAGTGTAAAAGCCTTTTTGTCCATCTTCTTTCCTCCAAATGTGATGTATTACTTCATAGTATATCCATCATAATACAAGACAATATAAATATGCAAAAATATGAAGTAATGTATCACAAAATAATTTCCGCAAATATCAAAAAACTCCGTAAAGAGGCGAAACTTTCGCAGGAAGAATTTGCAGAAATGGTGAATTGCTCCAGAGAATTCATAAGCAGGGTTGAAAACCTTAAAGAAAAAGTTAGCTTAAAAATGCTGCTTAAACTTTCAGAACTCTTTAAGGTTAGTCCGAAATATTTTTTTGACAAATGAGCAGCTAAACTGCGGGTAGTGCAGGTGTAAAGCTGCGATACCGGATTATCGAAAATTAAAGTTTGCTGCTGACTATTTGTTTAAATTTTTCTAGATCCTCAAGGGTATCAATACCTACCGGCACAAAGTCAACTACTGATGTTTTTATTTTCATGCCGTTTTCGAGAGCTCTTAGCTGCTCAAGGCTTTCTGTTTTTTCCAAAGGTGTTTGCGGCAGTGAAGTCATTTTTAACAATGCCTCACGTTTATAGCCGTAAATTCCCAGATGTCCGTAAAATGTTGCGACTCCGGTATTTCTCTCATAAGGAATTTTCGAACGGGAAAAATACATTGCAAAACCGTTATTATCAATTACACATTTTACCAGGTTCGGATTATTAATTTCTTCTTCTGTTTTCAAAACCCTAATCAGGGTAGATATATCAGCTTTTTCATCTTCCTGAACATTTCTTGCTACAGCATCAATGCTATCCGGTTTTATGAGAGGCTCATCGCCCTGAAGGTTTACAATGTAGGATATTTCAGGATGTCTTTCTACGACTTCTCTTATTCTGTCGGAGCCGCATTTATGGTCGACAGATGTCATCTCTACTTTTCCGCCAAATGCTTTTACCGCGTTGAAAATTCTTTCATCATCGGTTGCAACAATAATCATATCGGCAAGTTTTGAGGCTTGCGCTTTTTCATAAACCCATTGAATAATAGGTTTGCCGTTAACTTCAATAAGCGGTTTCCCTTCCAGTCTGGATGAGCCGTAACGTGCAGGTATAATTATTGCTGTTTTTCCCATTTTTTCTCCTTGTATGTTATTAATGTTATAAAGGTTATAACAAATTTTGCCTCGAAGTGATAGTTTTAGCCTGGCAGACCAGTGACTTGGAAATTAAATATTATTTTTATTTTTTTACAACTAGTGCAACCCACTGATTCTGGTGCATCTCTTCTACTAGTTCAAGGTTATGCTTTTTTATTGCATCAAGTACAACAGATTTCTTTTCATCTAAAATTCCGGATAAAACCATATAAGCTTCATCTTTCATTATTGCCTTTAAATCTCCCATAATTTCAGCTAAGACATTATGTAAAATATTTGCCAGAACAAAATCAAATTGTCTGTTTATTTTATCTGCTGTATTAAGCTCAAATACACATTCAACATTGTTTTTTAAAGCATTTTCTTTGGCTACATCAATAACGGTTTCATCGTTGTCACAGCCGTAAGCATACTTTGCACCTGATTTTTTCGCGCATATAGCAAGAATTCCAGACCCCATACCAATGTCTGCTATATCAGCATTGTCCGGCATATACTTTTCAATTGCTTTCATACAAAGCTGTGTTGTAGAGTGCGTTCCTGTACCAAAAGCACAGCCCGGTTCAAGTTTTATTATAACTTCATCTCTGCGCTGCGGCGCATATTCAATCCAGTCCGGAACAACCGTAATTCTGTCAGAAACATGGGTTACATCCCATTTTTCTTTCCATTTTTTAGACCAGTCTTCATTTTCCTTTTCCGCGTATGAAAATTCCCAGCTGCCAAGTTCCTCATCACTAAGTCCGCGTGATTTAAGAAGTTCGCGCTGTTCTTTTAGAATATGTTCAACATCAGCTTTTTCTGTAAGAAAAACACGCAGTGTCCCTTCTGTTGTTGACATCATTTCAAGGTCTTTATACTCTTCTTCTGCAAGAACAACGCCTTCGCAAGGAAGATTTTCAAAGCAAATATCTGATACGATGTCCTCAATATCAGGGTTTATTTTTATTTGTAATTCATAATATGAGCTCATAAGCTACTCCAGAAAAGCTCCCATTTTACGGAACTTATCGTATCTTTGTGATTTTAGTTCAGGAGCAGAGTATTTAGAAAGCTCTTCAATGCTTTCAAGAATAGTTTTTTTCATTTCGCTGCAAACAAGTTCATAATCATTGTGAGCTCCGCCGAGAGGTTCTTTGATTGCTCCGTCAATAATCCCGAATTTCATCAAATCCGGAGCAGTGATTTTTAAAGCTTCAGCTGCATCGCTTGCGCGGGAAGCATCACGCCATAATATAGATGCACAACCTTCAGGAGAGATTACTGTATAATATGCGTGTTCCAGCAGGAAAACCTTATTTGCTACCGCTAAACCGAGTGCACCGCCTGAACAGCCTTCTCCGGTAATAATAGCAATAACCGGAACATCGAGCTTAGCCATTTCTCTGAGGTTAACTGCAATTGCAATACCCTGTCCTGTCTGTTCTGCGCTAATACCAGGATAAGCCCCCGGAGTATCAATAAGGGTAACAATAGGCATTTTAAACTTGTTAGCATGTTTAAACAGCCTTAACGCTTTTCTGTAACCCTGCGGCTGAGGCATACCAAAATTGTATTCCAAATTTTCTTTAGTAGATTTACCTTTCATTGTTCCGACAATCATTACCGGTTTGCCGTCAATT
The DNA here is from genome assembly GCA_000431315.1 of Brachyspira sp. CAG:484. Lineage (GTDB taxonomy): Bacteria > Cyanobacteriota > Vampirovibrionia > Gastranaerophilales > Gastranaerophilaceae > Scatousia. The sequence goes on from HF989717.1 coordinate 92,556, forward strand.
TTTGCCAGACCGCCAATAATAGCTCTATCATCCATCCCTTCTCTGTCGCCATGGAGTTCAATAAAATCTGTGCAAATATTATTTACGTAATCAAGAAAGTTTGGTCTTTCAGGGTGGCGCGCTATCTGTAATTTTTGCGCAGGTTTAAGATTTTCATACAGGTCTTTTTTGTAATCTTCTGCCTGCTGTTCAAATGTTTCTATTTCTTTATTTAAATCCATGCCGGACTCCATGCTTATTTTTTTTAATTCTTCTATTTTTTCCTGAATTTCCATAATCGGTTTTTCAAAATCCAATACTGTTGTCATAGTACATCCTTTTTCTCATTAAACGTCTGATTAACTGTGCATAGCCAAGATATTTCCGAGCGTTTTTCTCAAATCTTTGCGTTTAGAAACAACATCAACCTGCCCGTATTTCAGAAGGTATTCTGCTGTTTGGAAATCTGACGGTAATTTTTGTCTGATTGTCTGTTCGATAACTCTTCTTCCTGCAAACCCTACTCTTGCGCCCTGTTCTGCAACAATAATATCTCCGAGCATACCAAAGCTTGCTGTTACACCGCCAAAAGTCGGCTCAGTAATAAGATTAATATAAAGCAGTCCTTCATCGTCAAGTTTTGCACAGGCGCAGGAAGTCTTTGCCATTTGCATAAGGCTTAATGCGCTTTCCTGCATTCTTGCACCGCCGGAAGATGTGATTGCAAGAACAGGAAGCCTCAATTCGATTGCCTTTTCAATCAATCGGGTAACCTTTTCTCCTACAACACTGCCCATTGAACCGCCCATAAAATCAAAATCCATTACTGCTGCGGCTACAGGATGCCCTTCTATTTTTGCAATCCCTGTTACAACTGCGTCATTAAGGTTAGTTTTTTTCTGTGCTTTTTCTATTCTGTCTTTGTAAGATTCTGTATCAACAAAGTCCAGAGGATCTGTAGGTTTAATTTCTGAAAACAATTCTTCAAAAGAGTTTTCATCAAACAATTGCTTAATTCTTTTTTTATTATTTATTCTGAAGTGGTAATCGCAAACTGGACATACCATATCATTATTAGCCAAATCTTCTTTTAAAAGCTGTGCATCACAGTGAACACATTTTACCCACAAATCAGGATTTTGTTCAACTTCCGCTCTAGCTTCCAGCGCCCTTCTTTGAATTTGGGCTTCTTTACGTTTTTCAAACCAATCTTGAATAGTCATTTATTCTTATCCCTATCAATTTATTACGACTTAATTATACAATAAAAAACTTTAATGGCAACTTAGTTCACAATTGACACATTAGCAGCTAATTTTGGATGCACGCTGCATTTCGCGGGTTTGGGTTTTTCTGGCAATATCTTCACGTTTATCGTGGAGTTTTTTACCTTTTGCCAAGCCTATTTCAATTTTAGCTAATCCCTGTTTAAAGTAAACCTCCAACGGGACAATTGTGTAGCCTTCTTTTTTTACTTTTGTCTGCATTTTCAGGATTTCTTTTTTAGTTAAAAGAAGTTTTCTTGTCCGTTTCGGTTCGTGGTTATACCTGTTGCCGTTCTCGTAAGGCGAGATGTGGCAGTTGTATAGAAAAATTTCATTGTCATCAATTTTACAAAAGCTGTCTTTCAGATTAATTGCACCTGCTCGGATTGATTTTATTTCTGTTCCGCTCAGCACAATACCGGCTTCATATTTTTCAAAAATAATGAAGTCATGAAAGGCTTTTCTGTTTGTTGTGACAACTTTTCTATCCATAATAAAATTTTAGCATAAACAAGTTTTTATTCAGCTCTGCATTTTAAAAGAATTTCTTTTAATTTCTCATTTATCATCTGTATTTTTTCAGGGAAATGGTATTCTTCAACGAACATTGACGGTATTTTTTCCTGGATTTTGTCTGAATGTATATCCTGTATTCTGTCCAGATACTTGGCGCCTTCTGCAAATGCGTGCATTTCGTCGGTAAGCCGGTAGCGGCAGTTTTGAAGGAAGTTAATCTGTTCTTCCGCTCTGAAATTGCTCAAAAAAGTGTTCAGAATTTCTTTTATTGTTTTAATATCAATTCCTTTATCTTTTGCGTAAAGTGTGTTTTTATAGAAATCTTCAGTAAGTTCTGTTAAGCCGGTTTCGTACATTTTTTTATTCCTTGCGGTATATTTAGGGTTAACTATATGCGAATTGAAATGGAATGATTCGTGAAGGGCTGTTTCTATGCCATAAATCCCAAGCTGCTTACTGTATTTATTTAGCGGCAGGTAAATATTGAAACCGTTAATTTCTGACCTATTACTGTTTAAGACAGCTTCTGTCATACCGCCATACCGGCTGTTGTAATCAAGCACTTTAACATTAATCTTAGTTGGCGTTGTTGATTGAAGTGTTTTTTCAAATACCTCTTTAGAAATTTCTTTTGTAGTGAATTCTTTTGAAAGTTTATCAAAAAAATCTGCATTTAATTTTGCTGCAAGCTTATAACGCTCTTGAACAGAGCCTTTGCATATATTTAGCGGTAATTTCGCAGTGCTGCTGATTTTTATCATACCACTATAAAACAGCTGAATATTAAAAATTGCTTAATCATATAAATAACATTTTACAAAATGAGTTTCACTTAATTTCGAGTTTTCCGGAGGGCTTATCGGACAGGGTTCAAAGCATTTAGGACATCTTGTATGGAACTTGCATCCCTTTGGAATATTGGAAGGTGATGGTAAATCCCCTTTTAGAATTTCACGGCTGCTTTCTTTCCCTGAAATTTGAGGTACTGCACTCAAAAGTGCTCTGGTATACGGATGACAAGGATTATCAAATATTTCTTTGGTTGTGCCTATTTCAACAATTTCACCAAGGTACATTACAGCAACTCTGTCTGCAAGATATTTTATAACACTCATATCGTGTGTGATTAGAACGAATGTTAAATTAAAATCGTCTTTTAGCTCTTTTAAAAGGTTAATTATCTGCGCCTGAATGCTTACGTCTAGTGCACTTACCGGCTCATCTGCCAGAATAAATTCAGGGTTTAGGACAAGCGCCCTTGCTATTGCAATTCTCTGGCGCTGCCCGCCTGAAAATTCATGCGGATATAATTCTAAACTTTCTTCGTTTAAACCTACTTTTTTAATTTTTTCTTTAATAATTGCCTCAATATCTTCATCTGACAAATCTGTGTTAATTTGTAAAGGTTCTTTCAGAGTGTCTATAATTTTCATTTTAGGATCAAGGCTTGAATACGGATTTTGGAAAACCATCTGGGCTTTTTTTCTGTAGGACTTTAATTCATTTTTATCCATATTTAAGACATTTCTGCATTCAAAATTAATTTGTCCGGATTTTGCGGGCTCCAGACGGATAAGAGCTTTTGCCAGTGTAGATTTGCCGCAGCCTGATTCTCCGGCAACAGCTAAAATTTCACCTTTTTTTATGTCTAGTGAAACCCCGTTCACAGCATGAACTATTTGCGTTCCGCCCAGTATACCTTTATTTGATTTATATTCAACATATAAGTCTTTAATTTCGATTAAATTTTCCATATAAAAGAAGTCTATATTATTTTCGTTTTAAATGCAATTGCTTAATTGTTTATAAGGTTGAAATTTTTTTAAAATCGTTTATAATGATAATGTACATAGGAAAAGGAGATTAAAATGTTGAAAATCAATCATAGTCACTCTTTCGGGGGGGGGGGCAACTAATCTTAGCTCCTTAATTGGCATTACGCCGTTCAAAAAAGCAGGATTTACGTTAGCAGAAGTATTAATAACTCTTGGTATTATAGGGATTGTTGCGGCAATGACTCTGCCGGTAGTTGTCGGGGAATATCGTAAGAAACAGGTTGAGGTCAAATTAAAGCGTTTTTATAGTACATTCAGCAATGCTTTAATTCGTTCCGAAGCTGATAATGAGCAAATGCAGTTTTGGGAATGGCCACAAGATACATACAAAGATGAAGATGGAAATATTATACAAAATGGGACAATTTCTGATTATGACTGGTTTATGAAATATATCAGACCATATTTTAATGTAAAAAAGGTTAATGAAAGTTTTCACCTTTATTGTGTGTGGTATGACGGTTTTGCAATAAAATTTACTGATGGAAGCGGAGTTGCTTGTGGAATTTATGAAGGCAGTGGTGCTTCATTCCCATTTTTATGTATGTTTTTCCCTGAGGCTAAAAATATTGATAATGTTCGTGGTGACAATACAAAATCAAGAAACTTAATATCTGGTAAGGATTATTTTATTTTTGAGATTTCAAACGGTATAAGTGGCAAGAAAGGTTTGCAAGCAATAGATAGTGATGAATGTACCGGTCAAAAAGGTACAAGGTATTTACCATCGCGAGGTTGTGTAAAAAAAATAATGGAAAATAATTGGGAAATTCCAGATGATTATCCTGTAAGATTTTAATCTGTTTATATTGAAATCAAATGCAAAATATATTATAATAAAAAAGCAGAGGAAACCATGATAGAAAAGCTATAAATGTTTTCTCAAACAGGCTTCCGCTGAGCTCTCGCTTATACTAAGCAGACGCGATAAAATAAATAAGAAAAAATCAACATTAAAGAAAAAGAAATAATTAGCTGTAATTATTTTCGCAACGAAAGCTTAAACTGAGCGGAAGTAAGCTTGAGCAAAAATAAACAGATAACACAAAGCAGTAGCACCTTTTGATTAAAAATAAAACTTTTTTCGGGCACGCTCTCGCCCTGCTCCCGCTATCGCCTCAAAAAGTTTTATATTTAATCAAAAAAAGTAAGAAAGAACAGATACAACTAAAAAAGGAGATTAAGTTATGGAAAACACAGTAATGACAAGGTTTTTCGGGGGGGGGGCAGAGTACTGGGAATTATTGGTGTTGTTGCTGCTATGACTTTACCTGCATTACTTACAAAGTATAAGGATAAAGTTTTAATTTCTCAGGTGAAAAAGTCGTATTCAATGATAATGAATGCGATTAATTACTCAGCTTTTGAGATGAGCGGGAACTCAAAAAATATTGCATCTTTATTTGAAACAGGAAATGTTCAGGATGTTGCAAATATTATCTTTAAGAATATGAAGATTATTAAAACTTGTTTGCCAAATACTGTGGGGTGTACTGCAGATACAGTCAAATATCCTAAAGCTAAAAATGATGGCTACGGGAAAAGCAAAGCACTTAATATGAAACTCTATTACAGGATTGTCTTACAAGATGGGTCCAGTATTGCAATGATGAAATTTAATAATGAAGGCGGATGTCTTACCAGTTTTACAAATTATAAAACAGATTCAAATGGAAACTATTTATATGATAGTAGCGGTAATAAGATCCCTGTTGTTACTAAAGATTACCAGTGTGGTCAGTTGTTGATTGACGGAAACGGTATGAAAGGTCCTAATCAGCTCGGGGCGGATGTTTTCTTTTTCGTTATAACTCCGGACGGGCTTTATGGTTCTATTTCGGATATTAATTCAGTATTACTGGATGATATGCTTAAATATGTTGATTATACTGTTGGTAATGAAATGAATTAATCATAAAGAAAAACCACTTTAGGGATAAAGTGGTAGGGGAAATTTTGAAAATTAATAAGGAAATAAAGGAAAAGGAATCAATAAAAAAATCTGTTTTACGAAAATCCTTTCGGTTATGAGAATATCTGGAAGGATTTTTCTACGTTTTTGTCGATTACGTTTTTAACTGAATCATATTCTGTTTGTAATGCGTTGTGTTCGGTGTCTAACTTTTTCAGTTCCATATCATATTTAGTATCTTGTTGTTCAATTTCTTCAAGTTTCATCTGATATTCACGTTCTACAATCGCAATTTCTCTTTCATCTTCTACTTCCTGGATAGAAGAATCTGCATCTATTGAAGTAGAAACAAATTTTTTCTCAGTTGCAGAGTAGTACTCAAGCTGCAAATCTCCTGAACGCAGCTGATCTTCAAACCAGGCATTGTCTTTAAGAGTTTTTGTTTCATCAGCTTCAACATAATAACCGGAAGACTGCATCTTATTGAATATATTAGTCAGATATTTAATGAAGGTTTGATTTTCAGCTTTTGCTGCCGTATCAAGTTTGTTGGCAGAATCTGATGTGCCGTAATAAGCTTCAGTCAATGCAACAGCATAATCATACAATTCACGCTGTTCCTGAGTTGTACCTTCATAGTTTAACGCTTTTGTTTCGCCTGTAGCTAAGTCTGTATAAGTTACATATCCGTCATAAGGTTCATCTGAGAATGATACATAACCAAAATCAAGACCATGTTCTTCATCACCGTAATGCAAGCCTACAGATGTAAGGTATTGATCCCACGCATCGTGAATTTTTTGTTCTGTAAGTGCTTTATCTTCTTCACTTGCATCACTGTTTTGCGTAATATCAATATCCGCCTGTGAATATCCGTATGCAGCTAAAAATCCGTTTAAATACCCGTTGCTTGCTTCATATGCTTCTTTTTGTTTTTGAGTAACAAGAACTCTGCCTTTTTTATCTGTTACAACATACTGCTGTCCTGCTGCAAGGGTATTATATCCTGTCATAAGGTTATAGGAAATATCTGTATAAACTTCTTCAGAGCCGTTAAAGCCTGTAAGAACTGTTAACTTGGTTGCCTTAAGAGCGTTAAGGTAATCTGTATTAACCTGTTCAGTCTGATCGGCAAGACGGATTTTAGAATATGAAATATCCTGACCGGAATTTTCATTGTCGGTCAACCTTGCGGTGATACTTAATAATCTAGCTTGTGAAGCCGCCATTCCCATTGGTTTACAGTAGTCCTTTCAATATTTCCGTTTACTTACACTTTGTATTACGGCTATATTGAAAGGAAACTTTAACTTTTTATTATGTTTGTTAAAAATTCGTTACAATAATTCGTTAAATTCCTGAACTGAAATTGATTCAATTCCATCAACTTTTTGGAGTGTTTTATAAATATTCTGAATAGGTTTTTTCACATTTGTGTCTATTACAACAGAAATTTTTACAATGTCATCATCCTGTTTATTTTGTTTTTTTGAAATTTCTCTAAGCTTTGGATATTTTTCTACAAGAAAGTCATATATTTCGTTGGATAAATTTTTCTGGCATTTAAGTTCCAATTTTAATCGCTTAAGATTTTTTGTGCTGGTGACAAGCACATTTTTTTCAAACATTCTGATAGAAACAAGAACTATAATTGAAAGTATAGTTGAAATCAAAGCCAGTCCGAACATACCGGTTCCGCATGCCATACCAATGCTTGCTGCAATCCATAGAGTTGCCGCTGTAGTAATACCGAAAACAGTAGCGCCATGTCTTAATACTGTACCGCCGCCGATGAAACCGATACCGGTAACAACCTGTGCTGCAACACGTGAAGTATCTCTAATCCCTGTTGCATTTGCTATAGAAACATTATCTCCATCAGCAAATGTCGGGAAACCATAGATTGAAAGTATTGTAAACACACAAGCGCCTACGCACACAAGTATATTAGTTCTTAAACCTGCATATTTATTGGTCATTTCACGTTCAAGACCAATAGAAAAACCAAGCAGTACTGCAATTAATACCCTTATAAATATTATAAACTGGGTGCTTTGTAATATATTTTCCAGCATTCTGTTATCTCACTTTGCTTTTAGGATCCAACACATCTCTTATTGTATCACCAATCAGGTTAAAAGCCAGCACCGCAACAAAAATTAAAAATCCGGGAGTAAGAAGCCATGGTCTATAGATAATATTTGTATATTCCTGAGCCTCTTTAAGCATATTTCCCCAGCTTGCATCAGGCTGCTGAATTCCAAGTCCAAGAAAGCTCAAACCGGATTCTGAAAGAATATATGAAGGAACAGATAATGTCATTGCCACAATAACAAAGCTTGCTGTCTGCGGGAGTATATGTTTTATTATGATGCGCAGCCGCGATGCTCCAATTGATTTTGCAGCCTGAACAAATTCCTGATTCTTAATTGAAAGCACCATCCCTCTTACTACTCTTGCAAACCCTGCCCATCCTATTAATGCAAGAATTATTACAATTAGCATAAATCTTTGTATACTGGTCATACCGGATGGAAGTATTGATGCAAGGATTATCAAAAGATAGAAACTTGGAATTGACATAACAGCTTCTGCAAACCTCATCATCAAAGTATCAACAATTCCGCCGAAATAGCCTGCAATACCACCGTATAAAAGTCCTATCGGGAACAAAACAAACAGGGCAAGAAATCCTATAGTCATAGAAATTCTTCCGCCGAAAAGCAGTCTTGAAAAAACATCACGCCCGTTAATATCTGTTCCCAGAAGAAATAATCTTCCGTCCGCATCTGTTGTAATCAGGTGCCGCTCCATTGGAATTATTCCTAAAAACTTGTAAGGCTGTCCTTTTGCAAAGAATTTCACATAATGCTTTTGGCTTCGGTCAAAGTCGTATGTGATACGTAAATTTTCTTCGTCAAAATTTCTTATATAATTATAGGTGTAAGGTTTTGACAACTTTTTATTTTCATCAATTATAAAAATTTTGGAAGGAGGAACGTATGCCATTGTCCTGTCCGAAAAATCTTTTGTATATGGTGCAAGAAAGTCTGCAAAGAATAATGCAAGGTAAATAAGCCCCAGAAGAATAAGGGCAATTTTTGCAAATTTGTCTTTCATTAATTGTTTAAAAACTTCTTTAATCATGCTTTCACCCTAATCCTTGGATCTGTAATAATAAGTAGAATATCCGCAATCAAATTACCAAGTATAAGCATAATTGCCCCCATCATTAAAGATGCCATTACAAGATTTATATCGGAACGCAAAACAGCTTCAAGAATTAACCTTCCAAGCCCCGGATACTGAAATACATATTCAGTAAGAGCAGCACCGCTCAACAGCCCTGCAAATTCAAAGCCCAGAAGCGTAATCATAGGATTTATAGCATTTCTGAGTGCATGCTTATAGATTACATCAAACTCACTCAAACCTTTGGCACGTGCAAATTTTACATAATCGCTGTCAAGGACATCAAGAAGGTTTGCCCTCATCTGTCTTTGCAGTCCTGCAAGAGAAATAGTAAACAATACTGTTACAGGCAGTATTAAATGACGGGTTATATCCCATACCTGATGAGTAAAATTCATTTCTAAGAAGTTTGAGCTTGTAAGTCCGCCAATTGGAAACCATCCTGTTTTGACTGCAAAAATTAACAGAAGCACAGCAAAGAAAAATGACGGAATAGCCATTCCTACGCTGGTTAAGACAGTAAGAATTCTATCAAGAGGTGATTTCCACTTTAATGCTGCAAGGACACCAAGAGGTATTCCGGCAAGCCAAGTTAAAAAGATTACAATTGTTGTAAGAAGAAGAGTATTAGGTATTCTTTCTTTTAATTTTGTGCTTACTCTTTCTCCGTTTGAAGTAATCCCTAAATCCCCTTTAAGAAAAGACTTTGCCCATTTACCATACTGAACAATTATAGGTTTATCAAGCCCCAGCCGTTTTGTTTCTTTTTCCAGTGTTTCCTGTGAAACAGAAGGGTTAAGCCTCAGTTCGGCAAGCGGATCAACAGGACTTAAACGTATTATAAAGAAGCTTATTACTGATACTATTACCAGTAAAGGAATTGATTGCAATATTCTTTTTAATATATATATTAGTATCTGCATAACTAATCCTCATCGGGCTTTGCTGTGTCATTATCAATATAGATTTCTTCGATATTGTGTGTTATCCCGCCAAGAGAGGTAGGAAATATATTTTTAAATTTATTCCTCATCGCAGCAATTCTGATTGGTGAATAAATATACACAAAAGGTTTTTCATCATAAGCTATAGCCTGATATTCGTCGTAGAATTTTTTACGGGCTTCAAAATCTGTCGCCAGAGCACCTTTTATATAAAGATCATCAATTTGTTTTTCCCAAACATACCTGTCGTCTTTTGTGTAGTTTGCCGGACGCTGGTTAAACATATGAAGCGTTCCATTTGACATCCAGACATTTTTCCCGCCGTTTGGCTCAAGCGGCGACCCTGTAAGCCCCATTATTACCATATCCCAGTCAAGAGTATTCACAAGTTTGTTAACAAGTGAATTAAATTCAATCGGCTTGAAGTTAACTTTCATACCCAAATCTTCAAGGTCTTGTTTTACCATAACCCCTATGGCTTCACGCTCAGTGTTGCCGGCATTTGTATAAAGATCAAATTCAACGTGATTGCCGTATTTATCAAGGAGATGCCCTTTCTTATCCCAGCGGTAGCCGGATTTTTGCAGCATTTCTTTTGACTTGTTTAAATCTTTGTCGTAGGCTTTAAGATTTTTGTTCAGAAATATTGAGTTAAGGCTTTCTGCTGTATAAAGCGGTGCACCCAGTCCGTTTGCAATATTCAGCACCATATTTTTTCTATCTATTGCATAATCCACAGCCTGCCGGAAATTTTTATCCTGAAACCATCGTTGTTTCTTTAGTTCTACATTATATTTACCGTCATCATTTTTACGATTATTGAGATTTACACTAAGAAACATTGTGCCGGTATCCGGTCCAAGATTATAAACTGTGAAATCCGAATGCTTTTCCTGTTCCTTAAATCTTGCAACGTTCGCCCCTTGAAGCCCGATAGTGTCAAGTTCTCCGCCTTCAAATTTTAAAACTTCATTATTAATATCCCCGACTATCAAATAAACGAGTTTATCCAAATAAGGCAGCTTTTCATCCCTGGTATTTATAACGTAGTAATCGGGATTGCGTTCAAATACTACACGCTGAGCCGGAACGTATTCTTTTAATTTAAATGCACCTGAAGTGACAAAATTTTTAGGATTTGTATTTGTGGATAAGAATGTTTCAAAGTAGCTTTTGCCTTTTTTAACCGCAGGCATGAAAATATGCTTCGGAGCAATCGGGCTGGAGAGCATCCTTATAAAAGGTGCAAACGGTTGAGGTGTCTTAAATTCAACCGTATAATCATCTATTTTTTTGACAGTAGGCAGTTTACCGTCGACAACAATAGAATCTCTGATTGAAGTATTTCCATAACCGTCAAAAATAATATTCTGCCAGGTAAAAACAACATCATCTGCGGTAATAGGTTTACCGTCCGACCATTTTATGCCTTTTCTGAGATGAATTATGTAATCATTGCCGTTTACGGAGAAGTCTTTGGCAAGCTTAGGTATGGGCTGACCTGTTACAGGATGGGTAGTAAGCAGGCCGTCGTACATAATTTCAGACATAAGAGAAGATATATTATCTTTTGAGTTAAACGGGTTAAAAGTTTTAGGTCCCTCTCCGATAGTTGATGCAACCAGCGTTCCTCCAAATTTGCCGACCGGCGCCTGTGTTTGGAGATAGTCAACTCCGTTAATTGTTACTGTTTTTGCATCATCAGGATAGTTAATGGTTTCTTCTGTTTTTTGCTGTTCGTTTTTGGGGCGCTGTACTTCCGGCGAGTCAATGTTTACACAGGACTTCAGCAAGAAGGCAATTATGATTAAACTTAAGATAACATAACCCGCTTTTTTCATAAGTTAAGTTTACCATAAAAAATCACTTTGTTTATAGCCGGTGTGGATAAAATGATTAAAAAAAAAATAATTTGTTGCAGTTCATTTCTATTGAACATGGGTATTGTTCAAAGCTTATTTGCAGCTGTGTTTTCCATCCCAGCTTAAATCGCTGCAATGAAGGTAATCCATATTTTCGTTATACAAAACCCAGGCAGTGCAGCTTCTTCCTTGAGCATTAGAAACAATACCATTTTTATTTGTTATATCACAGTAATCTTCAAATGACCTGAGGGCGTGATTTTGATGACCGTAAGGCATTATGCCTTTAGGCGAAATATAAAAGTTAAATTCGCTTACGCCCAGTTGAGCATCTTTTTCAGGCAAAAATACAAAAATATCTCCGCATTCTACAGCTTCATTTTTACAACCCTCATTCATCCAGCCAAAACTAATCATTGTTCCGTCTGCAAGATATAACGTGGAATTATTACTGCCAATTGTAGAACTTCCGTCGGTACTGTAATTTCTTCCATCCAGTGAAGTATATTTTCTAAATGTGTGCTTTTTGTTACTGGTATTTTTTATGTATTTAGCAAAAATTTCTCTGACAATAGCTGATGAATTTGAATAATCGTAAACAGGATTGCCTTCCTCATCTGTTTCACCGGTATCTGTTGTTGAAATTCCCCAGTTTTCGGGACTGCCATATTCATTTTTAGCAAGATTAAATGCCTGTGAAAGTACTGAGTAAACTTTTTTGACCTGTGTTACACGCTGTTTTTCCTTATATTTACCGACAAGTGCCGGTATTGTCAGCGCTGAAACTACTCCTATAATTCCCAGAGTAATTAAAACTTCAGCCAGAGTAAATCCTGTATATTTTTTCATATAAACCCTTTCTAATATTACCTTTTATATACAAAGTATAAATTATATTTCGTATTTTGTCAATATAATATTATCTTATTGTTCCTGTAAAGATTACAAAATTAAATTTAATATTCTATTAAGTAAGCGTGCTGAACCGGTGCATATAAAAGAACCGCAGCACAAGATTAGAGGTATTATGAGTTTAAAAAAATCTTTTGCTCAAAATTTAAAACAACTGAGAAAGCGAAAAGGTTTGACGCAGGAAGAACTTGCCGAACTTGTTGAAGTTGCGCCAAGACATATTTCATTTATAGAAACAGCCAGAAGTTTTCCGTCCTGTGATTTGCTTGAAAGAATTAGCAAAGTCCTGAATATTGAATATGCAGAACTATTTAACTTTGAAGAAGAAATCTCCCGTACAGATTTGATAAAACGTATAACTCTCTCTCTTGAAAGGTTTGATGACGAAAAGTTAAAGTATATTTATAAAATGACAAATGAACTTTAAAAATTTTTATTAATAATTGTATTTCTGTTTCCATCTGCATTTTACATTGAATAACTTTTGTTATAAAATAAAGTCACGAGTATAATAAATATTAAGAGGGAATTAAAGAAATGCAAGTATCAATCAACTGGTTAAACGAATTCGTAGACTTATCAAACGTGGAAGATAAACAAATAGCCCATGAGCTTACTATGAGCGGGCTTGAAGTTGAAGCAATCGAAGAAGTTAAACCTCGATTTACCAATATAAAAACAGTTAAAATCGAAAAGATTGATAATCATCCGAACTCAGACCGCCTTCATCTTGTTACTGTAAACACAGGTTCCGGCGTAAAGACTGTTGTATGCGGCGCGCAGAATATCAAAGAAGGTCAAATCGTTCCGTATGCTTCTGTAGGAAGCCAGGTTCTTGACAGAAAAACCGGTGAAATGTTTACACTTACACCTGCTGTCATCCGCGGTGTGGAATCTCAGGGGATGCTTTGTTCTGCTGATGAACTAGGTGTTGCAGAACGCGGCTATCAGGAAGAGGACGGTATTTTAATCTTAAACAGAATATTCCCTGATGTTAAAATTGGTGAAAATGTAGAGGATGTTTTAGGTTTTGAGAAAGATACAATTATTGATGTTGCACCTACTGCAAACAGAGGCGACCAGATGTCTGTAATAGGTGTAGCAAGAGAATTAAGCTCACTTTTTAATACACCTTTGAAATTCTCTCCTCTTGAAGCTGCAAGAGATTTTTCCACAGATAAATTTAAAGTTGAAATCATCGATAAGGATGTTTGTAAATATTATTCTGTGGGGATTTTGAAAGATATAAAAATCAAGCCGTCACCGGACTGGATGCAGAAAAGACTTCTTGCATCCGGTATTCGTGCAATTAATAATGTAGTTGATATTACAAATTATGTTTTACTTGAATACGGTACTCCGCTTCACGCGTTTGACCTTGATAAGCTTGACGGCTATCTTTGCGTAAGAAGGGCAAAAGAAGGCGAAAGCCTGGTTACTCTGGACGGAGTTGAACGTCAACTGACAAATGACAGTGTTTTGATTGCAACAAAAGATAAAGGGGTTTGTCTTGGCGGAGTATTTGGCGGTGAAAATTCAGAGATTGATGACAATACAACTTCAATTGCACTGGAAGCTGCATACTTTACACCTGAAAGCAACAGAAAGTCTTCAAGAAGTGTAGGATACAGAAGTGAAGCCTGTGCAAGATTTGAACGCGGAATTGATATAGAAGCAGTTAAACCTGCACTTCTTCGTGCAATGCAGCTTCTGGTTGAACTCGCAGATGCCAGGGTTGAAGGAATTGTTGAGGACGGCAATAATAAGCTTGAGCCGCTTGAAATTACACTAAGATATGCCCAGATAAAAAGGATTTTAGGTTGTGAGATTGCGCCGGAAAAATGTGATTCAATTCTTGAAAATCTCGGATTTAAAAAGCTTGGCGGAAATATTGCAGCAGCTAAGTTTCTGGTCCCGTCTTTCAGGGCTTATGATGTAACAAGAGAAATTGATTTGATAGAAGAGATTGCTCGTATTAATGGTTATGACAAAGTAGCGCCTACATTACCGAGTAAAATGCAGACTCCGGTTATAACTCTTGAAGAACGTGTTATCAAAAAAGTTCACGAGCTAATGCTCTCAGCCGGTTTGAATGAAATAGTTACTTCTTCATTAATCGGAAAATCTCTTCTTGATAAATTTATGATACCTTATGATGACGCAAAAGCTGTTAAGGTTCTCAAACCTGTAAGCGAGGAGAGCACAATGCTCAGACAAACCCTTGCCGCAAACCTTCTTAACTGTATGAAGTCCAACTATGACAACGGTCAGAAAACTTTCTGGGCTTATGAAATAGGAAAAACTTATACAATTGAAAATGTTTCAGATGAAAAGAATACCGGAGTTAAAGAAACCAGAGTTCTTGCCGGAATTTTAACAGGTGAGGTTGAAAATTCAAAATGGCAGGTTAAAACAGCGTCTGATTTCTTTACAGTGAAGGGTATTGTTGAGAGCCTGTTTAATGAATTAGGCGTTGAAAAAAGGATAAAACTTGTTTCTCTGGATAAATCTCCTCTTGCCAAAACACATGCAATTCTGCATCCATACAGAAGTGCAGCAATTAATGTTCTTGGCAAAAATATGACAACAATCGGTTACTTCGGACAGCTTCATCCTATTTTAAAAGATAAAATGAAACTAAATCAGGAAGCATTTATATTTAAGATTGACCTTGATGCAGTAATTTCAATAATAAAAGAAACCGTTCCCAGATTTAAACATCTTCCGCAATTCCCTGAAGTAAAGCGTGATTTGGCGTTTGTGATTAATCAGGATGTTACATACGATGATATTCAGCGTGTAATAAAAGGCGGAGTTCAGCAGAATATATTTAAAGGCTGTGAAGTTTTTGATGTTTATCAGGGCGACAATATCGAAAAAGGTTATAAGAGCCTTGCGTTCAGGATTTATATGCAGGACGAAAAGGCAACCCTTACTGATGATGTTATTGAACGCCAGATGCAGTCTGTCAGAGAAAAACTTCAAAAAACTTATGCCGATATAACATTCAGGGAGTAATAATTATGAAAAAAATAATAATATCATTATTGTTATTTTTTGCCCTTGCTTTAAATTGCGCGGCGGTTGATGTTATGCCGTCTTATGTAAGCCTTTCCAACACAAACACCCTGGGCGTGTATCAGGTTGGTAATACTATTGTGCTGCGCTCTGAGCCTGATGATAACGCTCCTATAACTAAAGTTATCAAATGGGATGACAGTAAGATTGAACCGGCTGAGCTGAAGTTTTCCGAAGTTTTTGTTGTTCTGATAAAATCGAAAGGTCTTGCCTTGATGGCAGTTACAGATGAAAATGAAGAGTGGGTTGAACTTCTGTATAACAACGAAACCGGAGAACGCGGCTGGATGAAAAAGGATGACCCGTTAAAATTTTCAACCTGGTATAACTTTTACAGTATGTACGGGCGAAAGTATGGGCTGTATATTTTGACAGGTTCGCCAAAAACAGCAAGGGAAATGCGCGGTTCAACCGATGATAATTCAAAGGTTATAGCAAATATAAATACTCCTGTAAAAATAAATTTGAACGTAATCCGCGGCAACTGGATGCTTTTGAGTGTAATGGATATGGATGGTGTTCCGAAAACAGGCTACGTCCGCTGGAGAAGCGATGACGGGGTTAAATACCTTTTTCCGGCAATAAAATAATGTGCTTCATAGAGGCAAATGTGATATAATCTTGTAACCTGTAACTCCATACGCAAGACAACTGTAATCTGCTCAATCCAAAGCAAGTGAACTCGCTTACGCTCAGACAGCACTTGCATTTGTTATTATTTCGCAGAACATTGTCTGCTCATTACGTTGAGGTTACAAGATTATATCACATTTGCCTCTAGACTATAGAAATAAAGGTTTATTAATGTAACGTTTGTTAAAAACCTCTCGACAAAGCTTTTTGTTTGTTGTAACATTTGCTTACATGCAGAAATATAAATACTAAAGGAGAATTACTATGCAGGTTATATTAAAAAAAGATGTTCAAAACCTCGGCGAAGCCGGTGATATGGTTAATGTAAAAGACGGTTATGCCAGAAACTTTCTTTTACCTCAAAACTTTGCAGAAATTGCAACTGAAGGCGCTGTTAAAAACCGCGAACAAAATTTAGCAAGAATTAAAGCTAAACAAGAAAAACTTCACAAAGAAGCTCTTGAAGTTGCTGAAAAAATTGAAAACTTTGCAGAATTGAAGTTAAGCGCTAAAGCAGGTGAATCAGGTAAACTGTTTGGTACTATCACTACTAAAAAGTTAACTGAAGAATTACAGGCTCAAGCTGGTATTGAAGTTGACAGAAAGAACGTTTCTTTAAACGCTCCTATCAATAAAGTCGGCGAATACACTATGCTTATCAAATTAACTTCTAAAGTTAAAACAGAACTCAAAGTTACAGTTACAGCATCTGAAATCTTAAAAGAAGCTGTTGAAGAAGAAGTTTCTGAAGAAGCATAGTTTGTGAGTTGTAATTTGGAGGTTTGATGGGAGATTTATCAAAACTTAAGCTTGAATGTTTAGCGATAGGTTCCCTGCCTCACAATAACTTAGAAGATGCAATGAATGTGGTAGAAAAATATTTTAATATTCCTTTCTGGCCGCAGCTCACTAAAATTAGTAAAAATGAAGACATGATTGTCCAGTTTCTGGAAAGCATGCCTTCATTTTTTATTGATAAAGAAAACGGCAAAGTCTTTCTGAATACTGAATATGATGAATTTTTTGAAGATCTGGAACAGTTCTTTATGGATTATGAGGAGATAACTGCTGATATAAATTCTCCTGCAATTGACAAGTATTCAATTTCAAAAGATTATTCATCCTCAATCCCGAAATTTTTGGAAATTATTAAAAACAAAAAGCCTGCTTATGCAAAAGGTCAAATTGTAGGTCCGTTTACTCTTGCAACCACACTTGTTGATAAAGACGGACGCTGTGCAATTTATGATGAAACATTAAAAGAGATAATTATTAAAACACTTACGCTGAAGGCATTATGGCAGATTAAAGAAATTAAAAAAGCCTGTCCTGATACTATACCGTTAATTTTTATTGATGAACCTTCAATATCCCAGCTTGGAACTTCTGCATATGTAACTGTTTCACAGGAAGAAGTTATTGAAATGTTTAAAGAAACTGCCGAAGCTATCCAAAATGCCGGAGCTCTCTGTGCAATCCATTGCTGTGGTAAATGCGACTGGTGTGTTCCAATTGAAAGCGGTATAAATATTATTAACCTGGATGCTTACAGTTTTGCCCGAAATCTTAGTGTTTTTAAAGACGATGTAGAAACTTTCCTTAAGCGTGGCGGAAAGATTGCCTGGGGTATAGTTCCAACTTTAGATAAGGAAGCTTTAGAAAAAGCTGATGAAAAAATTCTTGAAGAAAAATTCATTTCTGCAGTAAAATATTTGACCGAAAAGGGAATTGATGAGAAACTTGTTATAGATAATTCTATTATTACACCGTCCTGCGGTGCAGGCTCTTTGTCAGAGCCTCTGGCAGAAAAAGCCATGAGTTTAACAAAAAAATTGTCTGATAGTTTAAAAGAGAGGTATAAAGTTTGACCTGTAAATTAGCAATAACCGGTAAAAGCGGAAGCGGTAAAACTACAATTGTAAAGGCATTTTTGAAGATTTTTCAGGACCTTTTTCCGGATAAATCTATACTGTTATTTGATAATGATTTGGCAGGAGAACTCGGTCACAGCTTCGGGCTGGACATCCGTAATACAATTTACGGTATCAGGAGCGGAAAACATGAATATAAAACCGGTATTCCTGAAAACATGTCTAAACAGGAATTTATTGAATGGGCTATGGAAGATATTCTTGTTCCGATTAATGATAATGTAGATATTATTGTTTCGTGGTTTGTGGGATCAAAGGATTGCAGATGTCCTATTACAGGACAAATCAATGATGCTCTTCTAAAGCTTATTGAAAGATATGATATTGTAATTTTTGATTGTGAATTTGACCTTAAATATCTTAACCAGTTAGTAGATACAGAAATTGATACAACAATTATTGTTGCTAATCCATCAGAGGAAGCTGCTCATCTTGCCAAGCGAATTGAGGAATTTAGTTCTAAATATGCTGCCGGAAACCAGCTTGGTGTTGTGATTAACAGGGTTGAAAACAGTGATATAACTTCCGTATATGAACTATTGAAAAAATATGAACTGGATGTTCTTGGAGTAATTCCTTTTGATAAAAGTCTGACAGAAAAAGAAAATTCTATTAGAAGAGATTCTCAAATAGTGGAAGATGCAATAAAACAGTTTTATTTCAGGCTTAATCTGCCTCAGGAGAAGGTGTAGGTGCTGATATGGTTGAAATTCTTGATGGTAAAAAGCTCAGGGATGAAATTCTAACCGAATTAAAGGTCAAAATTGATGCTTTTGATAAAAAGCCTTCACTTTGCGTTATTCTTGTCGGTGAAAATCCTGCAAGCAAAATCTACGTTAATAACAAGAAAAAAACTGCTGAAAAACTCGGGATTAATTCGCTTGTCCTGAATTATCCTCAAGACGTAACCGAGGATGTGCTTCTTGATAAGATTAAAGAATTAAATGCCGATGCAGGTGTGAACGCAATTCTTGTTCAGCTTCCTCTTCCATCACATATTAACAGCCGTAATATTACAAATGCAATTGCTCCAATAAAAGATGTTGACGGCTTTACTCCTGAAAATTTTGGAAAACTTTTTGCCGGTCAGAAACCATATGTTTATCCTTGTACTCCAAAGGGGATATTACTGCTTTTAGATAAATATAATATTGAACTTGACGGTAAACACGTTGTCATAGTCGGACGTTCAAATATTGTCGGTAAACCTATGGCTCAGATGATGCTTAACCGTAATGCAACAGTTACAGTTTGCCATAGCCATACAAAAAATCTCGCTGACATAACAAAAACTGCAGATGTGTTAATTTCTGCAGTTGGTGAAAAATTAATAGAAGATAATATGTTAAAGCCGAATTGTGTTGTAGTCGATGTGGGGATTTTTAAAGATGCAGAAGGTAAAACTCGCGGTGATGTTGAATTTGAAGCAGTTTCTAAAGTTGCCTCTTATATTTCACCTGTTCCCGGCGGTGTTGGACCTATGACTATTGCATCTCTTATGCTTAATACCGTTGAGTTATTTGAAATACAAAACAAAAGAAGTCCGGGTATATAGCTCTCATCACTTCACCACAAACTTCTTTTATTTTATAAATCTTAATTTTTTGTTTTATTAACCGCCGATTAAGTTAAGACCGCAGCTGCTCTTAATATTATTAGTAACAATCTGTTTCATACTGCTTATCTCGTTATCAAGAAGGTTAATCTGAGTATCCAGTGCATCCTGACGCGTTGTCAGATACTCTTCCTGCTGTTGCAGCTGGATGTAGTGAGGATCGTCCTCTAGCGATGCGTTTGTTTCTTCTTGGTCATATTGTTGTGATAAGTAACCCATCTCTTTTGTAATCCAGTTTGCTTGGTTCATTACAAGTGTTCTTTCAAATTCTAATTGGTTCTTTTGTAAAGTGAACAGGCTTTTTTGTGAATCTACTGCTAAAAAAGTCATTTTTGCTCTCCTTCGTTTATTATTCTCTCTTATACTTATAAAGTATTTTGAAAATCTCTGATTTCACAAGTTGGATTTTTCGTTACAATTGTTAACATATAACAACAAAAGCCGGACATTGTCCGGCTTTTGAATAATATTTTGGTTGGTAAAGATTAACGTTTTGAGAATTGGAAACGTTTTCTTGCTCTTTTTCTACCATATTTCTTACGTTCTTTAACGCGCGGGTCACGTGTTAAAAGACCTTCAAGTCTTAATACATTTCTGTATTCTTCATTAGATTTTACAAGAGCTCTTGAAATACCATGTCTGATAGCGCCGCATTGTGCAACAATACCGCCGCCTACAGCTTTAACTCTTACATCGTATTTTTCCTGATTATCAGTCAATACAAGAGGTCTGTATACTAACATTTCAATAGCAGGTCTGTTTCCGATATAGTTTCTTAATGTTTTACCGTTAACAATAATTCTGCCTTTACCTTTAACTAATTTTACAACTGCGATAGAGGTTTTTCTACGGCCTGTTGCCATAATTTCTTTATCTGCCATTATTTAGCCTCCTTTTCCAACACGATTGGTTTTTGTGCAGCGTGCGGATGTTCGCTTCCTGCATAGATTTTTAATTTTGTTAACTGCTGTGCGCCCAATGTATTGTGCTGCAACATACCTTTAACAGCTTTTTCTAATGCAAGTGTACCGTCTTTTTCCATTAATTCTTTGAAGCTGGCTGATTTCAAACCACCCGGATAACCTGTGTGGTGGTAGTAAATCTTATCAGTTTCTTTATTGCCTGTTACACGAACTTTGTCAGCATTGATTACGATTACGAAATCACCTGTGTCAACGTTTGGAGTGTATTCAGGTTTATTTTTACCTCTTAAGATATTGGCAATTCTAACTGCTAATCTGCCGAGAATTTCTCCTTCAGCATCAATCAGATACCATTTTCTTTCTACTTCTAGAGGTTTTGCTGAATATGTTTTCATGCTTTGTCTCCGTTTATTTTTATTTACTAAATTGTTCCTGTAATGTTTTCTTCCGAAAACTTTTATGTCACCGTCGTTAAGTTTCGTCCTGCCCGGTCGGTTCAACAACCGTCCGGCACCGGCTTCTTTACTCCGGCTGATTAATATTGTACTTCTAGTAGTGTCAATCCATAAGGACTGACTGTTTGACCGGCTTTTGTCCGGTCTTTTGCATCAAGCACATCTTTCATATGGCTTGATGGCAGGTTATGACCTTCTATTTCCAGCAAGGTTCCCACAATTGTTCTTACCATATTATACAGAAATCTGTTTCCTGTAATATCAATAACAATATGGTCGCCGACTCTCCTGCATTCGGCATTTTCGATAAAACAGACTTTGCTCGGGTTTAGCGTTCCGGAGCTTTTGAAACTTGAAAAGTCATGTTCACCTTTCAGATAATCCAAAGCTTCCTGCATTCTCTGAATATTTATATCAT
Organism: Brachyspira sp. CAG:484; assembly: GCA_000431315.1. Classification (GTDB taxonomy): domain Bacteria; phylum Cyanobacteriota; class Vampirovibrionia; order Gastranaerophilales; family Gastranaerophilaceae; genus Scatousia. Next base: position 114,026 of record HF989717.1, read on the forward strand.
ACTTAATTCTCATTAAATCGCCGTCAAAGGCATATTTGCATTTGCGGTTTACAAACTCAAATCTGTAATGACGTCTTTTAGCTGATTTTTGAGCATGAAAACTTTTATCAACTTCCTGCAGGTCTGTGACAGATATATCATTAGGAAGGATTTCATTCAATGAATAGATAAACTTTGAAGCAACAATACATTTATCTGTATCGAAGTGAACAACCTGTCCTAATGAGTTTACGCCTCTGTCAGTTCTTCCGGAAAAGACTGTTTTTACCGGTCTTTTGTTATGTGCGGTTTTACCGCCTATCAAAGTACTGAGTGCCTTTTCAAGTTCTCCTTGTATTGTCGGGGTGCCGGTTTCTTCGCCGTTTTGGAATTGGATTTGGCTTCCTGCATAATTTTTCCCGATATATTGAACCTTAAAGGCATAACGCATGGCTTATACCAACTGGATTAAAGCCATTTCTGAAGCATCGCCGCGTCTTGGAGGTAATCTGAATATTCTTGTATATCCGCCTTTGCGGTCTGAATATTTTTTACCGATTACAACAAACAATTTTCTTAAAACTGTTTGAGGTGCCAGTTTTTTATCGGCAACCGGTGCTTCAAATACTTCACCTGTAGCTAAATCCATATAGCTGCCGGTTTCTTTATTATAAATATGTCTTGCAGCCTGACGGATTGCGTGAAGGTCACCTTTTTTTGCAAGAGTGATAATTGCTTCAGCGTATGGTCTTAATGCTTTTGCACGAGCCATAGTTGTTTTAATTTCACCGTGCACAAAAAGTTCAGTAGCTAAAGAACGCAAAAGTGCATCACGTTGATCTTTTGCTTTGCTTAGCGTATGTTTTTTAGTTTGGTGTCTCATTTTGCTTTTCCTTATATTTTGTTATTAATTAATTTTAATTTTTTGAACCCTGATTTATTCGGCTATCCCGCTCCTTCATTTCGCTTTGCAAATTTTATCAAATTTGCCCCGCTCAACCGGAGCTTTGGATGTTACGGGTTTCGCTAACGCTTCACCCTGCCGAAAAATCAGCCGATTTCTTCTTCCACTTCAGGGTTTGGAGCAAGGTCTAAACCGAAGTGGTGTAATCTTTCGATTACTTCATCAGAAGATTTTTTACCAAAGTTTTTAATATTTAATAAATCATGTTCTGATTTTTTCAATAATTCAGCCATTGAATTAATGCTTGCACGTTTCAGGCAGTTGTATGCTCTTACTGAAAGTTCAAGCTCTTCAATAGTCATGCTTGGAACATTTGCATCATCTTCAACTTCTTCTTCGATTGATGCAACCGGAGCAACTACAGGCTGACCTGTGATTGCAGCGATTTGCATAAAGTGGTCGATAAGTAAGTTTGAAGCCTGGCTCAATGCTGTTGTTACTTCAATTGAACCATTTGACCAAATTTCCAGAGTTAACTTATCAAAGTCGATTGAATCACCTACACGTGTATTTTCAACATTATAGCTTACTCTTTTGATTGGCATAAATGTTGCATCTATAGGCAATACATCAATTGAAATTCCTTTAGAATCTCTAGGAACGTCGTGAGCAACGTAACCTTTGCCTGTTTCTACAATAACGTCAGCATGGAAGCTTCCGCCATCTGCTACAGTACAAATCAACCAGTCAGGGTTAACTACTTTAACACCTGCAGGAAGCTGAATATCACTTGCAAGTACAGCACCAGGTTTATCAACGTCAATTCTTAAATGCTGAGCTTCTTTTGAATCGGTTTTTACAACCAATCCTTTTAAATTCAGCATCACGTCAATAACGTCTTCCAACACGCCAGGAATTGCTGTGTATTCGTGAGTAATACCTTCGATTCTAGCTGAAGTTACAGCAGTACCTTCAAGACTTGATAACAATACACGTCTTAAAGAGTTACCGATAGTTGTACCAAATCCTTTTGCCAAAGGTTCAATGACAAACTTACCGTACTGTGAACCGTCAGAACTTGTTGTTGTATTAACGCATTTAATTTTTAATTCCATGTTTTTTCTCCATATTTTGTTACTTGCCGGTAATTGAGTCAGGTGTTACCTGTTTTCAATTACTATTTTGAGTAATATTCAATTACAAGTTGTTCTTTAATTTCAGGATCTAATTCTTCTCTTTCAGGAATTCTGTCGAAAGTGATTTTTAAAGCTTCCTTGTCGATTGTCATCCAAGCCGGTGCACAAGCCATGTCAATCAATTCCATAACTGATTTAAGGAATGCTGCGCTCTTAGACTTAATAGTGATAACATCACCAGGTTTTACCAGGTAAGATGGAATATCAACTTTTTTATCATTTACAAGAACGTGACCATGGTTAACAATCTGTCTTGTTTGCTTACGTGTAATACCTAAGCCTGCTCTGTAAAGAACGTTGTCAAGTCTTGATTCTAATAATTGTAAAAGAATTGTACCTGTAACGCCTTTTCTTCTTGCAGCTTCGTTATAATATTTTGCAAATTGTTTTTCACTTACAATATAAGTAAATCTGATTTTTTGTTTTTCTGCCAAATGAATAGCATATTCAGAAAGTTTCTTTCTTACAGCACCATGCTGTCCTGAAGCTGTTTGTCTCATAGATGAAGTTAATTTTCTGTTAGACAAATCTTTAACTTTTTTATTTCTGAATAATTTATTAGTTGGTCCTTTATATCTAGCCATTTTGTAATTTCTCCTTTTAATTTGTGCGGGGCGTCTATGGTTTGCTTTATTGGCTTTCAGCAAGCCCCCGCGGTGTTACTTTATTCCTATTATGTGCCGTTTGTTTTTGATTCTAAGCGGCACATTTTGCAAATCCGCTACTAAACACGTCTTTTCTTTGGCGGACGGCAGCCGTTGTGAGGAATTGGAGTAACATCTTTGATTAATGTAATTTCCAAACCTGCTGCCTGGATTGCTCTGATTGCAGTTTCTCTGCCTGAACCAGGTCCTTTGATATGAACTTCAACTTTTTTCATACCCTGGTCGATTGATTTTTTAGCTACCAATTCAGCTGCAGACTGTGCTGCAAAAGGAGTTCCTTTTCTAGCACCTTTAAATCCGCTGGCACCTGCTGTTGCCCAGGCAATAGCATTACCCTGTGTATCGGTAGAAGTTACAATTGTATTGTTGAAAGTTGACTGAATGTGTACAACTCCCTGCAATACATTTTTCTTTTCTTTTTTCTTTGTTTTTTGTGGTCTTGCCATTTTCTTATCCTTTATCTTCTTTTTACTTTATTTTAAGTTTTGTTTTCCGGACTCACACCATATTATATTTTTCCCGCCTGTGCAATCATATAGATTGCTCCGCTCCGTACATTACATTTCCGTCGCAACGGCGGTATCGTAATGTTCGTCCCTGCTCGTCTTGCTCCCGCAAGCCGACACCGGACTCACACCGGCTTACGCATTATTTTTTCTTAGCTACGGCACCGTTCTTTTTACCGCGGCGTGTTCTTGCGTTTGTTTTTGTTCTCTGTCCGCGGCAAGGAAGTTTACGTTTGTGACGCATTCCTCTGTAAGAACCGATTTCCTGAAGACGTTTGATGTGCATTGTTACTTCACGTCTTAAGTCACCTTCGATGTGATAGTTTGCTAATTCGTTACGTAAATTTTTAATATCATCTTCTGTTAAATCATCTGTTCTTAAGTCTGGTGAAATACCTGTTGCTGCAAGAATTTTCTTGCTTCTTGTAGGTCCTATACCGTAAATATAGGTTAATGCGATTTCCATTCTTTTGTTACGAGGTAAATCTACCCCTGCTAATCTTGCCATTGTTTAATTTTCTCCTTTTCTTGTTGTTAGATTTTTTTATGTAAGAGGGATAAATCCTTCCTCTCCACCTGCTGTTGAGTGCGCAAGTTCCACTTTTGTTTTTTTCTAAGTCTTGAATTGTTGGCAACTTGAAGCCAAAATTCAATATTAGTTTATTCGGCTATCCTGCTCTTTGCTTTCGCTTTGCAAATTTTTCAAATTTGCCCCGCTCAACCGGAGCTACGGATGTTACGGGCTTGTTTCGCTACGCTCGTCATCGCCCTACCGAAAAACTAACCCTGTCTTTGTTTGTGTTTAGGGTTTTCACAAATTACGGCAATTCTGCCTTTTCTTTTGATACATTTGCATTTATCGCAAATTGGTTTTACTGATGATCTTACTTTCATTTTCTTTTCCTTTATATATATTTGTACGTGAGATTTTTTATTTGCGCCGGTCGGCCTTTGTAAAGCTTTCCGGAAGTTTGGGTTTAGTACTCCGATGCGCTATTTCAATCTGAAGGTAATTCTTCCTCTAGTTAAGTCATATGGAGTCATTTCAACTTTTACTCTGTCACCAGGTAAAATTCTTATGAAATTTTTTCTGATTTTCCCTGAGATATGTGCCAGAATTTCATGGTCATTTTCGAGTTTTACTCTGAACATTGCATTCGGCATTGATTCTATTATAGTACCTTCTATTTCAATAACGTCTTTTGACATAAGTTCCTCATTTTCGGCTTTATTCCCGGAAACGTACGTTGTGCTTATCTTTCTAAGGGGTACGCCCCGATTTTACATGTGCATAATACACCCCTTTTAAGGGCATAATATAATATTACTTGTAAAATATTTGAATGCAAGCAGTTTGCTTGTGTTTTCATGCAATTTTATTAGAAAAATTTATGCTTGTTTTTTTAATAACGCCACACTATCAATAAATATCAGCATGTTTAAAATTCCTTATTAAGGCAACTTTTAGGCTTTTTGTAAATTTTTCTTAATAATTCTAATTTATTTATTTTTAATTAAACAATTACTTTCAGGGATAATCTTCTGGGATAGTCCAGCTGTTCCTTATTATTTTGGCTGCGCATTTATAGCCGAAATTTTTTTCTGAGCAGTCTTTGTCTATTACTTCATCATCATCGTTATAGCCGTATGGGAGTATGCCTTTACCGTTTACTCTTACGAAATAAAAAACATCTCTGCCGAATTTATTTGGTTTGCCGCCTCCGTTTATGTCTATTAATATAAGGCTTGACTGTCCCTGGGTATAAGTGTTGTCATCCGGATCTACACTTGAATCAAAGCCGGCATAACTAAATCCGCTCATAAATGTACCATCTGATAATATTACAGATTCCCGCCATCCTCTTAAGATTGCATGTATAATATCCTGTTTGCCGTTTGCTCTGTACCAGGGTGTATTTGATGTATATCCGCATTGTTTTTCATTTTCACAAATATGAAGTATTTTCAGATAAGGTTTCCAGTAAGTATTAAAGTAACTGGTGGAATTACTGCTTACATTCCAGTTTACTGACTCGCCGTTATCAAGTTCAGAATGTTTAAAAGCCTGGTTCAGCATTGTATAACTCTTTTGAAGTCGTGCTATGGTATTTTTCTTCTCATAGCCGGCAATAATATTTGGTAAAGTCATTGCTGCGACTACACCAATAATACCAAGAGTAATCAATACCTCCGCTAATGTGAACGCATAAATACGGGATAATCCCAAAGCGTGAGAAAGCCCGCCGGCACTATCTAAGCCCCCCCCCCTTCTTTGAAATTGAAGCTATAATTGAGTTTTGCATGTTTCTAATCTCCTTTGCTGTATTTACATTTCCTTTTGTAATGCAATTTAGTTTTCTGCTCTTAGTATATTATAAACTATTTTACTTAAACTTTCAATTGGATTATTTAAATGTGCATGTTTTTCAACATATCTGCTGATGTTGTTCCGCCTTTTTCTGTAACATCGCATCCGGAAGGCATAAGTCTATATTGTTTATTTTTTTCTTTTACAAACGAAAGTTTAAATAAATCATATCCCCATTTGTTAGGTCCTTTTTGTCCATTTACATCTACTAAAAAAGCAAATGGTGCATAATCATTTCTGTCATTGCTAGCAATAATTATGGTGCCGTCATTGAATACATAAACAGTATTCCTGTTATTTATCTGGCTTTTATTATACGGGCAATTACTTTCCAGTGTTCCAACCTCATCGTCTGACATATCAGGATGGAATTCTTTATATACTTCAGTGTAGCTTTTATAAGAAGACGGAGGGATACATTTATCAGCCAAAGCATTACCCTGGCAAACTTTTATAAATTTCAAATTTTTTCTAAGTTCATTTCCAAATGCTTTACATTCACTTATAGTATTTGTTGAATTTGACTTTCCTTCATAAACATGTACGCATCCTGTTTCTCCCCCAACATCGAAAACTGCTTTTGAATAAGCCTGTGATAGCGTTGAATAAACCTTTTTATATTGATTTTTAAGCACCATTTTCTGATATTTTTGGGTTAAAACGGGTAAAGTCATTGCTGCGACCACTCCGATTATGCCGAGAGTGATTAGAACTTCTGCAAGAGTAAATGCAGATTTTTTTAAAGTACTGCTTTCTGCATGATATACAAAAAATATGTAGCTTATCTTCATTTTTTAATCCCCTGATGAATTATATGACATTATGAACATTATAATGTTCATAAAAACATTATTACGCATTTTGATAATTTTGTCAATAATTTAGGATTAAATTATGAAAGATGACAGATTGCTTCAATTAGGACAAAAGATTAGATATGAACGTTTAAAACGCGGATTAAGCCAGGATGATCTGGAGGAAAAATCCGGTGTGTCAAGAAGGACTATCAGTGAAATAGAACGCGGAAATGCTGATATTAGATATACAAATTTATACCAGATAGCCGAGGCTTTCGGTATGCCGATTTCTGACCTTCTGGCTTTTAAGCTCTGATTGTTAACATTTTTTACAATATTTTGATTTGCTGAAAACAGCCGTAATTCAAATACTTTATATATATAGTTACAATAAGGAGAGTAATTATGGCTTACAGAGTAGATGGTATTGAATCTGAAGACGAATTAAAAAAAGCCCAGGCTGCTGCACAGGCTCAAGGTGCTTCAATTCCAAACTATAATGAGTGGGCTCAAATTATGAAAGAATTGAGTGAAGCGGGTGTTGAGTCTACCGGTTCATATTCCGGAGATAAGGCTAAATTGAAAGAAATTGAAACAGCTGTTGAAGAATTTATTAAAGATGTTCAGGTTGAACAGATTGCACAGCAAAGAAAACAGGAAACCCAGCAGGTTAAAGAAACTTCTGAAACTGACAGCGAGCAGACTATTAAGGCGAATGTAGCAAATGCTACAAGTTCGGAAATTATGGCGAATTATATGAAGTATTTTCACTTAATGTCATAAAAAAAAAGCCTCTCATTAAGAGAGGCTTTTTTTATTTAATGCTTAAGCGTTTTTACTCTGGTAAACGGCCAGAATAAAAATACAGCTTTACCAATAAATCTGTCTTCCGGAAGCAGTCCCCAGTATCTGCCGTCCTGGGAATTCCCTCTATTATCACCGAGCATAAGGTAGTGCTTATCTGGAATAACCGCAGGTCCGCACAGCATAGCTTCTGTGCAAGGCGGATAATCATACGGGCTTTTTATATAAGGTTCATTAAGAGGTTTATCGTTAATATAGACAGTATATTTTCCGTTTTCATCAGCTTTTATTTCAAATTTATCTCCGGGCATTCCAACAACACGTTTTATGTATGCAATATCTTTGCAGAAAAAGCCTGTTAATCTTGCAAACACTCTTAACGGAGTATTTTTTAGCTGCTCAAACGGCGGGTAGAATACCATTATGTCACCGCGCCGGGGGGTTGAATAAAATCTTGAAAATCTTTCTACAAATATTCTGTCACCTTCAATTAATGTTGGCCGCATTGAGCCTGATGGTATCCATCGGATTTCACCTACAAAAAATCTGATAATTATTACCATTACTATTACAAATACTACAGTTTCAACAGTTTCTTTTATTGCAGGTTTGTTTTTTTTATAAAAATTTTTAAATTTTTCTTTTAACTCTTCTTTACTCATTTTTTAAAATATCCAAAAGCTCTATGATTGCCGATTTATAACGATTATTATCTAATTTTAGCAGTTTTTGTTTAGTTCTATCTATATAATTATTTAACAAAGATTTAGTTTTTTCAATCCCTGCTTCCGGATGTTCTGCATTACCTGAAAATATAACCGGTGCATTATAGATACCTTCTGCGACATCATTGTTTTCTTTTGAATTATCCTGCCGGGTAACATTAAGCAGGTCATCTCTGATTTGGAAAGCTATGCCGAAAAGTTTTGCAAATTCAGCATTGTCCGGCGGTAAATTCTCCAGAAGTAAGGCTGCTTTTATTGAAGCTTCAAATAGGGCACCTGTTTTTTTATAAGACTTTTCTATATACTGTTCCAGACCTGTTATGTGAAATCTTGAAAAATGCTGGTCAATTTCTCCGCTGCACATATTATCTATTACTGTTGAAAATATTTTTACCAGCTCAATTGAGTTTAGCTCTGTTAATTTTTGGAGGGTAACTGATAATATATAATCCCCTGAGATGACAGCAAGCCGGTTATTAAAAACGGCATTCATAGTTTTTTTAGCTCTTCTCAATTTTCCGTTATCAATTACATCATCATGTATTAATGAGGCGTTGTGAATTAATTCCACAATGCTCTGTATTTTTATATGTGCATCGGTAATATTTATGTTACAGGCTTTTAAATATAAAAAAGCAAGCACCGGACGGATACGCTTTGAAGGTGCAAGGAGAAACTCTTTTATCCCTGTGTGCAGTATTGTTTTTTCTGAAAACGAATTTTCTATTTCTTTGTTTAATTTATGTAATTCTTCATCAACCTCTGATGCGATTTTTCTATAGGATTTTTCAAAGCTCATATAAGCATCATAACATAAAGAAAAACGACTTACTATAATAGTCAGTCGTTGGAAAATTAATAGGAAAAAGGAAAAAGGGAAAGGAAATATCTTTTATCCGTTTATCATCTTTTAGCCAAAAGTTTTGAAAGATGATTCAACGTTCTTTTCAATTACTTTTGATACTGAATCCATTTCTGTAGAAATTGCATCCTGTTCAGTATCAAGCTGTTTTAATCTCAATTCAAGGTTTTTATCTTCAGCCTGAACAATTTCAATTTTGGAATTTATGTCCTGAATTGATTGATCGTAGGTATATTTATCATATTCATACTGGTTCATTGCGTCATTATAGGCGTCCTGATCAGTAGTTGTAGATGTTGTAAGTGCATATGTAACTTCATTACCTTCGCCGTCAGGAATAGTTACTGATATGTATCTGCCTGAGGAGTCTTTTTCCATTTTACAGCCGTCAACAGCTTTTACTTCCTCAATTTTTGTATCGCTGCCAATAGTGTAGCAGTTGATATTTGTTTTAGAAGAACCATTGTCGTATTCCGCCCCTTCAACCTCGGTTTTCTTATAGAAATAAGGTATACTGTTGCCTGTTTCGGAATCCTTTACATATCTTACATACCATTCTCCTGTTTGATCACCGTTGTTATATTTGTTGTTTAACAATGTGAGGTATGCTTGTTCTTCTTCAATAAGTTTCTGTATTTGTTCGCTTGTTAATCCTGCCATTTCAGGATATTTTGTTATGCTGTTTATCTGGCTCTGTGTAAGATATTCTTTTACTTCTTCTTCCACATAAGCTTCTTTTTCGTATTGACCTTCAGCATTTTTGGTTACAAGCGTAACTGCTGCATCAGGGTCATCTTTTGATCCATCCCAGATACAAATAACCAGATCATCCTCGGTTTTACCTTCGAGAGGAGTTTTATTTGTTTCATCTCCGGTATAGAAAGAACCGTCTTCATCTTTAAATACCTGTTGAGCTTCTGTATAACCATCCTCAAAAAGATAGTATTCAAAGTTTGCGATTTCTTCTTCCGTACATAATACAGTACCCGGAACCATTTTAGGTCTTTCTACGAAGTAGCCGCCTTCATCTTCCTGAACTGTGTAGCTGTTGCCTTCAATAGAAATTGTGTTTTGAATAGTTGCTCCTGTCGGCATCTGACCAAGTGTTCTCAGTGGTGTTGCACCAACTGAATACCCTTCTGCATTTTTTGTAATAACACTTGATGCTGCTGCAACAGGTGTAAAATCTTCCTGCCATTTTGAAAGATAGCTTATTGTATATGTACCGTCATTTTGTGCAATTAATGCGGTAATCTGATTCATCAATGAACCATCTTCAAATGTATAAGTAGTTTTTGTATAGTCATCAATAGATGGAGGAACCGGAACTGACATACCAAGCAAATCGTTGTAATAATTGGCAGACTCATTTGACAGCGAAGTACGCTGCTGGTTGATTTGCTGACCTTCGAACTCGACGTTGTTTTTTCGAGCTGTCAGGCCTAAAAATCTAGCTTGTGAAGCTGCCATTCCCATGGTTGTCTAAACATTCCTTTCTTGTAAATTACTTTTACACATGCTATATCGACAATCATGGCGTGAAACTTTAATATTACGGGGATTATGTTACAAATTTGTAATATTAGTTACAAATTTTTATGTTTCATCTGAATGATTTTCTTTTTAATCAAATTATTACGTTCGGATTTTTCAATATATTTTATTAATTCATTAACCAGAGGGTGGTATTTTTCGTCAATATCTTTAAATGATATTTCAGAAAAAGCTGAAACTTCCATTTCTGTAAAAAGATTTTTCAAATCAATGAGAACATTTTTGCCGTTCAGCGAAAAATTAATGTAGATAATTTTGCCGTCTTTAATATCAAAATCAATTTTATCGCAAATTTCAGGATAATCTTTTAATTTAATAATTTCCATAAAGCCCTCACATCACACAAATTATAAACTATTATTGCAAAGTATGCAACTCTATGCGTAAGTCCACCATTTCCAGTCAGGAACTGCTTCCTCGGCTGTTTTATGTGTACCGTCTTCGTTGGTGTTATAACCTCCGTCTATGTGATCTATAATAGTTTGTTTTTCATCCGGACCGTCAACGGCTGTGGTTAATCTGCCTGCATCGTATTCATCTCCTGCAATACTGTCAACATAATCTGCATCGGTCTGATATGCGACATATTCACCCCATGCACAGCTTGTAAGATAGAATAATCTGTTAACATCATCTGGATTGCTTACAACTGTTGCCCAGTTATCATTGTAATAATTATATTCTGTTTCATCAATAAATCCCATATCATAAAGAGTTTTGATATTACTTAGATTAAGTGATGCTGTTTCAGTCGGATTGCTTGCCGGTGTGTAGAATTGTGATGCGGTTGCGTGTGTAAGTTCATGAACCATAACATCAACTAATTCATACCAGTTTTTGTCAAGAAGACTTATGTCTAAAGTAATGCCTAAGTCATCTGTTGCAGTGTCTTCATCGGACGCCCAGACAGAAACTTCGTGGGTGGTTCCGTTATATTCATACTCAAATGCACCTGCAAGACAAGTGTATGAGCCAAGTGTTATATATCCGGAAGTATTGCCTTCATTCAAATCTGCCATTGCAATATTTCCAACTTTTATTGTATTGTGGGTATCTGTTTGGCTTTTCAGCTTGTTAAGTGCGTTAAGCTGCATTGTCAGCCCTGCTGCTCTTAAGTATTCTTCGGTTTTTTCAAGAACAAATTCCAGTTTCTGCTGATCACTCATATGGCTGTATTTGTTTTGTATTTCCGCAGCATAAGTGTTAACTTTATTCTTATATGTCACTATACTGTTGCCGATTTCATCACCTATAAATGCCTTGATTTCTTCAAACGATAATGTTGAATTATCATCTTTATCTAATACATCAAAAATTCTGTTTAAAGAACCAAAAAAGTCGTAGTTGCTGTCTTCCCAGTCATCATTCTGGGTAAGTGCAATCAACTGCGCCCTTGTAATTCCTGTTTCAGCAGTAATACTCGGATCCAGAGAGTTCAAATATTCAAACATTGATGTTGTATCATTAAATTCATCAATAAAAGACTTTTTGTTAGGATCAGGTTCTTCTAATTCAGGACCATCACCACCTGTTTCGCCGGTTTCTCCGCCTTCTTCAGTACCGCCTGTTTCACCTCCGCCTTCAACTTCGCCTCCGCCTTCTTCGGTGTCGTCTGTCTTTTTGTGATGCAAATCATAGATGATTTGTTTAATATTACTTATTGTAGATTGTGAGAGGTCTTTGTATGTGGAAGAAAAAGTTATTACTTCCGGCTCGGATGTGTTTGCAGGTGCATGGATAACCTCATCGCAGGCATTGTTTAATTCTTCAGTAGAAAGGACAGAACTTACATCTGTTATGTCAGATGTTTTTCCGTTAATTTCAACAGTGTCAACCGGTGTGTAGTTAACCTTGCTTACAATATTAATATTGTCTAAATCTATGGATATAGCCTGATTGGCAAGTTCGTAGTCAGAAATATTAATTTTGCTGACTACTTCAATATCATCTACAGAAGCATTTATGCTCGCAGAAACAGATGACTGAACATCTTTTTTTATTGTATATTGTAATAATTTAGAGCTGTCAATTTGCATTAAAATGCCTCCGTATCTGGTATCGGATTTTCGGAGGATAAACTTTAGAAAATTTTTAATTATGTAACATTAATTTTACAAATGCAGTTAATTTCTGAACCTGTCGGAAAGATAAGAAAGTATTGCACCTCCTATTTCTTCGTTAGGGTCAAACACTGACTGCCGGGGGGTTATAGAATTTTGTATAAGCATACTGACAAGCGGTCCAAAGGCATCAGGAACCTGAATTTTCCGGTATATACCTGCCAGGAATGTCTGTATATTCGGAGAACGGGTTTTGTTAAACCTTGAAAGAACAGGATACATTTTATCTATGCCTTTTGTTCCGTTATCTATCATTCTGTCAAGAATATAAAGAGATTCTGTTATCTGGTCTTCATTATTTGAATTTTTCAAAACCTCTTTTAAATAAGGAAGCCCCAGTTCTTTTTGTTTCACAAAATAGTCTACCTTTGTCTGATTAAATTGGCAGTAGTTTTGGTGAACCGTCGGCTGTATCACAGTACAAGGCGCAGAATATTTGCAGTTGTAGTAGTTATTTATTGATTGAATATCCATTTGAAGCTCCTGCCGTTAAGAGTATACAAACGGAGGTCCGTTTTTAATTTCCAACAAAATATTATCAGCCATAACTTTTAGTTCTTCTTTAGGTTTTCCAAGTTTTGCCTGACGGTAAAATTCTTCAATAAGCGGTTGAATTGCTGCATCTTTTTTTGATTTAAAGTTTCTAAGCTCGGTAGAAACAAGACGTTTTTGCAGATTTATTTCGGTTTCTGCATTAATCTTTTTGACCTGAACTTCTTTTACGGCATCTCCTGCAAGTTTTCCGCCGTAGCTGAATGCCGTTAATCCTGTTATTCCAAAGAATAGCTGTTTAAACTGTTTGTTTTCGGTATTCAAAAGATAATTAAACAAATGCGCCCTGTAATCGTTTACATGCGAGTAGAAAGTTGTTTTATCAGAGCCGTCCCCCCCCATTGCTTCGTTTACTTTAGCTGTTGCTTTAAGGACTTCTTTTGTAAATTCATCAATTTCTTCCGGGTTCCAGTTTAGTTTTTTCAGTGAAGCTTCAATATATTCTTTAGGTGCATCCACATCATGAAAAAGAACTTTTAATGTTATTTTGTCATTTTCTTTTGTTGCATCTTTAGATGTTTCTATAATTTTTTTAATTGTGTCTTTTTTATCTGCCAGATAGCGGTCAATATGTTTCTTGCCGGCATTAAGGTTTTTCATGGCCAAAAATGCAAGCCCTATGATAGAAGCAATAGTTCCTGCTCCGAGAAGAAAATATTTGATATTGCTGTTTTCAGCTTCCCGTTTTGGCTGGCTTTCTCCAAATGTTACCCCTCCAAAGGTTTTTGAGCCCTTCTTAGGTTTTATCTCTGTAGAAACATACTTGCCGAGTTCTTTAGCTTTTTCAGAAAGCATGCTTCTTATTATCTGAATTTTGCCGCTAAATGATTGGGTTTCAACATCAATTAACTTTTCCTGTAAGTTTTTTTGAATATCGGCTTCTTTTTTCTTAACCCATACATCTTTATAGCCGTCAAAGAAAGTTTTACCCATAAATGCCATTGCGCTGAGAACTAAAACTCCGCTTCCTGCCAGAAGTGTTTTAGGCGTTGGGTTTTTTATCATCCTGTAGATTGCCTGGTGTGTTTCATCGTTAATTGCTACATTTCGCGTTGTCGAAGGCAGTGTTTCAAGTTTTTTGGCGGCAGCTTCTCTGTTAATTTTCGCATTTTTGCGTATGAATGCTGTTAGCAGTGTAACTCCTGCCATTACTCCTATTGCAATAGCACTTATAGGGATAAGGCTTTTTTCTTTAGGATTAATATTTTCATTTAATTTAGAAGGCATTTTTACGTCTTCTGAAATTACTAGTGTATCATAGGTTTCGTCTAGATTTATAATATTAGAATTTTCTTTTTCTTTTATAAAGTTATTAACAACAACGCCTTCTTTTGTATAAGCATTTACTCTTTTTTGCGGTGCGGTCAGGTTTCGCTGCTGTCTTATAGTTTCCCCGTCATGAAACTGGTTAATGTTCATCTTTTTCTATATCCTTTTTGTTTTCGTTTGTTAATTTGTTATAAAGATCATGTATAAATGTTTTGAGCTGAAAAGCTTTTTTAGTTTCATCAATTTTCTTTTCTTCATCGTCGGCATCTTGTGGACTGAAAATTGAAAAAAGTGATTTTACTTTCTTTTTAAGCTCGGAGAATGTTTCTGATATTTTTTTATTTATTGCTGCTTTCAGTTCTCCAACCATGGCTGTTAGCTTATCTGATATATCTGCAAGCTTTTGTCCAAGTGTTTGAATAGCATTGGAGATTGATGCAGGAATATTTTTTATTGTGTTAATTGTACTTCCAATAATATTGTTAAGTACAAAATTAACCGGTCTTGCAATAATTGCCGGAGTATTTGCCGAGAAAAATTGTGCAAGTGATGCCATCCGCTGGGATGCGTTAGTCATCGCATTTTGGAAAGCAATTGCCTGTTGTGCAAAGTTTTGCGCATCCTGCTGCCTTTGAAGCTTTGCATTTTGTTGTGCTTTTAAAAATGCTCCAATTGCCGCACATTCATTCCAGCTCATTTCTCCGGGTTTTGCAGAAAAGTCGGCTTTTTTCATTCCGCCTCCTCCGCCCATTCCGTTACAAATCGGGCATGCCCCCAAAGGCAGACCATGCGGGCATGTTCCTACCCTTGCACTATTCGTTTGTACGGCTCCGAATGACATTTAAAAATCCTCTGCTATTCTTTAAACCAGAGGACAACTTAGAAAAATTATTTCTTAATGCTGATGCTCGCAGCAAATAAGTTTTTCTGAGTGTTCCGGCTTTTACGGTTGCGGCACAGCTGATGAGTTGCACATCAATTTCCTCTTATAAAAATCCTAAAATAACAGTAAGGGCATGTCAAACTAATGTTAATTTATTTGTCATTTTATTTTAATATCCGGGAAAATTCAATGATAATGTACGATTTCGGGATATTTAGCGGCGTTTAAATGTGTAAGCTGATGTGTACGGCGGTGCTGAACAGGGGTATAGCTTAAGCACCGGATTAGAGGCACCGGAGTTTTGGGTTGGAGATTTGGTCTGATTTTGTTTGGTGCTGCGGGTTTCCAGTGAAAAGTAAAATTAAATCTTTTGATTTGTTGACAAATTATAATCAAAGTTTTAAAATGGATTTACTATTTTAAGGAAAGCATGGGTGAAATTCCCACACTGGACCGCAGCCGTGCCTGAATTTGCCGCTTTTGAGCTTGCTTGAAACGTGCAAAATGGCCTCACCGGAAAAGCTGCCAGTCAAAAAACAATGACAGGCAGATAGTGAGATAGTCGGAATGCTTATTATAGTTGTGTTACCACGGAAATCTGGGAGAAGTTTTTATGAACAATACTATTTTAACAAACAGCTCAAATGTTGTTGCCTTGGACACTGCCAAAAAATCTTATGTGTCCAACCCTTTAAACCAGCCTAAAGAAGATAATATTTCGCTGGTTGATAACTATTTAAAACAGCTTGATTGGAAAGTGAATGAAAATTCCAACATGTCTTATTCAATTCAGGGGCTGAACAATTATATCGCTTCAGAAATCAGCAAGAATTACTGGCTGAATAAGATTTATAATGAAAAGATTAAAAATGCTCACCTATCCGGTGATATTCATATTCATGATTTGAATATTATTTCAGTTTACTGTGTCGGGTGGGATTTAAAAGATTTGTTAACCGAAGGCTTCAAAGGGGTACGCGGAAAGATTGAAAGTGCTCCGCCGAAACATTTCAGAACAGCACTCGGACAGATTGTTAATTTTATGTATACAATGCAGGGTGAAGCCGCAGGGGCTCAGGCTTTTTCAAATTTTGACACACTCCTTGCTCCGTTTATAAGATATGATAATCTTTCTTATGAACAGGTTAAACAGGCAATGCAGGAATTTGTATTTAATATGAATGTACCTACCCGCGTAGGTTTCCAAACCCCTTTCACAAACATTACTATGGATCTTACAGTTCCTTCATACTATGCAGAACAGCCTGTAATCATAGGCGGAGAGATGCTTGAGGATACTTATAAAGAATTCCAGCCTGAAATGGATATGCTTAATAAAGCCTTCTTTGAGGTTATGATGGAAGGTGATGCCTCAGGCAGAGTATTCACATTCCCTATACCGACTTACAATATTACAAAGGATTTTGACTGGGATAACAAAAATCTTGACGGGTTGTGGGAAATGTCTGCAAAATACGGTATTCCTTATTTTTCGAACTTTATCAACTCTGACATGTCACCGGAAGATGCACGTTCAATGTGCTGCCGGTTAAGAATTGACAACCGCGAACTTGAATACAGAGGGGGCGGGCTTTTCGGTTCCAATCCTCTTACCGGATCTGTTGGTGTTGTAACGATTAACTTACCGAAGATTGCTGATAATGTTAAGAATAAAGGCGAATTTCTTGAAAAGCTTTCACAACAGATGGAAATTGCAAAAGAAAGTTTGGAGATAAAACGTAAACTGCTTGAAGATTTGACAGATAAAAATCTTTATCCTTATACAAAGTTTTATTTAAGAGATATTAAAGCTCGTTATGGCGTTTATTGGAAAAATCATTTTTCTACTATCGGTCTAATCGGTATGAATGAAGCATGCTTGAATCTTCTCGGCAGTGATATTGGAAGCTTCCGCGGCAAACAGTTTGCGCTTGATGTAATGGATTTTATGAGAGCAAGAATTGCGGAATTCCAGAAGGAAACCGGAAACAACTATAATCTTGAAGCTACACCGGGAGAAGGTACATCATATCGTCTTGCAAAATTAGACAGAAACTATAAATATAAATATTTTACAAATTCAACACAGCTTCCTGTAAATTATTCTGACGATATTTTTGAAGTACTTGACCATCAGGATGAGCTTCAGGCAAAATACACAGGCGGAACGGTTGTTCATATTTTTGCAGGTGAGAGAATTTCAAATATTGAAACTATGAAAAATCTTGTGAAAAAAGTATGTAATAATTATAAACTTCCATACTTTACGTTCTCACCTACATTCAGCACATGTCCAAACCATGGCTACGTAGCCGGCGAGCACTTTAAATGTCCTGACTGCGGCGCAGATTGCGAAGTTTATTCAAGGATTGTCGGATACATCAGACCTGTAAATCAGTGGAATAAAGGCAAACAAATGGAGTTCCACAACAGAAAGAATTTTGCAATTTGTGATTAATATTGAAGAAGGAAATATTTTATTTTCGAGATGATAGCAGAGCCGGAGGCTTGAGCATGTTTGAGAAAGTAAAATATTATCCTTCTTTTTTATAAGTTATTTATAGTAAGCCAAAATCTGTGTTTTTGCCGGTTTAAATAAAACAAGCCGGCACAGCAGGTTAGCGTTAAAATAAGCACACAAAAACAAGGTTAAGAAGGTGTAGTTATGTTAATCGGAGGACTGCAAAAGACATCATTACTTGATTTTCCTGGAAAAATCAGTGCAATAGTATTTACGGCGGGCTGTAACTTTCGTTGCGGCTACTGCCATAATCCTGAACTTATAAAACAGGTCGCTCTTGTAAAGGACGACATATTTGCATTTTTGCAAACCCGTATTGGAAAGCTTGACGGTGTAGTTATTACTGGCGGAGAACCATGTCTGCAAAAAGATTTGCCGGAGTTTATAAAACAGATTAAATCTATGGGGTTTGCAGTGAAACTTGATACAAACGGAAGTTTTCCTGAGATGCTGGAAACGGTATTGCCTGATGTAGATTATGTTGCCATGGATATTAAAGCTCCTCTTGAAAAATATTCCGAAATTGTAAATGTTCCGGTCAATACTGATAATATTCTGAAAAGTATCCGCATGCTTCAAAATTCAGGTATAGACCATGAATTTCGTACAACAGTACTTGAGTCCCAACTAACTTTTGAAGATTTTGAAAGCATCGGACACCTTCTTAATGGCTCAAAAAAATATATTCTCCAGAAGTTTGTACCCTCAAAAATCCTTGATGAAGAGTTATTGAACCATAAAACGTATTCCAATGAGCAGTTCCAAAAAATAATAAATATGCTATCATTATATATAAATAAATTAGAACTGCGCTAAGATGAGAAGTTAAGATTTCTTAAAATTAGCATCGAGTTTATTCACTATTTTTCGTATGTGGAGTACAATAATTTTATGAGTGTAGAGGAACAATTATATTCTGACATCCCGCCAACAAAGTTGAGGAATAAAGAGGAGAAATTTAAACCGGCAAAAACAAACAGATTTTGGCTTACTATAGCCAGCTTGTTTTTCTTTAATATGCTCCAGAACAGATTTTACGCATTCCGTTATAAGGGAGCAGAAGATGTTATTGAAAAAGGTGTTCCTACAATCCTTTTTGCACCTCATTGCAACTGGTGGGACGGAATTGTATTATATAATATTACACACAGAATTTTCCATAAAGAAATACGTTTAATGGTGGAAGAGCTTAATCGCTTTCCTTTGTTAAGAAGAGGCGGTGCTTATTCTGTTTGTAAAAAATCGCCTCAATCTGCTATGAAGGCGCTTCAGTATTCTGTTGATGTCGTAGGAGATTTAAAAAATATTTTATGTATTTTCCCTCAGGGAATTATAAGACCGCCTCATTTCAGACCAATAGAATTTCAAACAGGACTTGCTTATATTGCGCAAAATGCTGTTAAGCGGTATGGAAAAGTTAATCTCGTTCCGCTTGCTATTGATTATTGTTTTCTGAGAGATAACAGACCTGAAGTGATTGTTGAATTTGGCAACAAAATCGAATTAACAGACAGTAAAATCGACAGAAAAACTCTTACACATATGCTTGAAAAAAGCTTGCAGGTAACATGTGATAAACAGTTCCACGAGATTTCCTGCGGGGATATAACTAATTATAAAATTTTGTTTAAACAACATTTGAAATGGTACAGACGTATTGAGCAAAGATTAAAACGTATTGATGTTCCGCCTGTAGCAGATGTATAATTTAAAAGCTCCCTTATAGGGAGCTTTTTTAAGCGTTGTATCGTTTGAAGGATTTTTCGATATTTTTCTGAATAACCGACTTGACAGTATCGT
>HF989718.1 GCA_000431315.1 Brachyspira sp. CAG:484
CATCTTTGGAAAGTACTACTAAAAGGAAAAACAAACATGGGAATGGCAGCAGGACAAGCAAGATTGTTATCAATAACTGCGCGGATTAACCACAATGAGTTAAGAGCGCAGCAGATAACTAATGCAAAATTACGCTTGTCAGACAGCACCCAGGAGGCAAGTGACGAATATATAAAAGCCTTAAATGATACAGAATTGAAATTCATAAGCTATGACGCATCCGGCAATAAGACAACAAGTGCCCTAACCGGCAACAGCTTGTCCTATTACGGTGAATTAAAAAATCAGTACGGGTTGATAAATGCAGCTGGTCAGATAATGGTAAGTGAACTTGACGGCTACAACTTCGAAACAAGCGACACATTGGAAGAATTTTTGGATAAATACGGATTGCTTGGACCGGAAGATCAGGGTAAGATTGTTCAGGTTAAAAACCCTGAGTATGATACAATAATGGGCGATTATTATGAACGCTACGAAAATTGGAAAGCCAGTGAGCCTAAAAGAGAAGACTTTATTGAGATTGTTGAGGTTCCTAGCGAAGATAATGAATTATACCAAAAGTTTATTAATACAGGCGGCTGTTTAGGCGGTGCTATTGGAGGCTCAAATTGCTACATGCATGTATTATCTGATGCTATTGGACCAGGTGTACACACAACAAGTGACGGAATTCAATTTGAAGTTGTTACATCTGGAGGTTGGAATTGGAATTCTGCTCTGCATGGTGTGGAAAATTTTGAAGATGTTACAGAAGGCTTAAAGAATG